>CAZWBH010000013.1:24088-42565 GCA_964632155.1 uncultured Mailhella sp.
GTTCCTACGTACAGTTCGGACTCAATCCCGCAAACGGCGAACTTGTGGTCATTGAGATGAACCCCCGCGTATCCCGCTCTTCGGCTCTGGCCTCCAAGGCCACGGGCTTTCCCATCGCCAAAATCGCGGCTAAACTGGCCATTGGCTACACTCTGGACGAAATCCCCAATGATATTACCCGCGAGACCATGGCCAGTTTTGAGCCTGCCATTGACTACTGCGTTGTCAAAATTCCGCGATTCACCTTTGAAAAATTCCCGGGCGCCAAGGACGAACTTACCACCTCCATGAAGAGCGTGGGCGAAACCATGGCCATTGGCCGCACGTTCAAGGAAGCCCTGCAAAAGGGCCTGCGTTCTCTGGAAATTGGCGCTCCCGGGCTGGGCAGTCACTTCCGCGACCCTTTACCGCACATGGACGACATCATGGCCAAGTTGCGCACGCCCAATTCCAGGCGCATCTTTTTCATACGCCAAGCCGTACTCGCTGGAATGACGCCGGAAGACATCCATGCCGCCACGGGCATAGATCTCTGGTTCCTGCGCCAGGTGCGTGACATTGTGAAAATGGAAGGCGACTTGCGCGATTTCGCCCTTGGCAATTCCATGACCCCGGACAATCCCGAAATGGCGCGTCTTTTGCGCCGTGCCAAGGAATTCGGCTTTTCCGACCGCCAGCTTGCCGAAATGTGGAAGCGCCCCGAAAGCGACGTGGCCGCCCTGCGCAGGGCCACGGGCATTGAGCCTGTCTATTACCTTGTGGATACCTGTGCCGCCGAATTCGAGGCCTACACCCCGTATTTTTACTCCACCTATGAAACAGGCCGGGAACTTGTCGTACACGACCGTAAAAAAGTCGTCATCCTGGGCGGCGGACCCAACCGCATTGGCCAGGGCATAGAGTTCGACTACTGCTGTTGCCATGCCTCCTTTGCCCTGCGCGACGCCGGAGTGCAGGCCATCATGGTGAACTCCAACCCCGAAACCGTGTCCACGGACTACGACACTTCGGATCGTCTCTACTTCGAGCCGCTTACCTTCGAAGACGTGATGCACATCGTCAGGGCCGAAAAGCCCGATGGCGTTATCGTGCAGTTCGGCGGGCAGACGCCGCTGAACCTGGCCGTACCCTTGCAGCGCGCCGGAGTGCCCATACTCGGCACCAGTCCGGACGCCATTGACCGCGCGGAAGACCGCGAACGATTCCAGGCTCTCCTCCAAAAATTGCACCTGCGTCAGCCCCAAAACGGAACCTGTACCTCGCTTGATGGCGCTAAAGAGGTCGCTGCGCGCATCGGCTACCCCATCATTGTCCGCCCCAGCTATGTGCTTGGCGGTCGCGCCATGATGGTCTGCTACGGGCCGGAAGACCTCAACGAATATTTCCGCGACATTGTGGGGACGGAGACCCCGGAACACCCCATACTCATCGATCAGTTCCTGGAAAACGCCATTGAGATGGACGTGGACGCCCTGGCCGATGACAGAGACGTGTATGTGGCCGGCATCATGGAACATATTGAGGCCGCCGGTATCCATTCCGGCGATTCCGCCTGCTCACTGCCGCCCTATTCCCTGCCGGAGAACATTGTTGAAGAGATACGCCGTCAAACCGTGGCTCTGGCCAAGGAACTGCGCGTTGTGGGGCTTATGAATATACAGTTTGCCGTCAAGGACGGAGAGATCTATATTCTGGAAGTGAACCCGCGCGCCTCTCGCACTGCGCCCTTTGTTTCCAAGGCCACGGGCGTGCCCCTGCCCCGCCTGGCCACGCAGATTATGCTGGGCAAGACGCTGAAGGAGCTGGATCCATGGTCCATGCACAGAACGGGCTATATCTGCGTCAAGGAATCGGTCTTTCCGTTCAAGCGCTTCCCGGGCGTGGACATTCTGCTCGGGCCGGAAATGCGTTCCACCGGCGAGGTTATGGGCGTGGCCCGCACCTTTGACGAAGCCTTCCTCAAAAGTCAGCTGGGTTCCGGCCAGACCCTGCCCAATACGGGCAAGGTGTTCATCTCGGTGAACGATTGCGACAAGAGCTTCATCGTCCCCATTGCCAAATCCTTTGCCGACCTGGGCTTTGAACTTCTGGCCACGCACGGCACGGCAAAACTTTTGGAAGAGCACGAACTCAGGGTTCAAACCGTACTCAAGCGCTTTGAGGGACGGCCCAACATTGAAGATATGATCAAGAACGGCCAGGTCGCTCTCGTCATCAACACCGCTTCCGGAAGACGTACGGCCCATGATTCCCGGGCCATACGGCAGACCACGCTCCAGTACGGCGTACCGTTCACCACAACGCTCTCCGGCGCCAGGGCCATAGCCCGCGCCATACAGCATCAGCAGAACAAGGCACTCCGCGTGGAATGCCTTCAGGATTACTATGCGGATTCGTCTGCGAAAGGAGAACGCGCATGAAAGCACTGCTCGCTCTGGAAGACGGCTTCACCCTGGAAGGGGAATCCTTTACTGGATCCATAGAACTGGCGGGTGGGGAAGTCATCTTCAATACCGCCATGGCCGGATATCAGGAACTGCTCACCGATCCTTCCTACGCGGGGCAGATGGTCTGCCTGACCTATCCGCTCATTGGCAACTACGGCATTAATGCGGAGGACATGGAATCCGCAAAGATCCATATGTCGGCCCTGCTTGTTAAGGAGTGCTGCAAGGAACCTTCCAACTGGCGCTCTGTGGAATCTCTGCCCAGCTTCTTGACGCGCCACAAGACACCCGGCGTTGAAGGGCTTGACACGCGCGCCCTGACCCTGCATCTGCGCAAGAACGGAGCCATGCGCGGCGCCATCTCCACCACCATCATGGATCCCGCGGCACTTGCCGAAAAAGCCCGGGCATTGCCCACCATGGAAGGGCAGAATCTTGTCGCCCGTGTGGCGCCCGTCAGGCCCTACCGATGGGATGAAACCGCGAACCGCCCCGCTCCCGTGGAACTTGCCGCGGACGGTTCCTACGCTTGGCCCGGAGGAAAGGAACTGAACATTGTGGTTTACGACTTCGGCATCAAGTGGAACATACTCCGCCTGCTTGCCGCGCAGGGCATGGAACTTCTTGTCGTGCCCCCCGCCTTTACCTTTGAACAGGTCTGCGCCCTCGCGCCGGACGGCGTCTTCCTCTCCAACGGCCCTGGAGACCCCGCAACGCTGAAAAAAGAAATTGCCGAAATCGCAAAACTTGCCGAACGCTTTCCCATCGGAGCCATCTGCCTTGGGCATCAACTCCTGGGGCACGCCCTTGGCGGTACAACCACAAAGTTGAAATTCGGCCATCACGGCGTCAACCATCCGGTCAAGAATCTGCTCACCGGGCGCATAGAAATTTCTTCCCAGAACCACGGCTTCTGCGTTCTGCCACCCGAAGGCGTGGAAAAGGTCTACGTCAACCTCAACGACCAAACCCTTGAGGGCTTCCGCCATCCCACAAAGCCCATCATGACCGTGCAACATCACCCGGAGGCCGCGGCCGGACCTACGGACAGCCGCATCTTCTTTGCTGATTTTAAGGAAATGACGCTGAAGGCGAAAAAATAGGCCGTGTTTTGCAACGGAGATCACAGCCCCGCTTCATGAAGACGCAAGAAGCGGGGTTTGCTTTGTCTTCACGGTTTGTCCGCGCCGTTACCGAAGGAATTCACGCCTTCCCTTCAGACGAGTTTTTGGGTGCGAAAATCCTGTCGAGGCTGGTCACGGCAAATTTTTGAGTTCGCTTATGAGAGCCTGCGCGGCGCGGCGCGCGCTCCCCGCTTCTCCGCAGAGCCTGCGCAGTTCTTCAAGATCCCGACGTATGGCGGAGAGTTCTTCAGGATGGGAGAGCCAGCGCTCAAGACGGTAGGCCAGGGCTTCGGGTTCGGCCTCCTTTTCAAGATGTTCAGGGAAAACTTCCCGGTTGAGGATGAGGTTAGTGAGGCTGATCCAAGGAACATGGAGCACACACTTGCCAATCCAGTAGGAAAGCGGGGAAACCTTGTACGCTACCAGCGTGGGCACGCCGGCCAGGCCTGTTTCCAGGGTGGCGGTGCCAGAGGCGGCAAGGATGCATTGGCAGGTTCGCATAAAGCGGTAGCGGTTTTCGCTCTCATCCATAAAAAACAGGGGAAAGTCACTTCGCCAAAGACCACGCAGATAGTCTTCGGAAAAATGCGGCGCGCGGATGCAGTGGAAGGAAAGGTCGGGGTGTTTTGCGCGGAGCCTTTCCGCGGCGCCGGCAAAGGCGGGCATGAGCAATTCCACTTCTTTGCGGCGACTCCCGGGCATAAGCCCTATGCGCTGTTTCAAGGGCTTTATGCCGACAAGAGAAGGATAGTTCACCAAATCCACCAGGGGGTTGCCCACATAGGCAATGTCCACACCGTAGCGCTGGTAGAAGTCCACCTCAAAGGGCAAAATGGAAAAGATGCGGCGCACGTGTTTTTGCAGGAATTTCACCCTGCCCGAGCGCCAGGCCCAGACTTTGGGCGGGATGAAGTAGAAAACCGGTATGCCCAGTTTGCGGGCGATGCGGGCCACGCGAAAGTTGAATTCCGGGGAGTCCACAAGGAGGACTGCGTCCGGCCGTACGCGGTTCATCTCATTTTTTATGCGCCGGAGCAGTTGGAAGATGTGCGGAAGGCTACCAAGCACTTCCACAAGGCCCATAACGGAAAGCTCTTCCACGCGCAGGAGATTTTCCTGTCCGGCCAGGGCAAGACAGTCTCCGCCCATGCCAACAACGCGCAGTTCCCGCCCCCCGGGGAGTTCACGCAGGGCAGAGAGCAGGGCGCCGGCCTGAAGGTCGCCAGAAATTTCTCCGGCATTGATCCAGAGCGTTTTCATGGAGAGATCCCGGCATCGCGCGGCAGGGCAAACCTTTCCAGCGCGGGGTAGAAAATATTGAGAAGCGCCCCGAAGATCAGAGCGAAAACTATGCGAAAGCCCAGTATGCCCCAGAGCGTGCCGCCAAGGAGAGCAAGAGCAACGGTATCCTCTATGAGGGAATGACACAACCCCAGAAGAGAGATGGCGCAGAGTACATCGCGCCGCGAAAGATGCCCCTCGCGCACAGACTGTATGAGCGCGCCGCCGCCGTAGAGTATGCCCATGGTAAAGCCAATGAGTACCACCGAGACGGCCCTTGGGGAAATGCCCAGAAGGCGTAGCGGAGGCCCAAGTATCCAGCCTGCCAGGCGGGAAATCTGCAGAAGATCTAGAATCTTCTGGAGCAGCATGACGGCGCAGATCACCGCGTAAAGCTCCGCCAAGGTGATAAGCTGCTGCCCTACCCATTCTGCAAGCGTGGGGGCAGTGTCGATGTGCAGAAGCACCACGGCCTTTTCCTGCATCAACCCAAAGCCGTCTAAAAGAAGGTGCAGGAGAAAGGCGGCCAGAATGCTGGAAGCCAGCCGCAGTACAAGCTGAAAGGGCATGGATACGCCGCACTGACCGGCGATGCGTATTTCCAGCACAAGGCTGTGGGCAATGAGCGCGAGTACGGCAAACACCGTCATCTGTGCCGCGGAAACGTCGGGCATCTGAGGCAGGAGGGCGAGAAGAACGGAAAGCCCGGAATAGATGTTTACCAGCATACAGGAAGCCCAGGCCAGGCTGAACTCGCCTGGCAAGCCGATAAACTCCATGACGGGACTCATGGGCAGGGCCAGCCAGGGAATGAGTCCGCTCTCTTCCAGGATCTTGACGGCAAGGACAAGGGGAATGAGAAAGCGAAAAATGCCAAGGGCCACGCGATGCCCGCTCTCCCACGAACCAAGAAGAATCTTGCAAAGAGAGAGCGTCACAAAGGTCTGCCGGGATGGGTGGGCGTTGAACAAGTGAAAGCCGCGTCTTTTCGCTTCTTCAGAAAAGGAGCGCAGGATTTATTTTTCGCGATCCAGATAGCCGTAGCGGGCGGAAACGCCGTCTGTACGACTGACAATGAGTTTGACCACTTCGTCCACAGTGTCCGGGGTGACAACGCCGATATCGCGGACCAGGAAGTACTCCATGGCGCCTTCAGACAGGGCCAGAGTCCAGACTACGGCGTACACGGAACCAACTCCCGGGCGGGAGGGGAATTCGGCGGCAGTGGAAAGCAGGATGCGAAACTTAGCTTCTCTGGTGGGAGAGGCGGGGTTGGCGCTGTCGATGACGTCCTTGAGGCGGGAGAAGAGGGCCGCGCCTATGGCATCGTTGCCTTCAAATTCCACTATCACCGGAGTGCGACGCTCCGCCTTTTTTACCGCATCGCCGGCAAAAGCAGGGGAGGCGGCCAGAGAGAGGAGTACAAGGCCAAGCAGAAGAAAACGAAATACTTTCATCAAAACTTCCTCTACGGTTTGGAATTTTCTAAAAGCCCTGTTCCAGAGGCGGCCAGATCAGCGCGTCCTTTGGTTGAGGCGCCAGAGGGCGGGGGGAGGGTTCCAGAAGTATACGTCGGCCTTCAAGGCGCAAGCGCCCTTCCGCCAGCCACTGCAGAGCCTGTACGTAAATGCGGTGCTCAAAAACGTGGATGCGCTCCAGAAGCTCTGCATCGTCTTCCTCCTGCCGCACGGGCAGAACGGCCTGCACAAGAACAGGCCCGCCGTCCATGACGGGGTTGACCAGGTGTACGGTGCAACCGCTGAACTTCACACCGTAGTTCCAGGCGTCGCGCGCCCCATGCGTACCCGGAAAGGAGGGCAGAAGAGCGGGGTGTATGTTCAGCACGCGATTGGGAAAGGCGTTTAGAAAAACAGGGGTTACCAAGCGCATATACCCGGCCAGGGCAACGGTATCAACACCCGCTGCAAGAAGTTGTTCCGTCACGGCGCGGTCAAAACCTTCGCGATCCGGAAAGAGCGTGTGGTCAAGGCAGAGGTGCGGGATGCCGTGCTTTTTGGCGCGGCTCAAAACGGCGGCGTTCGGGCGATTGGCAAGGATGATTCGGATGTCCGCAGCCAGAAGGCCGGATTCTGCGGCGTCAATCATGGCCTGCGCATTGGAGCCGTTGCCCGAAGCGAGAATGCCGAGTTTCAATGTCATGGGTGGCCTCATTGGGCGAAGGCGTCGCACACGGCGTCCACCAGCGCGGGAATGCTGAAGGTTTTCGGCTGAATATCGGGGTGCAGGCCAAGAGATTTCATGGTATTGGCCGTAACTGGCCCAATGGCCGCAAAACGCACGCCCGGATATTTTTTCAGTTCTTTCACGGGAATGGCGGCAAGGAAGTTGCGCACTGTGGAGGAAGATCCGAAGGCGACGCAGTCAAGACTGCCGGATTCCAGGGCTTCCATGATCTGCCCCTTGTTTTCGCCGGAAGGCAGAGTTTCGTACGCGGCAATGACATCCACCAAAGCTCCGGCGGCGCGCAGAGCGGCGGGCAGTTCTTCTCGCGCCTTGCTGGCGCGGGGCAGGAGTATACGGCTCCCAGCGACACCGAGGGCGATCAGGCTTTCAGCCACGCTTTCGGCCACATAGGTGGCGGGGACAAGGTCTGGCACAATGCCCATGCCCTTTGCGGCTTCCGCGGTGGCCGAACCAATGGCGGCTACGCGTACGCCTCCCAGGGCGCGGGCGTCCAGACGAAGTTTTGCCAGTCGTTCTTTGAAGAAGCGGACGCCGTTGACCGAGGTGAACACTACCCACTGATAGCGGGAGAGCTTTTCGATTGCCCCATCCAGCTTCGCGTAGTCGGGCATGGGGGCAATGCGAATGGTGGGGAACTGTATGACGCGGGCGCCACGGCGGGCAAAAAGAGCGGCACTCTCGCTGACCTGTTCCCGCGCGCGGGTCACAACCACGGTGCGGCCAAAGAGCGGGCGCTTTTCAAACCAGTCCAGCTTGTCCTTGAGCTTTACCACGCGGCCCACAACAATGACGGAAGGGTTGACAAAGCCCTCTCGAGCGGCCGCCTCGGGGAGTTCGGCAAGGGTAGAGACTAGGGAGCGCTGACGATCGGTAGTACCCCAGTACACCAACGCGGCAGGGGTTTCCCCGTCCATGCCCGCTTCCATAAGCTTGGAACATATGTCGGGCAGATTTTTCATGCCCATAAGAAAAACAAGGGTGGAAGCGCTGCGGGCCAGGGCCTGCCAGTTGTGAACAGAACCCGCCTTGCCAGTGTCTTCGTGTCCGGTGATGATGGTAACGGAAGAGGCGTAGGCGCGGTGCGTCAGCGGGATGCCCGCGTAGGCCGGGCCGGCAACGGAACTGGAAATGCCGGGGATTTCCTCAAAGGGAATGCCTGCGTTCGCCAGTTCTTCGGCTTCTTCTCCGCCGCGGCCAAAAATATAGGGGTCGCCGCCCTTGAGACGCGCAACCACCTTGCCTTCCCTGGCCTTCTGGATGAGCAGTTTGTTAATGTCACACTGCTTCATGGCGTGCTTGTCCGCGATTTTCCCCACATAGATGCGTTCGGCGTCTGGCCGGGCGTGGACAAGGAGTTCGTCGCTGGCAAGATGGTCGTACACCACAACGTCGGCTTCAGAAAGAGCGTTTCTGCCTTTGCAGGTGATCAGACCCGGGTCTCCAGGCCCCGCCCCTATGAGGTAAACGTGCATTCTTCCTCCGTGCTTGAATCGGTTCCAGTGTACTTGTTATTGACCATGGGAGCAAGCCCTCCGTTCAAGCGGCACGGGGGAAGGGTGTCAGGACTCCCCGATGCCGATCTCCTTATCCGTGAGGTAGCAGGCCGGATCCTGCGCCCATTCATCCCCGTAGAAGGCCTCGGCGCGGGCGCGGAAGTTGCCGCCGCAGACGTTCAGGAAGCGGCATTTGGCACAGCGCCCCTTCACATGGGATTTTTTGTCCTTGAGCTTATGGAGCAGTTCGATTTGAGGGTCGTCCCAGATCCGTGAGAAGGGCCGCTCCAGAACGTTGCCGAAAATATGCTGTCGCCAGAACTGGTCGGCGCTGACATCGCCGTTCCAGGAGATACAGCCTATGCCAAGTCCGGAACTGTTGCCTTCGTTGAACTGGAGCAGTTCAAAAACTTCCTCGGCGCGTCCGGGGTTTTCCCGGAGTAAGCGCATCCAGACATAGGGACCGTCGGCGTGATTGTCCACGGTGAGTACTTCCCTGGGCTTCCCCGCTTCGAAGCATTCGCGGGTCTCGTCCATGATGAGATCCACCGCGGCGCGTGTTTCCGCATGACCGAGGTCTTCATGGATGAGTTCGGAACCGCGACCGGAATAGACAAGGTGGTAGAAGCACACACGGGGGATGTCCCGTTCACGAAGGATGCCGAAAATCCTGGGTATCTCCGCGGCGTTGCGCTTGCTGATGGTAAAGCGCAGGCCCACTTTGATCCCCTCTTCTCGGCAGTAATCCAGGCCTTCAAGAGCGCGACGGAAGGCGCCCTTGACCCCGCGGAAGCGATCATGCGTTTCTTCTCCGCCATCCAGGGACACGCCAACGTACGAGAGTCCTGCTTCCCTGAGCCGACGAGCCATGGCGCGGTCAATGAGCGTACCGTTGGTGGAAATAACGGCGCGCATCCCCTTCTCTGTGGCGTATTTTGCGAGTTCCGGCATATCCTGCCGGAGGGCGGGTTCGCCGCCGGAAAAAAGCATAACCGGGGCGCCGTAGGCGGCGAGATCGTCAATCATGGCCCTGGCCTGCGCCGTGGCGATGGGGTCGACGCCCTTGTCGCTTTCGGCCCGGGCGTAGCAGTGCGCGCATTTCAAGTTGCAGCGGCGCGTCATGTTCCAGACAATGACGGGTTTTTTGTCGGCGGAGAATTGGAGCAGGTGAGAGGGGAGTTTGCCGGAATGACGTCCGTAGCGCAGGGCGTCGGAAGGTTCCACCTGACCGCAGTAAAGTTTGGAAATACCGATCATAAGGCGTCCTCAAGGAGAGCAGATGTGGACTTGTTGGAGATTTCCAGGCGAATTTGTCGCTGTTTTGTGAAAAGGAACGTTCATCCTTTGCCGCGCGGTCGCTCCAGGGGCAAAGGGATGGCGGAGCCTCTTGCAAAGCTGCCCCGGCAGAATTGGGATGATAGCCGTACCTTGCCCTGGAATCAAGCGCGAACCTTTTTCAGGTTTCCTCAGGAACGGATTTGGCATTTCTTCGCGAAGCGCCGGAAATTTTTAAAGGTTCCAAGCAGAAATACTCTAAAACTTTGCCAGAAAATTCAGGGAGTACGCCCGCGCCGAAAGGCTGACCCGGATGATGATCGGGACGCGTTGAGAATTCCCCTCTTTTCAGAATATTATGCGATTGCCCCTGTCCTGAATAATCAGGGGGCTTGTTTTTTTTGTCGAATATGGGCAAACTGCGCGCAACTCTCAAGGAGGAAATTGCTATGAGTCTCTGTCCTTGCGGTTCCGGTCTTGATTTGGATGCCTGTTGCGGTCGGTATATAGACGGCAAGGCAAAGGCGCCTACAGCCGAAGCCCTTATGCGTGCCCGGTATACGGCCCATGCCCTTAAAAAATATGACTTTCTTACAGATACCACGCATCCCGAGTTTCGCGAAGGCGCGTCCGTTGAAGAAATCCAGGAATGGTCTTCCCTGATGGACTGGGAACGCCTTGATATCATAGAGACAAGCGCCGGTACTGAAAACGACCAAACGGGAGAAGTGAAATTCTGCGCCCATTATCGTGTGAAGAACATTCCTCAGGAACTGCGCGAAGACGCCTTCTTCCGAAAGGAAGGCGAGGACTGGTTCTATGTGGACGGAAAGGTCCATGCCAAAGAACCCGTACGCAATCCGGGGTCAAAGATCGGCAGAAACGCCCCCTGTCCCTGCGGAAGCGGCAAAAAGTACAAAAAATGCTGTATGCCGCGCTAAATGGGCCAAGCTTGCGGGGTTGACGCCGAAATTTACAGAAACGCATCGTTGCCCAAAAGGAAACTTGCACAGTTTTGGAAAACATTGTACAGATTTTTTCGCATATTATGTAAGGTTCCCCGATTTGACAGGGAACCGGAGCGCGAAAAAAATGAAGGCCATGCTTGCTATTTACAGACAAATGTGGCATACTGTAGCTAACAAAAGAGTTTTTTTTCTTTGCACGTTTATCTTCCATGCGCCTCGCATGGATGAATCTCAACAGTCCAACATGTCCAAGGAGGACGCGCATGGCTGAAGTTTCTTTCCAGGGAAAAACCTTTGAAGTCGATGAAGACGGTTTTCTCTTGCGTTTTGACGACTGGTGCCCCGAATGGCTTGAGTATGTGAAAGAGTCTGAAGGCATTCCCGAACTCACCCCGGATCATCAGAAGGTCATTGATTTCCTGCAGGACTACTACAAGAAGAACGGTATCGCCCCCATGGTTCGTATCATGTCCAAGAATACCGGCTACAAGCTGAAGGAAATCTACGAACTCTTCCCCTCCGGACCCGGCAAGGGAGCCTGTAAAATGGCCGGTCTGCCCAAGCCTACCGGTTGCGTGTAAGCCGCCAATCCTTCTCCAAGTACCACCCTGTATGGGTACAAAGGCGAAAGATACTTTTTTCGCCTTTGTTTTTCTTCCTCTGGAGTTTGAAAGCAGGATCGCCGCGCAAAGCGTGTAACGGAACGTTTTTTCGTTCTTTTTTCCTCTTGCGTGCCTCTATGGCCTTTGATAGAAATAAGGACAGATCCTGCAATAACATTTTACTTTTATGGAGGATTCCATGAAAACGTTCCGTACCGTTCTGCTTGCGGCCGCTCTGGTTCTTGGCCTTGCCACGGCTTCGCAAGCCGCGGACATGGTTCGCAAGGTGGACAGCTTCGACTTCCTGGCCGACTACTCCGGTTCCATGATGATGAAGTCTCCCACTTTCGGCATGAGCAAGGCCGCCGCTTCCAAGCAGGTGCTCTCCGCCGTCAACAACGCTATACCCGATCTGGGCTATAAAGCTTCCATGCACACCTTCGGACCCAGGGCCAAGATTGTTCCCTACGGTGATTGGGACAAAGCTACTCTGCAAGCCGGCATCGCTTCACTCACGACGGAACATCCCGTCTTTTCCCGCATGACTCCCATGGGCGATGGTCTGGCCGTCAACTCTGCCGACTACGCCTCCATGGCTCGCCCCACTGCGATCATTATCGCGTCTGACGGCGCGAATAACACCGGTGTGGATCCTGTTGCCGAAGCTCTCGCCATTTATCAGGCTCAGCCCGGTATCTGTTTCCACGTCATTTCCTTTGCCGATACCCAGGAAGGTCAGGCCATTCTCGATAAAATTACTGGTCTGAACAGCTGTTCCGTCTCCGTAAAGGGCGCCGATCTTTTCGCCGATCAGCAGGCCGTGAACAAATTCGTGGCCGATGTGTTCTATACCATGGGAGAAACGGAAGAAGCCCTCGTGCTTCATGGCGTGAACTTCGCCTTCGATTCCTATGCGCTTGATGAAAAGGCTCAGGGTATTCTCGACGAAGCCGCCGCCGTGCTGAAGGAAAAGAAGGCCGACGTCACTCTCGAAGGCTGGACAGACTCCATTGGTACCGATGCCTACAACGCCGTTCTTTCCAAGAACCGCGCCAATGCGGTCAAGAACTACCTCGAGAAGCAGGGCGTGTCCGCATCCATTCTTAACGCCGTTGGCAAGGGTGAGTCCGTCAAATATGACAACTCTACGGAAGAAGGCCGTTACCTGAACCGTCGCGTGGAATTCATCTTCAAGTAAAAGTCTGATTGAGAAGGCCCGGTGTCGCGCCGGGCCTTTTTTATTATTTTTTGGGAGTTCTTTTATGTTTCGTTTTTTTCTGACAGGAGTCATTACCTGTTGCATGATTCTTTCCGCGCCCTGTCTGCTGAACGCAGCCAATGAATCGCAGATTCAGGCCGACCTTGATTCCTTTGTTCATACGTATGTGAGCAAATCCAATCGCAGAATGTCCATCAATAAGGAACATCCCAAAGTCTTCAAACGTGGTGGAAAATATGTCGCCACCTATACGGAAATTGATCCACGCAGCGCCTCTGCCAAAATGAAAAAAAGCAAGAGCAGGCATTTTGATTATGTAGCGATGTTACGCTACGAGGAACGGACGTATGAAAGCGTGGGAGCTACGCAAAAAAACGCCAGAAACGGCAAATTTCAGTGCGTCAAAATTCGGCGACTGACAGAACTTCCCCGCTATGTAAAGGGCAAGTGGGAAAACTGAAACCCGCCTGCGCAGAAAAGAAACAGCCCTCAAGACGGAATGTCAGGCAGAGAAGTGCGGGAAGTGCGCCCTTGTCATTCAACCAGAGCGCTTTGACAAAGCAAAGGCATTGCGCGTATCGGGCTTTTAATCTCCGCAGTGAAAAAAACAGGAAGCCTTGATGAGGGCGCACATTGCAACCATTCTCCGGGGGCAAATTCAGTAAACTGAAAAATTGTCCCATAACTGGGCATTATGGCAAGCAAATCAATTTATTGAGCCTGGTTAAATCAAAAGTTGTTACCAGGAACAATCAAAAATTAACGAATCCTCTTGAAAATCCAAACATAGGAAGCAAAAAAGGCATAGAAAAGAACTAGAAAAAGTATAAGCTCAAAAGTTCCTATGCCAAACATAAAGCCTCCTAGGATATGTTGGGATATGGTGATTTTCGATCGCAACAGCGCCTTGACGTTTGCAATCCCCGCGTATGCCTAATCAGGGGCAGGAATCTGGGCTTCCTTTTGCAGCAGTGCCATGAAGGCCGTCTCGTCCAGGATGGTGATTCCCAAGGCCTGGGCCTTGGCGAGCTTGGATCCGGGATTTTCCCCCACGACCAGATAATCAAGCGCTTTCGACACGGAAGAAGCAACGTTGGCGCCTTGGGATTCAGCCATGCGCCTGTACTCGTCCCGCGGACGGGAGAGAGTGCCGGTGAACAGAATTTTCTTCCCCTCCAAGGCCGATCCCAGGTCGGAAACCTCGTTTCGAACCGGCCAGAGTCCCATGGCGCGGAAACGTTCCAGGAGCTTCAAATTGGAAGAATTTTTGAAAAAAGCGCAAATGCTTCCGGCCACCTCCGGCCCAATGTCGGGAAGATTTTGAAGTTGTGACGCGTCCGCCGAGCAAAGTTCATCCATATTTCTGAAATGTTCCGCAAGCGTCCGCGCCGTCTGCTCGCCTACCTGCCGTATGCCAAGAGCAGCGATAAAACGCGTCAGGCTGGATGAGACACGGGCGTTTTCCAGCGCGGAAACGAAGTTTTCAGCGGAAAGTTCTCCCATGCGTTCATAGCCAAGCAGTTCTTCCCGCGTCACGGTAAAGAGATCCGCGGAACTTTTCACCCTTCCGGTTTTGATAAGTGTCTCCACCCATTTTTGACCGACACCGTCCACATCAAGTCCGGATTTGGAAACAAAATGAACGATGCTGCGCATGATCACCGCCGGGCAGGATACGTTGAGACATCGCCAGGCGGATTCTCCTTGCAGGCGCTGAGCCGGGGATCCGCAGACAGGGCAGACATGGGGAAATTCATAGGCGGGAAGCCCGGGAGGCCGTTTTTCCAATACCGGCCCGACCACGCTGGGAATGACATCGCCTGCCCGTTGAATGATGACGGTATCCTTTTCGCGCAGATCCAGGCGTTGTATTTCATCTTCATTGTGAAGCGTCGCCCTGCTCACGACCACACCACCAAGGCTTACAGGCTCAAGTTCCGCCACGGGCGTGAGTACGCCTGTCCGGCCTACCTGAACGCTGATGCGCAAAAGCCGCGTTTCCGCGCGTCTTGCCGCGAACTTCCAGGCCACGGCAAAGCGAGGGGCGCGCATGGTAAAACCCAGCGCCCGCTGAGCCTCGCGATCGTTAAGCTTATAAACAACGCCGTCGATCTCAAAGGGGAGCGCATCCCTTTTTTCTTCCAAATATCGAAAATATGCCTCCGCCTCGCGCGGATTGTGACAGAGCCGTCCCTCCGGCGGAACTTCAAAGCCGTAGGCGGAAAGGGCGTTCATAAGTTCCCCATGCGTCTTCCATGGTCTCTGATCCGGCGCTTCCACTTCTCCTGTTCCGTAAGCAAGAAAGCGCAACTTGCGTGCGGCTGTCACCGAGGAATCCAACTGACGGAGCGAACCCGCGGCGGCGTTGCGGGGGTTGGCAAAACGCTTCTGCCCCAAGGCGGCCTGCCGTTCGTTGAGTTCCTCGAACTCTTTACGAAACATCAAAACTTCGCCGCGAACTTCTATCCTGCGGGGGAGTGCCGTATCCCTCTTCAGGCGGAGCGGAAGATTGCGCACCGTGCGCATGGCCTCTGTTACCACCTCTCCAACTTCACCGTCGCCACGGGTCAGGGCTTGGACGAGTACGCCGTCTTCGTAGGTAATCTCACAGGCGAGACCATCCAGTTTGGGGTCGGCCCACCATGTGTTCAGTACCTCGGCAGGGAACTCGGGGAGCGCGCGCGAGGCCCTTTGCTGGAAAGCGATCCATTCTTCCACGGAAAAGACATTGTCCAGGCCGTACATCCGCTCCCTGTGCGGGCGCGTCTCCAAGGAAGGGAGAACCGCCCCGCCCACGCGACGCGTTGGAGAATCAAGGGTACGCAGTTCTGGAAAACGCTCCTCTATCTTAACCAATTCTTGAAACAGGGCGTCATAGGCTTCGTCGGTGATTTCCGGAGCGTCAAACTGATGATAAAGACGGTTGTGGTACTCCAGATCCTTTCTAAGCTTTTCCGCCCTGCGCGCCACACGGGCATAGGTGCTTTCATCGTTTGTTTTTAATAAGGAAAATTGTGTCATCCCATCCTCTAAAAATGGCAGACTTTGACGCGTTTGCGCCCAGACCCTGAAATTCAGGCGCCATGAAAGCTATCCCCTGGAAACTTCAGGGAAGGATTCCAGGCTGTCCCCTCCGTGCGCTTTGGATCTTGCCACCAGGCAAGGCTCCATGATCTCTGGCGTGAAAAGAGCGTATCTCCAGCCTGCGCCTTTGTTCAGAGACTCCTGCGCATGAGGTCAGACCATGAAGAAGTCGTTTCTGGATCATTTTCAGCTGGAGATGACGCAGACTCATTTTAACTACTCTCATTTTTTGAGGAAGGGAACGCCCCCGTTCACCATTGCCTCGTGCAGGAGATGACGTAGTTTGTCCGCAACAGGGCCTGGAGCGCCGTTTCCTACGGGCTTGCCGTTGTAACTCGTGACAGCCACGCACTCGCAGGTCGTCCCGAGTACCAGTATTTCGCAAGCCTGTTCGAGGCTTTCCTCCGTAATATCCGCGAACAGCACCGGCATAAAGGCTTTTGCGAGTTTGGCGGCAAGCAGAGCCGTTGTTCCAGGCAAGGCATGATGGAAACGCGGCATGAGCATACGGCCCTGCCGATCGATGAGCGCCACATTGGCAATGGCAGCTTCGGCAAGGTAGCCGTTTTCATCGAAGGAAAAGGTGACGCTTACCCCTTTTTCCCTGGCCTCTTTGGCCATCATGGCGTTGGCCAGATAGTTGGTGGATTTGATCCGCGCAAGCCAGGGCTGTTTGGCGGGAATGGCGCTTGCCGCCGCGGTGAGGCCCTTTTTCCAGAAGGATTCGGGCATGGGACTGCTGCGCGTGGCGATGAGGTAGAGGCTGGACTCAGGGCATTCGGCGGGGTCAACACCCAGAGCGCCGCAACCGCGCCCCAGCAATATCTTCAGACCGCCGTGGGGTTCCCCGCCGACACGCGCCAGTTCCAGAACGACCTCCCGAAGTTTTTCCCATGACAGAGGCAGCTTGAGGGCAAGAGCGGCGGAAGAGTGCCGCAGACGCCTAAGGTGGGCATCGAGTTGCACAATGCGACCTTCCAGAAAGGCGAGGCTTTCGAAGACGGCGTCGCCGCGGTGAACAAGGTGATCGTTGAGCGGAACCAGAAGCAGATGGGGATCGCGGCAGATAGCACCCATGCGGTGCTCATAAAAAGCCGTGACGCGCTCCGTACCCACAAGCGGCTGAGTCAGGAGTTTTTCCGCCCATGCGGACGTATCAAGAACAGGGATGGACATAATTCCTCCTGGGACATTTTTAGTGGGAACATTTACAGGGTTCCCTTCAGACGCGCTGGCGCTTCTTGAAAAACTAAAAATTTTCAAGCGGCCTGGCGCTATCGACCGATTCATGACGTCGAGCGGTTTCCCCCAACGCTTTGGCAAACTGTCCAAAATGTGAAGCAACGGGAACATACCAGCGGAAAAACCATAGAACAAAAGCCGTGTTTTGAAAAGACGCGCACAGCTTTTGAGGCATTCACGTTTCCAATGAAATTCACGCTTCAACTATCGAAAGTGCAAAGGGAACTTTTCAGGAAATCATCAAAAAAAGTTACTCCCTCCAGCTTTTGCCTTCTTTTTCCTCTCCCGGGAGCTGGAAAGTTTTCTCAGAGACAAAAAGAGTCCAGCGCCAGTATTTCCGGAGCGCTGGACTCTGCATCTCAACCAGAACAACAGTTTTTAGAGGAACATACCGGGGTTGGGAACGAAGACCAAGTCGCGTTTCAGGAGTTCCTCGGCGATCTGAACGGCGTTGAGGGCTGCGCCTTTGCGGACGTTGTCGGCAACGATCCAGAGGTTGAGGGCGTTCTCACAGCTCTCGTCTTCGCGGATGCGACCGACGAAGACTTCATCTTCACCGGCTGCGTCAATGGCGAGAGGATACATGTTGGCGCGAGGGTTGTCGACTACCTGTACCCCGGGCGCCTGAGAAAGGAGGATGCGGGCTTCTTTGGCACTGAGTTTTTTTTCGGTTTCAATGTTCACGGATTCGGAATGGCCGAAGAATACCGGCACACGTACGCAGGTGGCGGTGACGCGGATGTTTGGATCGAGCATCTTGTGTGTCTCGTTGACCATCTTCATCTCTTCCTTAGTGTAGTCATTGCTCTGGAAGACGTCGATGTGCGGCAGGCAGTTGAAGGCTATCTGGTGCGGATAGACCTTAGATTCTATACTCTGCATGTTGAAGAGTCGACGCACCTGTGTTTCGAGTTCGTCAAGGCCTTTCTTGCCTGTTCCGCTCACAGCCTGCATGGTGGTGACCACAATGCGCCTGATCGTGGCGGCGTCGTGAAGGGGTTTCAGGGCGACCAGCATCTGTATGGTGGAGCAGTTGGGGTTGGCAATAATGCCGTTGTGCTTTTCAAGATCGTCGGCGTTCACCTCGGGAATAACAAGAGGGCAGCGATCATCCATGCGCCAGGCGCTGGAATTGTCCACAACTACGCAACCAGACGCGACGGCGCAGGGCGCAAATTCCGCGGAAACGCTTCCTCCGGCGGAAAAAATTGCGATATCGATACCTTTGAAAGAATCTTTTGTCAGTTCTTTAACGGTAACTTCCGCATCTCCGAAGGACACCCTGGTTCCGGCAGTGCGGGAAGAGGCTAGGGCGGTGATGGAAGCGCAGGGAAAACGGCGTTCCGCCAGAGTTTTCAGCATTTCACGGCCAACGGCGCCGGTTGCGCCACAAACAGCCACGTGCAGGGATTTCTTCATGAGGGAATTCTCCTTGTCCGGCTCCCTGGAGGGGAGCGCACAAAGTCTACAGAAATGTTTTTGCAAAGGTTTCAATCCGCGGTCAGCCCCGAATAACTCCGCAGGCAAAGGGCCGGGG
>CAZWBH010000014.1:0-40141 GCA_964632155.1 uncultured Mailhella sp.
TATGTGCCTTTCGGTGGCATCAAAGGTTCTCTGCTTGGAACCAACAAGTGTCAGGGCAAGGAAGGATTCGACTTCTTTACACAAAATAAGGTCACAACCATCCGCACTATTGATCCCAACAAGAAGGCTGATGGAACCGTTGTGGCCAAGCCTCAGAGTGTCCGTTCTTGCGTAGCAAATTAGGATGGTTCACTTATGCCCTGCGCGGGCCAGGGTAGCTGAGAGTGTAGCAGTATTAATCGTTAGGAGGTATGTATGAAATTTAAAAAACTCTTTACCCTGTTCATGGCAGCTTTCTTCATGCTGGCATGCATGACGGCTGTGGATGCCAAGGAATTGTCCCCCCAAAATCCCGTCAAGGTTCCTTCCGCGTGGATGAACGAGAATGAGACCTTCTCGGCCTGGCTTGCCCATGAAATGGGCTACGACAAGGAAGAAGGCATTGAACTGGATGTCCAGTACTTCAACTCCGGCATGGATATCATCAACGCCCTGCCCTCAGGTTCCTGGGTTGTTGCAGGTGAGGGCGGCATTCCTGCTGTCTGGGGCGGACTGCGCTATAACACCTATGTAATAGCCATCGGCAATGACGAATCCTTCACCAATGGCGTTCTGGTACGCGCCGACAGTCCAATCGCCAAGGTCAAGGGCTGGAACCCCAAATATCCCGACGTGCTTGGTAGCCCGGAAACCGTGAAGGGCAAAACCTTCCTCTGCACCACAATTTCCTCCCCGCATATGGCTCTGTCCGCATGGTTGCATGTTCTGGGCCTGACAGACAAGGACGTTGTGATCAAAAACATGGATCAACCTCAGGCATTGGCGGCCTTTGAAAACGGCATTGGCGATGGCGTGGCACTCTGGGCGCCCCATCTTTTTGTCGGCATGGAAAAGGGCTGGAAGCTCGCTGGCGACATCAAGAACTGCGGCGAGACACTGCCTATCGTCATCGTGGCAGACAAAAAGTATGCCGATGAAAATCCTGAAGTGATCGCTGCCTTCCTGCGTGCCTATATGCGTGGCATCCACATGCTCAAAAATGAGCCCGCAGAGAAGATTATGCCTCTCTATCGCCGCTTCTTCCTTGAATGGGCAGGCCAGGAATATACCCCCGAAGTCGCCATCAAGGATATCCAGACACATCCTGTCTTCAATTTCGATGAGCAGCTGACCCTTCTGGATAACTCCAAGGGACCCAGCCAGGCTCAGCAGTGGCAGCAGTATCTGGCCAAGTTCTTCTATCAGCTCGGTCGTTTCAACAAGGAAGAGTATGAGAAGGTCAAAGACGCCAACTACGTCACACCCAAGTTCATAAAGATGGTCAAGCAGCCTATACCGCCTTATGAAGTAAAGAAGTAAAAATGACGGCAGGGCCGGGCTGATTTCGTCCGGCCCTGCCCTGTCATATCATCCAGTCCAATCTGTAAGCGCTCCCGACCGGGGGATGGTTATTCCAGGGGAAAGTCTGCATGCCACAAGACGCGGAAAATAATATAAAGATCAGGGTGAACAACCTGACAAAACGTTTTGGCGACCTGACAGTTCTCGACAGCATCAATTTTACAATTAAAAAAGGGGAATTTCTGGCCATTGTCGGACCTACCGGCTGCGGCAAGACAACATTCCTCAATTGCCTGTCCAAGCTCATGCCCACCACAGAGGGTGATATCCTCATTGATGGCGAGGTGGCCAATCCCAAAAAACATAATATTGCCTATGTCTTTCAGGAGCCAACCTGTCTGCCCTGGCGCACGGTGCGTGAAAATGTCGCCTATGGCATGGAGGTCAAGGGCGTGCCCAAAGCGGAAAGAGAAAAACGCGCCGCAGAAATTATGAACCTTGTAGGACTTGGTTCGTGCGCAGATCTCTATCCCAACCAGGTTTCAGCCAGTATGATGCAACGTATTGCTGTATCCCGCGCCTTCGCGGTCAATCCCGACCTGCTGCTTATGGACGAACCTTACGGACAGCTGGATGTTAAGCTCCGTTTCTATCTCGAGGATGAACTGGTCAACCTCTGGCAAAAACTCAACAGTACCATACTTTTTGTTACACACAATATTGAAGAAGCTGTGTATGTCGCAGAGCGCATTCTGGTGCTCACAAACAAGCCTACCACGGTAAAAGAGGAGATTGTTGTGGATATTCCACGGCCCAGAAAACTTGTAGATCCCCATTTTATCGAACTTCGGCGTAAGGTCACAGACTTGATCCGCTGGTGGTAGCAATCCTTAAAAGCAGGAGAAAGACATGGCCTACCAGACTGTTGTTGTGAAGGAATCCTTGCTTGTACGGGCTATACCGTGGATAAGTGTAATAGCCTTTTTCGTGTTGTGGGAGGCGGTGGTTCGTACCGAATTGGTTCCCTCAAGCATGCTTGCTTCCCCGTCCCAGGTTTTGAGCGCCTTTGTTGACAAGCTTAGCGATCCCAATCCTGATGGCGCGTTGATATCTGCCCACTTCAAGACCAGTATCGAAGAGGCCTTCATCGGCTATGCGCTCGCACTGCTTGTTGGTCTTCCATTGGGTCTGGCCATGGGCTGGTTCCGCATTGCCGAAGGACTCTTTCGGCCGGTATTTGAACTTATCCGCCCCATACCACCCATAGCCTGGATACCCCTCACGGTCTTCTGGTTTGGCATTGGGCTTACGGGCAAGGTGTTCATTATCTGGATTGCCGGCATAGTACCCTGCGTCATCAACGCCTATGTGGGAGTGCGCATGACAAATCCGGTACTGATTCAAATGGCAAGAACCTATGGTGCCAATGACTGGCAAATTTTCCTCCAGCTTTGCATCCCCTCATCCCTGCCAATGGTTTTTGGCGCGTTGCAGCTGGCTCTGGCTTATTGCTGGACCAACCTCGTTGGCGCAGAACTTCTGGCCGCGGACTCCGGTCTTGGTTTTCTCATCACCATGGGTGGCAGGGTCGCCAGGCCTGACCTTGTTGTGCTTGGCATGATTTGCGTTGGCATTTCCGGCGCCATAATTGGCTTCATAATAGATCGCATTGAAAAACGGTTGCTCGCGGGCATCAGGAGGTAATCATGGCAAATACATCCATAGCCAATGAAACCGTAGATTATGCCCGAGACAAAGGAAAATTCAGCCTCTACCAGTTTTTGACAAACCGCTATTTCCTGTACATAGTTTCACTCACTGCTTTTTTGTACCTCTGGCACTGGACAGCGGCAAACAAGATATTTCTGAATTCCCTTGCCACTCCGAAAGAAACACTGGATCAGATAATCCGGCTCTCCACCATGAACTTTGCCGGATCAAATCTTTGGGGTCATATCTGGGCCAGCACCGCTCGTGTGCTGCTGGGCTTTATCCTTGCCAGCCTTGTAGCCATTCCGCTGGGCCTCTTCATGGCACTCAACAAAACCGTCAATGCCATAGTCAAACCCCTGTTTGACCTCTTCAAGCCCATGCCTCCAATTTCATGGGTATGCCTTGCCATTCTCTGGTTTGGCATTGGTGAAACTTCAAAGGTATTCATCATTATCATCGGCACCTTTGTGCCCTGCCTGCTCAATGCCTATAATGGTGTGAGACTGGTAGATCCCGATCTTTTCGATGTTATCCGCGTTCTGGGAGGAAAACGCAGGGATGAAATTATAAATGTTTGTATTCCTGCTTCCTTTCCTGCCATTTTCGCTGGCCTGCAAATATCCCTGAGCGCGGCATGGACATGCGTTCTGGCTGCCGAACTCATGAATTCCCGCGATGGACTTGGGTTTCTTATCAAGAGGGGTATGGATACCCATAACCCATCTCTTGTGCTTGGTGGCATGCTACTTATTGCTCTCGCTGCATGGTTAAGCTCCCTGGTTATCACCTGGATTGAACGCAAATGCTGCCCATGGAGACGCAGCATCGACAATATGTAATCGGAGGTCAGGCATGGATAAGGAACGGTTAGCGAAAATCGATAAAGACTTCCAAAAAAAAGCGGAACAACATTATAATGAAATAACAGGTGAAAGCATCAGCGAAGGTGTGGATTCCGATCAGGCTGATGGTATTCTGAAAAAGGTGGAACTTAATACGCCGCCATCCCCACAGGCTAAAGGACCAAAGCTGCTCATCCACTGTGACAATATCAGCAAGACCTTTATCCAGAAAGGAAATCAGGCCGTACCTGTAATCAGGGATATTACCCTGGATGTCTACGAAAACGAGTTTCTGGTCGTGCTTGGCCCTGGACAGAGCGGCAAATCAACCCTGCTCAAAATAATTGCCGGGCTGGAAATTCCTGATAAGGGCTATGTCACACTTGATGGAGAGACCATCAGGGGACCAGGGCCTGATCGTGGCATTGTCTTCCAGAGTTACATGCTTTTTGCCTGGAAAAATGTTCGTGACAATGTGGAACTGGGGCTCAAGCTCCGCAATGTGCCTGCTGGCGAACGTCATGCCATTGCCGATCATTATATCAAGATGGTTGGTCTGCAAGGTTTTGAAAAACATTATCCACACCAACTCTCAGGTGGCATGAAACAGCGTGTTGGCATTGCCCGTGCCTACGCTAATTCTCCAAAAGTCATGCTGCTGGACGAACCCTTTGGTCAGCTGGATGCGCAAACCCGCATGTATATGCAGGTTGAAACGGCTCGCATCTGGGAGCAGGAGAAACGTACAGTTCTTTTTGTTACCAACAATATTGACGAAGCACTCTTTTTGGGAGATCGCATAGTCCTGATGGAAGGGAAACTCCCTGGCACAATCAAAACCGAGTACGAAGTCAATCTGCCGAGACCACGCGACCATACTTCTGCTGATTTGCTGTCACTTCGTGACACAATTATCAACAATACCGAGCTGGTGCTGTAAGCTCGCAAAAGAAACAAAACATGCAAGCCCCAAACGTGCCATCACGTCTGGGGCTTTTTACGTCGGCGCGCAGGCAATACTATCCTGAACTATACGCAAAACCACAGTTCGGGCGGGCTTTTTGAAAACACGCAAAAGTATGCGCAGAATTTGCTCAGCAGCACTGCTACGTGAGGTCAGGGCATAAACAGTGGCGCCAGAGACCTACATCTGTCCATGAAAGACGCGACAGACTTGTCTTCCGAAAGGTGACGGAGCAGGGCACTCCCAAACACGACGGCGTCGGGTTTGGCGTCGCCCTTCAAGGAAACCAGCTGTTCCGGGGTTTTCAGCCCAAAGCCCAGGGCCACGGGCAGGGAAATGGCCTTGCGGGCGCGGGCGATGGTGGCGGGCGCCTTCGGGGGTAGCGCCCCGCGTTCGCCCGTGGTGCCCATAACCGAGACCACATACACATAGCCCTGTGACACTTCCGCATAGAGCTTCATGCGTTCTTCGAAAGCTTCGCAACCTCATGAACTGCCTCAAGACAACTTCCTGGCTGTCAGGCCGCGTGCTTGTTCTTGTGTTCACCGCTACGGCTACCTGCTCACCTCCTACCGTATTCCTTTGGTCATTACCAACGCCATCCTCTCCTTCACTAATAAGAGGTGTACCTGGTTTGGTTTTCGTTGTCGCTTCACCAAAAGCGTTCTGAAAATACGTTGCTTTGAGCAATATCTCACGTTGGTTTACAGCATATTCACCGGGTCAAGATCCAAAGAAACGCGCATATCTCGCGGAAGAGGAGAAACTTCCTGCAGAGCATGGGCGTAGGTTTGGCGTATGCTCTGCCAATCTCCGGACTTGATGAGGCACTGGAAACGCTTACGACCCTGCAGATGTGCAAGGGGAGCGGGTGCGGGGCCAAGAACGACAAGCCCGAGAGATCGCCCATACCGACACAACGCCGCGGCAAAGGCGTTGACACAGGTCTGGCATTCCTGATTGCCAAGGGGAAAGCTCAGCCGCAGAATGGCGAGCTTGACAAAGGGCGGGTAGCGACGCTTCTGTCTCAGCGCGAGTTCATGCTCGTAAAAACCTTCGTAATCGGCATTTTTGACATATTTCCAGCAGTAGTGTTGAACGTTTCTAGTTTGGATGAGTACACGCCCCGGTTTTCCTCCCCGTCCTGCCCTGCCAGAGGACTGTACCAGAAGTTGAAACGTCCGTTCCGTCGAACGGTAGTCGGGCAGGTTGAGTCCCATGTCGCCATCGGCGATGATAACCAGGGTGACCTGTGGAAAATGGTGCCCCTTTGAAAGCATTTGCGTTCCCACCAAGACCTGCGCCTCCTGGCGCGCAAAAGAGGCAAGTATCTCCTCCAGTTGCCCTGTATGGCGCGTGCTGTCCCTGTCCAGCCGCAGGACGCGCCCTCCGGGAGGCAAGGCTTCGGAAAGTTCCTGGCAGGCAAGGGTCTCTTCCAACTTTTCCGTCCCGTCCCCCATTGGGAGATAGTGTACGCTTCCACAGCGTTCGCAGGGAGAAGGAAAAGGACGCGTGTACCCGCAGTAGTGGCAGACCATTTGTTCGCGTTTTTTGTGATAGGTAAGGGCTATGTCGCAATGGGGGCAACGGGCCACGGCGCCGCAGTCCAGGCAGTAGAGGAGTGGGGAATAGCCGCGCCTGTTGAGCATGACAATAGCTTGTTCACCGCGTCGCACCGTCTCGCGAAGGACGAAAAGGGCGCGTTCGGAAAGAAGTTGCGAGGCAGGGCGTTCCTTGATGTCCACAAGTTCGATTTCAGGCAACGAGCCTTCTCCCACACGGTGGGTGAGCCTAGCCAGAGGGATAATATTCCGCCGTGCGGCATAGAAAGTTTTGATGTCAGGTGTGGCGGATCCCAGCACCAGGAGAGCGCGCTTCCGCCTGGCCCATTCCCATGCTATTTCCTTGGCGTGATACGGAAAGTGATCTTCCTGTTTGAAAGAGCCATCATGCTCTTCATCAAGAACAATAACCCCAAGAGGCGGCAAGGGCAGGAAGAGTGCGGATCGCGTTCCGATAACGAGGCAGGGAACGCGGCGTTTGGCCAGAGTACGGAAGGTTTGTTCCCGCAACGACTGACTCTGGTAGCCGTGATAGACGAAGATGGGTATGTTGGGGAAGCGTTTTTCGGCATCA
Organism: uncultured Mailhella sp.; assembly: GCA_964632155.1. Taxonomy (GTDB): domain Bacteria; phylum Desulfobacterota; class Desulfovibrionia; order Desulfovibrionales; family Desulfovibrionaceae; genus Mailhella. Next base: position 6,997 of record CAZWBH010000014.1, read on the forward strand.
CTCCGAAGTTTGAGGGCAATAGCCACTTCTGGAGCCAGAAGGAGCGCTGAACGCCCGCGCAGAAGACAGGCGTGAGCGATTTCCAGATAGACGGCGGTCTTGCCACTACCCGTCACTCCGAAAAGAAGCTGGGTGAAGGGCGCAGACTCGCCTCGTTCAAGGCTCTCCAGTGTTTGGAGGAAACCGTTCAGGGCTGTCTTTTGTTCGGGTGAAAGGCAAAACGGAGCGCTTGGCGGGGGGAGCAGTTCAGCACCGTATCCATCGTCCTCTTTCCCTTCGCTTTCAGGCCGCAATTTCACAAGTTTGGCGCGCACAAGGGCGGTGAGTGTGGCCGTGCTGTTTGGAATTGCCTCGCGCAGTCGACGGCGTGAAACAGAGCCATGCTGGAGCAACCAATCCAACATTTCTCTTTGTTTTGCGGCATGGGGACGCACCGGCCACGGCGGCTCGCAACACAGTTCACACTTTTCATGTTCAGCGGCATCTTCGGCCAGCATCAGAAGTTCGGCACGCCCGCTCAAAAAGTCATCGGCCAGTCTATTGCGCTCTTCATCAGGCAGGATGGGAATATCCCTGAGTGCGAAGACGCGAGGTCTGCGACCTTTGCCATTTTCATCGGAGAGGTATTGACGGACGCGGATGTTCGCGGTCACACGCAACCCTTTAGGAAGGATATTGCCAAGGATATGGCCGGGAGAAGAATATTGCCGTGCCGCAAGCTGGAGAACAATTTCCATATAATCCCGGGAGAGCAGGGGGGTGACTTCCAACGGCCAGGCGAGTGGGCGCAGAACCGTGTCCTCGGAAATCCCCTCCAGCGCCCTTGGGTCGTCATCGTGGAAGGTAGCTGTAATGACCCCGGCGCGTACGGCTCCGTTACCCAGGGGAATGGCAACACGCAGACCAAGAACCCAGATCCTGTCGCCAAAACAGGAGAGGGTGCGGTACGTCAGTGTGGCGTACGGAGGCGTACAGAGAGCAACGTGGCAGAGCATACTTCTGTTTTAACCAGGGCGCATTATGAACACAAGGGGATTACCCTTTGAATACAAAAAAGGCTCCGGCCACAATGAGTCCAAAACCTATGGCATGGTTCCAGCTGAGACTCTCTCCAAGATATACCGTGGAAAAGATGCCAAAAATCGTCAGAGAAACAACTTCCTGGATGGTTTTAAGTTCCGCGGCGGAAAAATAGCCGTAACCAATGCGATTGGCCGGAACCTGAAGGCAGTATTCAAAAAAGGCAATGCCCCAGCTGATGATGATGGCGCCAATAAAGGTGAGGGAATGATGCCTGAGATGCCCGTACCAGGCATAGGTCATAAAGATGTTGGAACCGATGAGCAAAAGCACAGTGATCAGCGGCACGGGGAGATGGAAGGGCATAAGACCTCCTTCCCAACGGAGGGGTGAGGAAGAAAAAAAAGGGGAGAGAAACTCCCCTTTTGCTATGTTGCCGCGGAAGCGTTCAGAGATCAAATTCCTTATGCAGAACATTGACGGAAAGTTCCAGATCGGCATCGTCCACAAGGCAGGAAATTTTCACCTCGGAGGTACTGATCATAATGAGATTTACCCCTGCCTTATACAGGGCGGTGAATATTCGCCCCGCGGCGCCGCTGTGATTGCGCATGCCTACCCCCACCACGGAAACCTTGGAGATATTCTGCGCGCTTTCGATATGGCTGCATTCAACCTTGGCCCTTTTGAGCGTTTCAATGGTACGTTTGAGATCCTTGCGGGAGACAGTGAAGGCCATGTCGGTGACACCGTCGCGGCTGGCGGTTTGGATGATCATGTCCACCACGATGCCCGCGTCTCCCAGCGGCGCAAAAATACTGGCGGCAATGCCCGGACGGTCGCGCACATCGCAGAGCGTGACACGTGCCTGATCTTTATCAAAAGCGATGCCCGAAACGAGCACGGACTCCATCATACTGTCCTCCTTGGTAAGCAGCGTTCCGGGGTCATTCGAGAATGTGGAACGGACACGAACAGGAACATTATATTTTTCGGCGATTTCCACAGAGCGAATTTGAAGGACTTTTGCACCCATGGACGCCATTTCCAACATTTCATCGTAGCTTATGCGATCGATTTTGTGGGCGTCTTTGCACAGTCGGGGGTCTGTGGTGTAGATGCCATCCACATCGGTGTAGATGTCACAAATCGTGCCTTCGCCAAGCGCGGCCGCGATGGCAACGGCGGACGTATCGGAGCCGCCGCGCCCCAGTGTAGTAAGACGCATATCGCGAGTTCGCCCCTGAAAACCGGCCACTACCAGCACATCATAGATTTCCAGCGCTTTGCGCAGGGAGGCCGCATCAATATTATCAATGCGGGCGTTGCCAAAGGAATCATCACTCACCAGCGGAATCTGGAAGCCGAGGAAGGAGCGTGCCTTGACGCCCGCGTCCTTGAGGAGCATGGCAAAAAGCGCCACAGATTCCTGCTCTCCCGTAGTGAGCAGGACGTCGAGTTCCGCACTGTCTGGTTCGTCCGACCATTGATAGGCCCGCTCCAGCAGAGAGTTGGTCTGGCCATAGCGAGCGGAGAGGATCACAACAACTTTGTAACCTTCCGCGCGGGCGGCAAGTACCTTGGCGCGCACCTTTTTCATGCACTCAAGGTCGGCTACGGACGATCCTCCGAATTTTTGTACAAGAATACGCATACTTTTACCTTTAATAATCAAAGAAGCGTTCAGGTTTTATTGAACGGGAAGCGATGCTCCAGCTTGGGCATGAAATCGCGCAGGAATTGCCGCGCGTTCTCTCCGCAGGCTTCAAAAACAGCAAGTCGACTACTTTTCCACGATTTTTCAGAATTGTCCAGCTGTTCGAAGCGGGTATCTTTGCAGGGAACAAGACGCAGGTCGAGGCGTTCCTTGGCGTAAAGCTCCCTGGGAAGGCGTTCCGGCCACTCCAGAAGCAGGAAGGAGTCGCCCTCTTCTACGAGTTCTTCCATCTCTTCCATGAAGGAAGCGCCTTCGGAAAGACGGTACAGGTCGGCGTGGAGTACGGTCGGGAGCGTGGGATAGACGTTGCACAGGGTGAAACTCGGGCTGGCTACCTCGGCCGCATCGCTTCCGGGAAGAGCATGAACGAAGCCGCGGGTAAGCGTTGTCTTTCCCACGCCCAGTCCGGCAAAAAGGTAGAGTTTGCGCACCACAGAATCCTTCATGGCATCGGCTAGCATGGCTCCAAGTTCCATAGTGTCTTCCGCACTCTCTAAAAGCAGAGCCATGAGTCCTCCTTTTCCGTGTCCGCAAGGCCCGTGGCGGCAAGAACGCCTGAGAGGGCATCGGCAATTTCCTGAGGCGTGTTACCCCGCTCAGGGAACTTTTCTGCAAGGCGCATACCAGCGAAAGCATGGCTCCATACGCCCACAACGGCTGCCTGCGTTGCGGAAAGACCACGGGCCAGGAGCGCGCCGATGAGTCCTGCGAGGACGTCTCCGGAACCGGCCACGGCCAGCTGAGGCACGTCCCAGGGGCTGATGACTGAGGCCTTCTCGGCGGCGGAGATAAGGGTTCCCCTGCCTTTGAGTACCCACACCGCCCGAGTCCAGTCAGAAAGGCTACGCAGCGCCGTAAAGCGATCTTCCTGTATCTGTTCGGAGGAAAGGTTCAGCAGAGTTGCGGCCTCGCCCGGGTGTGGCGTTAGCACATCGCAGGGCCGCAACATTGAGGAAAGCGCCTTGCGGCGCGCGAGTGCGTACAGGGCGTCTGCGTCAATGACCGTAGGCGGGCGATCTGTCAAACTTAGAAGCGCGGCCACGAAATCCTGCGCTCCCTGGCTACGCCCAAGGCCGGGTCCAAGAACCACAGCTCCGGCATGGTACACGGCGTCGCGCAGTGCTTCGGCGTGCTTTGCTTCCCAACAGAAAGCCGAACCGTTTTCTTTCGGGAGGGGACAGGCGATGGCCGCGGGCTGGAACGTACGGAGTGCCTTGAGTACCGGATCCGGAGCGGCCACGCTCACCAGACCCGCTCCGGCACGCAGGGCGGCTTGTGCAGCGAGGCAGGGCGCTCCCGTGTATTCGGCACAACCACCTATGACAAGTAGTCGCCCTGCCTCTCCTTTATGCGCCGGTTGCTTTGTTGTGGGGAGACCATTCGCCTGGGGCAGGGGAACGCCATGTCGGACGGTATAGGAGCCGTCAGGTCTGCACAGGGCAGATGGAAGCCAGGTGAAGAAGGAAGGCGGAGAATCGTGCTGTACGACAGCGGGAATCCCGATGGGGGCAACTTCCAGAATTCCAGTGAAAACTTCAGCCTTGGGGAGGAGCAGACCTCGTTTGGCCGCTTGAAAAGTTACAGTTACATGGGCACGCACAGCCTTGGGGCAGGGCTGGCCGGAGAGTGCATCCAAGCCTGAGGGCACGTCGATGGACAGCAAGAGACGCGGTGAAAGGCGGTTGATTTTGTCTATCAGTTTTTGTTCCCGCTCTCGCAGAATCCCATGGAAACCCGTACCGAGCAGTCCGTCCACAACAATATCCGGCTGAAGGGGCACAGGGGAAAGTCCCGCCTCCCAGTCGTCAGAAGAGACGAAGGGAACGCCCAGGCGCAGGGCAACGTCCAGCCAGTGGGCAGCAGCGCCTTTGTACAGGCGGGATTCATGGGTGCAAATCAGCACAGGGCATGCTCCGGCATCCAGAAGGTGTCGCGCCATGCAAAAGGCGTCGCCGCCGTTATTTCCGCCTCCGGCCAGAAGGAGAACGCTCAGTCCCCGCACGGATCCGGCGTAACGGTACAGAATGTTCATGGCTGCCCGCGCGGCGTTTTCCATGAGTACCTCTTCCGGGATGCCCCGTGTGACGGACAAGGCGTCCCAGGCGGACATTTCTTCCGGTGTGGGGGCGGGGACGAACATGTTTCGCTCCTTTAAAAATCCTTCAGGATTCCAAAATGACTACGGCTCCGGCCATATTCCTTTCATGAGAAATGGAGACGTGCCAGCGTTGTGCCCCTAGTTTTCGGGCAACGTTCAGCGCCATGCCACGGAGTTTGAGTTCAGGGTGGCCCGAAGGAAGAGGCAGGATTTCCGCATCCTGAAAGGTCACACCTCGGGCGAAACCTGTACCGAGGGCCTTCATAGCGGCCTCCTTGGCCGCAAAACGTCCCGCCACATAGGCCGCCGCGTCTTTTTTGGCGAGCATGACGACTCGTTCTTCCCGCGTAAGGATGCGGAGCAGAAAGCGTTCTCCGAAGCGCTCCAGCGCGGATTGGATGCGGACAAGGGAGGCGAGGTCGAATCCGGTACCGACGATCATGGCGTTTCCCTCAATGGAGGAGGTTCCAGAGCATTTCGCAGGCGGTCACATAGAGAAAAAGCGCAAAAAACTTGCGCAGTGCAGGGACGGGCATGGCATGAGCTACGCGCACACCGAAAGGGGCGAAGAAGACGCTGGAGCAGGCTATGCCCAAGGTAGCGGGCAGATAGATATAGCCCAGTGACCATGCGGGCAGGTCGTGCGCTCCCCAGCCTGTGAGAACGAAGATCAAAGTTCCCGCCACCGCGATGGGCCAGCAGAGCGCCGCGGAAGTGCCCACGGCTTGGCGCATATCCTCGCCGCACCAGCGCAGAAACGGAACGGACATACTTCCCCCGCCCAGTCCGACAAGACCAGACACACTCCCGATGACAAATCCGGCGCTGGCCAGCGCGATCCGCCCGGGCATGACACTATGTGACCGAGGGTAAAAGTCGAAAAACATCTGCGTGGCGATGCAGACAAGAAAGATTACGAAAAAGGCGCGCAACCCGCGTGTGGAGAGATAGGAAGCCAGCAATGCGGCGCAGATCGACCCGAGAGCCAGTGCCGGAGCCATGCCTTTGACATAGCCCCAACGGACGCTCCCATGACGGGTGTGGGAACAGGCGCTCGAAACAGCGGTGAAAAGGATGCTTGAGAGTGAAGTCCCTATGGCGAGGTGCATGATTATGTCCTGCGAAATATCGCCCTGAAGACGGAAGATCATATTCAGCAAGGGAACGACAACCAACCCGCCGCCTATGCCGATAAGCCCCGACAGAAAGCCCGCAATCGCGCCGCAGAGGAGAAAGAGGAGAAGGAGCGATAACATGCCAGGCTTATGCAAGAATATGGGATCCGATGCCGCCGATGCTGGCGCAACCCGTGAGCGCCATGGCCGAGGCAAGCGCGCTCTGAAGTTCCGCAATATAAGAAGTCACGCCTTCGCGACCGCCGCCAATGGCGGCTACGCAGAAAGGACGCCCGATAAGTACGGCTTTGGCTCCAAGGGCGAGCATTTTGAGTACATCCGTTCCGCTACGGACACCGCCGTCCACAAGGACAGGGACACGTCCGTTCACTGTCGCGGCAATGCCGGGCAAGACTTCCGCCGTGCCTGGCGTGCCATCAAGCACACGCCCGCCGTGGTTGGATACAACAAACGCGTCCACACCGGCATCCATGGCTATGCAGGCATCTTCCACCGTCATGACACCCTTGATCATAAACTTGGCGCCGTGCTTATGGACAAAATCTGCAATTTCGGCAAGTTCAGTTCCATTCTTGGGGGAAATCGGGCGCCCCTGAAGACGGAGCGTAATGAGTCCGGCGGCGTCCACATCCATACCCAGCACAGGACAGCCTGTAGCAAGAGCGGATTCCAGGCGACTCCAAAGGAAGTCGCCCTCCCAGGGTTTGACGAAGGGTATGCCCTGGCCATCGCTGGCACGTATAGCGGAAGAGGCGCTTTCAAGGATGACGGGGGAAACACCGTCTCCTCCGCAACCCAAGGTTCCGGCCTGATGGCATCCGCAGATGACGGCGTCGGCATAGGCGACCTCATCCACGGGATTCTGGGGAGGGATCCCCATGTTGAAAGACACCCCGCCGATGGGGGCGGCGAGGACGGGCAGAGAGAGTTTAAGTCCCAGCACTTCGGTTTCCGTGCAAGGCTGAGCGGCATTGTGGAGACAACGCATGGCGAGTTTTACTCTGTCCAGGGCCTCAATATTGCTCCGGAATGAGGATCCTGCGCCGAGTCCGCCCATGCCGGGAACCTGACCGGAACAAGCACGCCCGTCACAGCGCGGGCAGACGTGACAGTGGCCCTGCATCCTTTCGCGGGCCACGATTCTGAACTTTTTTTCCATGGCGGCATTCTCCTGTACACATTTGGACAAGGCGCGGAGGCGACCTTACTGATTTTTAATGGTTGAGTTCGATTTCTGCGGCGGCTTTTTCCACAGAGGCTTTATAACTTTCGCGCTCGGCCTTGATGAGTTCCGCCACTTCAGGGTTGTGCAGGGCGAGGATTTGCGCGGCAAGCCAGGCGGCGTTTTTGGCGCCGTCAATCGCCACCGTGGCCACGGGAAAGCCTGTGGGCATTTGAACCGTGGCGTAAAGTGCGTCCAGCCCGTTGAGTGCAGATCCTCCCGTGGGGATGCCGATGACGGGTTTGATGGTGCGGGCTGCCACGGCTCCGGCCAAGTGAGCGGCCATTCCCGCGGCGCAGATGTAAACCTGGCATCCGTCCGCCTCCAGTTCCCTCATAAGCTGTTCCGTGCGTTCTGGTGTACGGTGCGCGGAGGTCACGGTATAGCGATAGGAAATGCCAAGTTTTTTCAGTATGTCGGCGCAACCGTCAACAACGGGAGCGTCTGTTGCCGAGCCGATGAAAAGCGCAACCTGTGTCATGATGTACCTTGCCTGGTCTTGGGGTGAACGTTAAAAGCCCGACCGTGTAGCCGGGAAGAACTTTTTTCACGCCAGTCCGAGGCGTTTCAGGCCCTTGAGTCCGATATCGCGGCGGATCTGGCTATTTTCCATGGAGAGGTGCGCCATACCGGCGTAGGCGCGGATCTGTGCTTCCCGCAAATTTTCACCAAGGGCGGCAACGCAGAGTACGCGTCCGCCATTGGCAAGAATACGGCACCCTTCGGCCCTGGTACCGGCCTGAAAGACTTGCACATCGTCCATGGCCTCCGCGTTCGCAATGCCGATGATGGGCATACCCTTGGGGTAGGAACCTGGGTAGCCCTTGGCCGTGAGTACCACGCCAAGGGCGGAACGTTTTTCTATGTCTAGGGCGACGCTGTCAAGGCGTTCTTCAATACAGGCCAGCATGATGCCTGCAAGATCGTTTTTCAGGCGCATGAGCAGGGGCTGGCACTCCGGGTCGCCAAAACGCACATTGTATTCCAGCACTTTTGGTCCGTCCGCCGTCATCATGAGTCCCGCGTACAGGATGCCTTTGAAGGGAGTTCCGCGACGGGCCATTTCAGCGAGAATGGGGCGCGTCACGATGTCGGCCATGGCTTCGAGTTGGGAATCAGGGAGAATGGGGGCGGGGCTGTAGGCTCCCATGCCACCGGTATTGGGTCCTTTGTCACCGTCGAATACGGCCTTGTGATCCTGTGCCGAAGGCAGGGGGAGCGCAGTTTTGCCATCGCAGAAACTGAGCAGGGAAACTTCCTCTCCGCGCAGGAATTCTTCAATGACCACGGTGCTTCCGGCCTTACCGAAGGCGTTGCCTTCGAACATGAGATCCAAAGCCTTGCTCGCTTCTTCTTCATTCATGGCCACAATGACGCCCTTGCCTGCGGCGAGGCCGTCGGCCTTGACCACCAGCGGCGCCCCGTGTTCCGCCACAAAGGCGTCCGCAGAGGCGCGATCCGTGAACACTCCCGCGGCTGCCGTGGGCACGCCCGCCGCGCGCATCACTTCCTTGGCAAAGGCCTTGCTCCCTTCCAGACGGGCACAGGCCGCGGAAGGTCCAAAGCAAGGTATGCCCGCTTCTGTCATGGCGTCCGTCACTCCCAGTGTCAGGGGGAGTTCCGGGCCGGGAACCACAAGATCGATGTTTTTTTCCTTGGCAAAGGCCACAAGTCCGGGGATGTCGTCATCCTTGATTGGGACATTTACGGCGATGGATGCCGTGCCTCCGTTACCTGGAGCCACATACAATTTTACGTCTGGACTCTGCCCGAGCTTCCAGGCCAGAGAGTGTTCGCGTCCGCCTGAACCGATAATAAGTATACGCATATTCGCTCCTGTGGGAAGGTTTTTGGCCGGGGCTTTCGCCCTCTCTGTCGCGCGTTATGGCCTGATTTGCTCAGCGGGGTCGGAAAGCCTGACTCGCTTGGATCAATCGCATTATTTCATGAACAGCATTTCCTGATAGCTCGGCAGGGGCCAGAGATCATCGGCTACAAGCATTTCCAGCTTGTCGGCCTGAACGCGCAGTGCATCCATAGCGGGCAAAATAACCTTGAGGCAGTTCTTTGCGGTTTTGAGCAGGGCGGGTTCTTCCGGACTCCATTCCATCTGGGCTATATGCTCTTCCAGGCTACGCAAGCTGGTTTCAAAATTTGCGATGACAGTGGCGAGTTCTTCGAGTTCCTTTCTGTCTGCGGGAACACCCAGCGTGCGGCAGGATGCGATGGATGAAGCCAGTTCCTGGCGGTATCGTACAGCCGCGGGATAGATCTGGGTGCGGGCCATGCGTACGGTCAGGCTGGCTTCCGTATGCACCGTCTTGATATACTGTTCAAGCTGAATATCTTCGCGTGCCTTGAGTTCTTGGCGGGAGAAGATCTGATATTTCCGGCAAAGTTCCACCACTTCGGGCGAGGAGAAGACAGGTACGGCATCCGGTGTGGCGGGATAATTGGGAAGGTGGCGGCGTTCGGCCTCTTTCTGCCAGATTTCGGAATAACCGTTACCATTAAAAATCACCGCGCTGTCTTCTTCCATGACGTGTTCGATGAATTTCTGCACGGCTGATCCGAGTCTGCCCTGATCGCCCTTCAGCTGCTTTTCGAGGAAGGTGGCCGCGTAATCCAGAGATTCTGCCAGCATGGTATTCAGCACAACAAGAGAATCCGCCGCGGACATGGAAGAACCCAGGGCGCGGAACTCAAAGCGGTTGCCCACAAAAGCGAAGGGACTAGTGCGGTTGCGGTCGCCCGGGTCGGTGGGAAGGGGCGGGAGTGTGTCCACACCGATGTTCATCATGCGTTTGCCCGTGGAACCCGTGACATAGCCTACACGGAACTGTTCGAGGATATCGGTGAGCTGATCTCCGAGAAAAAGGGACATAATGGCTGGCGGGGCTTCGTTGGCACCCAGACGGCGGTCGTTGGACGCGGAACTCACGACGGCACGCAAAAAACCGGCGTGGCGGTGCAGAGCGCGAATAACCGCACAAAGGAATACGAGGAATTGCGCGTTTTCATGAGGATTGTCGCCAGGGGCGAAGAGATTGCCCACCTCAGGGCTGCCGATGGAATAATTGAGGTGTTTGCCGGATCCGTTGATACAGTCGAAGGGTTTTTCATGTAGCAGACAGGACATGCCATGGCGACGGGCAGTCTTGCGAAGCACCGTCATAACAAGCTGATTGTGATCGCAGGAAAGGTTGCCGGTTTCGTAGGCAGGGGCGATTTCGTACTGACTTGGGGCCACCTCGTTGTGCCTTGTCTTCACAGGCACGCCAAGGCGGTAGAGCTGACGTTCCACATCGGCCATGAACGCGAGTACGCGGCTGGGAATAACGCCATAATATTGATCTTCGAATTCCTGCCCTTTGGGGGGGTGCGCCCCGAAGAGCGCGCGCCCGGCGATGAGCAGATCGGGGCGGGCTGAGACAAAGGCACCGTCAATGAGGAAGTATTCCTGCTCCAGCCCGCCGTTGGATAATATGGGCATGGTGGGGTTTACGCCGAAGATCCGCAGTACACGCGAGGCCTGCTGGTTAAGTGCCTGACTGGAGCGCAGGATGGGAGTCTTCTTGTCAAGGGCGATGCCCGTCCAGGAGAGGAAAACCGTGGGGATGCACAGTACCATACCTGAAGGTATTTCCATAAGGTAGGCGGGACTGGTCACATCCCAGGCGGTATAGCCGCGCGCCTCAAAGGTGGAACGCAGACCGCCGGAAGGGAAACTGGAACCGTCGGCCTCTCCCTGAACCAGAGCGTTGCCGCTGAATTCGGCCAGAGCTCCGCCCTTGCCATCGGGTTCGAGAAAACTATCGTGCTTTTCCGCAGTGAGACCGGTAAGCGGGTAGAAAACGTGGGTATAATGATCGGCGCCGCGTTCTATTGCCCAGGACTTCATGGCATTGGCCACGGCATCGGCTACGGCAGGGTCAAGCTTCTTGCCCAGGTCAATGGTTTTGCGCAGGGATTTGTATACGGCTTTGGGCAAGTAGCGGCGCATGGCCTTGTCGTCAAAGACATTGCAACCAAAATATTCCGTGGGATCAGAGGGGGCGGCATCGGGACGGCCTGCGGAGAGTTCGGCGTTGCGTCGGTGAGTGGCCACGGAAAGGACGGCATGGTTGCGTGCATTTACGGAATTCATGAATACTCCTTAAACTGAGGAATCGGCAGTGGCGGGAAAGGGGTGCTGAACTTCATGCCGAAAGGTCAGCGCAAAAACGGTGAAACATGTTCAACTCGAGGAAAGCACCGTTAAATTGAAGGTGAGATTCTTTCCAGCCATGGGGTGATTGGCATCAAGCACAAGGTTTTTGTCGTTGACTGCGGCGACAGATACTTCAAGTTCTCCCTGATCGGTGGCCACATGCAAAAGCATACCTGGTTCCGGGGTGATGTTGGCAGGAACCTGATCCATGGGAATTGTGAAGAACAGATGCTCATGGCGTGACCCATAGGCTTCGGCGGCGGGGATGGTTACGGTGAAGGAATCGCCTTGTTCATGCCCCATAACGGCTTTATCGAAGCCTGGGATAACCTGCCCGGAACCCACCTTAAAGGTAAGGGGGGCGTCTTCGCTGGATCGGTCGAACTCGGAACCATCGTCCAGAGTTCCGACATAGTGTACAGAAACGGTATCACCATTTTTTATGGACATGGGAACCTCATGGGATGAAAGTTTCAGAGACTGCGAAAGCCGGAAGCGCGAACCTGGAGCCATAACTGTGTTCTTTCATTGACGTCGTCGCCTTAGAAAGATACCTAACACAGAGAGCGCGCAACTCCAACTTATTTCTTCAGGCGTTCAGGCGAACAATCCGCTTTCGCCCGCGGAGACATTCCTCCGGCACCAACCTTGAATCCGCGGAGGCAGGATGTCAAATTCTCCCAAAAAAAGCAGCAGACCGGGCCAGGTGAGTCTTTTAGGGACGGCCAGTACCATGGGTTTGCACATGGTCTCCGGACCCGTGGTGGGCGGATGTCTGGGCTGGCTTGCCGATCACTGGCTGGGATCTTGGCCCATAGGCGCGGGCATAGGGTTGTTTTTGGGCATGGCGGCGGGCTTTCGCAACGTGTGGATCGACGCCCGATATCTGGCCAGAGTAAACGCCGAGGCCGATGCCGAAGTCCGCGAGCAGAGGGAGAACATCCAAAAGCCGCAACCTGGGGCGCGGCAGACTCTTGCCCCGGACAAAACTTCCCAGGAAGACTGGTCGGAACGGAAAACAAAGCCCGGAATTGAGGAGACGTTTGGAGAAGACGAAGAACTGGAAAAAATTCTTGCCTCTTTCTCTGCTGGGCACTCTGTAGACACACCGTCGATAAAAAGTCTTGAGGAAGAAAAAGGCAAATCTCAACCGCAACAGGGCCTATAAGATGTTCTTTTTTGAACAAATTGAACGCCATCTTTGGCGTCAGGGTTTTGTTCAAGCCCCTCTGCGCAGGGCCATGCGAAACCTTTTTTGTCTTTCCTGCACTTTGTTTCTGGCGGGCGTACTCCTTCTGCCCATGGTAAACACGGTCTTTTGGATGGGGGCTATGGCACTTTTATCTACTTGGAATTTTTATACTCTTGCCCGTTTTATCCAGAAGGCTCTTCCCGCTTTTTTCCCTCCCGATGACAAAAATGGAGTGAAAACCGCGCATATTGTGAAAAAAAGTCTCCGCCTGAGAGCCGTTTTGAGACTTTTCATTACTGGAATTTTATTGTATATTTGCTTAACTACGTTTCATGCTGATCCTGTTGCGCTTGCGGCAGGCCTGTCAGTGTCGATCGTCATCGTACCGATTTATTTGATGTTCCAGACTTAAAAAGTTCGGAACACCATGACCGAGGAGGCTCTTTATGGCAGCGTCAGGTCTGACTCACCCCCTTCTTCTCTCGAACGTTCTCCACATGGAACAGATTTCGGTCGGCGGCATGACCATTAATACGAACTATGTTTTCTACACCTGGCTGGGCATGGCCATACTTCTGATTGTCGGATTGTTTCTGCGCAGGAATCTGACACTGGTTCCCGGAAGGGTTCAGCTCTTCTTTGAAGCTCTTGTGGACAGTGTGGAAAGGTTCATCATAAACAATATGGGCGAGAAGGGTCGCCGCTTCGTTCCGCTCCTGGCTGCCATTTTCATCTATGTACTCACCATGAACCTGCTTGGTCTTGTGCCTGGATGTGATGCGCCCACGGCCAACCTGAACACGACCATATCCGTGGCGCTCTGTGTTTTTGTGTATTACAACTACATAGGACTTCGTACCTGGGGGGCAGGGTACATCCATCATTTTACGGGATCCACCAAAGCGCTTATTCCGCTCATGTTCCCCATTGAGATCATTTCTCACCTCGCCCGCCCACTGTCCATGTCGCTCCGTCTTTTCGGTAATATCTTTGGGGAAGAGATGACTCTCATTATCTTCTTTGGCTTTGGAACCAGCCTGTATGTCGGCGTACTCATCGGTACTGTTCCGCTTTATTTCCTGTTCCTGCTGGGCAAGGTGCTTCAGGCATTCATCCTGTTCATCCTGTCCATGATCTATATCCAGGGCGCCGTGGAACACGCCCACTAACTTGGGGGAATGGCCTGTCAGGCCTCAACACTATAAAACGGAGTTTTGTTATGCGTAAGACACTTCTTACCACTCTGTCCACGCTTATGTTCCTGGCCATAGCCGCCGTTGCCTTTGCCGCTGACGGCGACGCCACGGGCTTCAATGGCCTTGCCGCCGCCGGCATTACCCTGGGCATCGGTCTTGCCGCCGCTGGTGGCGGTATCGGTCAGGGCCTCGCCATCCGTGGCGCCTGCGAAGGCACCGCCCGCAATCCGGACGCATCCGGCAAGATCTCTCAGGCTCTCATTCTTGGCCTGGCCTTTGTTGAATCCCTTGTCATCTACGCCCTGCTCGTGGCGCTGATCCTTCTCTTCGTGAAGATGTAATTTTTCTATCAGGGTGACAGGGACTTCCTGTCACCCTCTTTTTTCAGGCATATGATCATGAATCAGCCTCAAAAATATGAACACATCCCCCGTGCAACCATACAGCGCCTGGCAACCTATCTGCAGGTTCTTGAAGCCATGGATAAGGATGGTGTCCAGGTTATTTCCTCGGGGCCTCTGGCGCGGGCATGCGATGTAAATGCCTCTCAGGTACGCAAGGATCTCGCCTATTTTGGTGAATTTGGTGTGCGCGGCGTCGGCTATTATGTCTCTTATCTTCTGGAAGTTATCAAGGCTTGCCTGAACGCCAACCGCGAATGGCGCGCAGCGCTTGTGGGCGTAGGCAATATGGGCCGCGCCTTGCTCAACTACCCCGAATTTCACCGCCACGGCTTCACTATAGTGGGGGCGTTTGACTGCGATCCTTTCAAGATTGGTGAAAAACTTTACGGACTTGAGATCTACTGCACGCAGGCACTCATGGAAAAAGTTCCAGAGCTGGGCATTGAGATCGGTATTATCACCGTGCCACCGGAACGCGCTCAGCGTGCCGCTACTCAGCTAGTAGACGCGGGCATCAAGGGTATTTTGAATTACTCGGCGGCGCGACTCTCCCTCCCCGATCATGTGTTTGTGGAATACGTCAATTTCTTCCACCAAGTCTATTCGCTGACCTTCAATATTGCATCTCAGAAACAGTGAATTCTTCTGCCTGCGCGCCCTTGTACTAGTCTCTGAAATGTGAGCGGTCATCCAAAAAACCGACGTGAAAAAGAGATGAAAAAAGGAGCTTTCAGTTTAAGGATATCCTGTATGAAGCATTCAGGCGGCACCTGAAGCGGTATCATTGATGGATGTAAAAATAATTCAAGCGCTTATACGCCCGAAATTATTAATATGCTCATTAGCGTCTTAGCTGGAAACTTTACAAGTGTACATCACAGGTATTGGTACTTCGTGAAATAAGTAAAAAACCTTTCTTTATCTTTTTTAAAAATGTTTTAGACAGTGTTTACATAAGTCAGACTAAAACTTTTAGCAAAAGGCAATACAGCGAATCTGGACAGCGGCAAAAAATCAAGAAGTTTGGCATAGCTGGTGGCAATACCTCTTTGTTGTTTCAGCCGAAGGAAAGCAGTTTCTATAACATGTCGGAGTTTATGGAGATCCTTGTCGTAACTCCGTGGATTCTTCCGAGACTTTTCAGGGGGAATGACTCTCTTCAACCCGGCTGAAACCGCTTTGTTTATATCATCATCTGTGTGTATCCACGATCGGCAGGAAGATACTCGGCACTTATGCCACCCATCAAGGCCGCAACCTGTTTACTATAAGTTTTCAAGAATTTTTTCCCAGATACCGTTTTTCCAACGAAGAAACCGGGATAAGTAGTTCCCCATTACCCTCTTTGCCCTGGCAAACGTGATTTAAATAAGAATCCAACCGAAATACCGTTTTTCTGTTAACCCCCAACTTGCTCAGAAGTTCCCCCCCCTCGGCTGGTCAATTCCCTTTATTTTTTCCATAAAACACCAGCACGCATGATTGGAAAATGATAAATTTCCAACTAAGCGGCTCTAGTTGCTACAGGGAACAAGGCATTGCCAAGCATAGGCAAACTTCGTATACTTCCCCCATCTGAAAAACGAGGAAGTGTACCATGAAGAAATTTCTGCTTGGAGCAGCACTTACGGTATTAACGCTTCTTTCCGGCTGTGGCAATATGGAACTTTACCGCGGGGTGGATTCTTCCACGAACGCTTTTGTGTCCACAGGGTATCCGCAAGTTCTGGTTCAGCCTGCGGATGATTTCCAAAATGTGTCTTACGGAGCCGCCTTTGCGCGCGTGGCCGTAGATGACGGTATATTTCCCATAGTTCCCGTTGAGGCCTGGTACGCTCTCTACCATTCGGATCATGCCCAGCTTGCCATGCTGGTGGCGGACTGTGGCGTCTATTGGCTCTGGAACATCGGCTCCATAGCGGCAGAGTATCGGTTTTTGCCCATATTGCGTGAATTTGCCGGAGACAGACCTCAGGATGCCACGGTTCACGTTTATGTCCGCACAGGAAGCCGCGACCCCTGGATGCCCGTCTTTGCCGAGGCGGGCAACTCTTGGGCAGGGGACATCCTCGTGGCTCGCTATGAGTGGTGTACTTCTCACACACACAACAAACTTCTTGTGGAGTACCGTGAACCCTTGCCTGTTTCTCGGGATGAACTTGCCTGGAATCCGACTGTCGTCACAAAATTTCTGGAGCGCGGCCATGCGGCCTTTACTCTTACACATGCTCCCGAAACCGTGACCAAGGGAGAGGTGAGGCGCAACCTGAATATCTCCGATCAGCTTCTCGCTCCGGTCATCGGCTCCGTGACGCATCCCGGAATTTTAGAAGGCTTTTAAGTCTAGATTCCGGCGCATATGCTCTTTCAGTCCGCGAGAGAATCACTTTTATGATGATTTTCTGAACACTTTGCTTTTGTTTTCAGAGAGTTGAAGCGTGACTTTCATTGGAAACGTGAATGTCTCCAGTGAGCCAGAAGCTTGACATCCCTGTATTCCTTGGGTATAAAAACTGTTCACCTTGTTCGCCGCAAGGCCCTGGTACAGTGTACGGGAACGGCGGACCTTAGACCATAAGGAGTTTTTCATGCGCAAAATGGAAACACTTTTGCTCCTTTCTCCAGAATTGTCCGGAGAAGAGCGCGAAACTATTCTGAAGACACTGGATGATGTCATTGTACGCCAAGGCGGCAAGATGCTCACGGTGGATCAGTGGGGTATGCGCGACCTGGCGTATCCTGTCCGCAAGCAGATGCGCGGTTTTTATGTTCGTCTTGAATACGCGGCTCCCTCTCCGCTCGTGGCCGAGCTGGAGCGCATCATTCGCATTACAGACGGCATTTTCAAATTCCTGACCGTCAAGCTGGCTGACGCTGTCGAAATCGCCGAGGAGGTTGCATAATGGCTTTCCGCAAAAAATTTGCTCCCCGCCGCAAGTTCTGCCACTTCTGCGCCGATGCTGATCTTGCTCTGGATTATAAGCGTCCTGACATTCTTCGCGATTTTATCACGGAACGCGGCAAAATCGTTGCTCGCAGAATCACAGGTACCTGTGCTAAGCATCAGCGCGCTCTGACCACAGAAATCAAACGTGCCCGTCAAATGGCTCTGCTTTTCTACACTTCCGCCCATTCCAGCGAAGTGAAGAAAAAGTCCAACATCTAAGCACAGGAGAGCAAAATGAAAGTTATTCTTCGTGCTGATGTGGAAAAGCTTGGTCACCTTGGCGATATTGTGAAGGTCAAACCCGGCTATGGTCGTAATTATCTGCTTCCGCAGCGCTTGGCCAGTCTGGCAACACCCGCCAACATCCGTGTGTTCGAACACGAACGCAAGAAGCTCCAGGCCCGTATGGATGTCCTGCGCGCCCAAGCTGCTGAAGTGGCTGCAAAGTTGGAAGGACTGGTGGTGACCATCCCCATGCGTGTTGGCGAAAACAACAAGCTGTACGGTTCGGTGACGCCTGCCATGATCGGTGCGGCGCTTGCAGAACTTGGCGTAGAAGTGGATCGCCATCGCTTGCTCCTCGACGGTTCCATCCGCACGCTTGGCGAACATGAAGTGCGCGCTCGCCTCCATGCCGATGTGGTACCCTCCTTTACTGTCAAAATCGTGTCCGAAGAGAAGCACATTGAGGAAGAGACGTCTGTGGAAGCCCCCGTTCAGGAGGCTGAAGCTCCCGCTGAATAGGACTGATGCGTTGCTTCCCTGCGAAGCAAGGGTGATTCATGGATATCCCGAAATCCTTTAAGAGTGAAGCCGTTGCTCCCGGGAGCGACGGCTCTCCTCGTTTTTCCCGACAGGGGGAAGCCAGCTCTGATCGCGCACGGGATGAACTGCTCAGGCGCGTTCCGCCGCACAGCGATGAAGCCGAACAGGCCGTGCTGAGCGGCATTTTTCTGAATCCTGAGTTGATGCATGAAATCATTGATGAGCTTTCAGACGCCGATTTTTATATACCCGCCCACCGTATCATCTTTAGAGCATTCATGTCATTGTATGACAAAGGGACTCCCGTAGACGAGGTGACGGTTTTCGACTGGCTGGCGAATCATTCCCAACTGGAAGCCATTGGAGGCGCTGTCTATCTGGGAGAGCTTTCTCATGCCGTGGTCAGTGGTGCCAACGCCGTACACTGGGCAAAAATCGTGCGTGACAAATCCATGCAGCGCTCGCTTATCTCCACATCTGCGCAGATCATCAGCAACTGCTACGATGCCTCGCGAGATGTACCTACCTTGCTGGACGAATCCGAACGTGCCATCTTTTCCATTTCGGAACGTGTAAACAACAAAACCTTCAGTAGCAGTGGAGAGTTGGTGCGTTCTGTTTTTGACACGCTTACAACGCGCTATAAACACAAGAGTGTGACTACGGGTATTCCTTCCGGCTATATACAGCTCGACAAAATGACCGCAGGACTCCAACCCACGGATCTTATTATCGTTGCCGCACGTCCGGCCATGGGCAAAACGGCTTTCGCCCTGAATGTAACCATGCGCGCCGCTATGAGCGCAGGAGTGACTGTGGCCGTTTTCTCTTTGGAAATGAGCAAGGAATCACTCATGGATCGTATGCTCTGTGCATGGGGACGGGTGGAACTCAGCCGCGTGCGCCGTGGATTTCTTGAGGATGACGATTGGGCGAAACTTTCCTCGGCAGCGGACATACTCTCCCGCGCTAAAATTTTTATCGACGATAGCGCGGGACTTTCCCCTCTCGCACTGCGCGCGCGTTGTCGGCGTCTGAAGGCGGAACACGGGCTGGATATGGTTGTGGTGGACTATCTTCAGCTTATGCATTCTTCGCGCAATGATTCCAGAGAACTGGAGATTTCCGATATTTCCCGCAATCTGAAGGCGCTTGCCAAGGAACTCAATGTTCCGGTCATTGCCTTGTCTCAGCTCAACCGAAAGGTAGAGGAACGCGTGGACAAACGGCCTGTACTCTCCGACTTGCGCGAATCGGGCGCCATAGAGCAGGACGCTGACCTCATCATGTTCATCCATCGCGAGGATGCCTACAGCAAGAAAGTCGACAGGCCGAAGACGGGAATTGCAGAAATCATCATTGGCAAGCATCGCAACGGACCCACGGGCACGGTGGAACTTGCCTACCGCCCGGAGTTCACGGCCTTTGACGATTTGGAAAAAAGGTATATTGAGCCTTCGGAAACCCAGGCGTAGTTCTGATTTCCCCCTTCCAGACTTGTACTTTTCAAATTTTTTTTTTGCGCCTTCCCTGTGTACTGTGGGAAAATCCTATAAAAAACCCGTGAAGGAGGAAATATGCCGGTCATTACCATGCCTTTCGGTTCCTTCGAAGCCAATTGCCATATCGTTTACAAGGACAGCGATGCTGTGATTTTCGATCCTTCCAACGAAACTGAACGTGTCCTGGACACCCTTGCGGAACACAAACTTACGCTTCACGCTATCGCCCTCACTCATTTGCACGCGGATCATTGCCTTGGTTGCGCGGCCCTTGCCCGAATCACCAGACTTACTCCGCTCGTAGGCCGTGAAGACTGGGAGGAACGCAATCTTCTTTTGAGCAAAGCTATGCGCTTTGGTATGTATCTCGAAAACTTTGAAGCCGCAGTGCTGGAACCGGGAGAAATTTCCTGGGGCAGTCTTCACTGCCGCGTCCTTCACACTCCAGGGCATTCCGCGGGGAGTCTTTCTTTTTATTTTCCTGATCTCAAGGCGCTCATTACGGGCGATCTTCTTTTTTATCGGTCTGTGGGGCGTACCGATCTTCCCGGAGGCAACGGAGAAGCCCTGGCACAATCCCTGCGCGGTTCCATCTATACTTTGCCAGGGGATGTGACAGTGTACCCGGGTCACGGCCCGGAAACCTCGGTGGCGGCGGAAGCTTCTGGAAATCTGTATTGCCGCGCGTAGACAATATGACCGCCCCAGTCTCAATTCTGGTGTGCAGCCCAAGGAAGAAAGGCAACAGCGATACCGTGGCTGCATGGCTATGCGAGGCATTCACCCTGCCTGTTGAAGTGCGCAGAATAGCGGAAGCGCCTGTGTACCCCTGTACCTCCTGCGGTCACTGTATGGAATATCCCGGATCCTGCTCTCTGGATGTGCCGGGTGACAATGCGCTTTTTCTTCTAGGGTCTCTCATGGCCGGGCCTGCGGCCTGCCTTGTTTCCCCCATCTATTTTTATCATCTTCCGGCTCAGGCCAAGGCCCTTGTGGATCGTTGTCAACGCTATTGGAAGGCTCTCCCTTCCGGAAGAGGCACGCCCCTGGGGGCGATACTTCTTGCGGGAAGATCACATGGAGAACAGCTCTTTCATGGCGCTGAACTGACCCTGCGATTTATGGCGTACTCCCTAGGGTTGAAACCTATACCTCCGCTCTG
This sequence comes from uncultured Mailhella sp., assembly GCA_964632155.1. Taxonomy (GTDB): domain Bacteria; phylum Desulfobacterota; class Desulfovibrionia; order Desulfovibrionales; family Desulfovibrionaceae; genus Mailhella. The sequence goes on from CAZWBH010000014.1 coordinate 27,568, forward strand.
TCTGTACGGTACGGACACTCTTGATAACCTTTCCAAGCAAAGGGAATTTCGCGAACGGATACAGGACTATGCGCTCGAACTGGAGCGCACGGCGAGGGCATAGTCATGCTTTCCAAGGAAACCTTTCTTCCTTTTAAAAAGAACGTTGTTGCATTTCTCCATTCAATCGGTCTGCTTGAACGACGTTGCGTGGCCTGTTTTTCTCTTTTTGAACCGGAGAATGCAGAAAACGAAGTCTCTGCTCTGGCGCTGTGTCCCGAATGCCGCGCCAAGATCATCCGCAGGGAACTCGGGTTCTGCCCGTACTGTGGCGAACCTTTTGCCTTTCCCGATGCTCCCTGTGTACCCTGTGGAGCTTGCCTGCGCGTTTTGCCGCCGTGGCGTGAATTCCTCTTTTTTGGCGTTTATGAAGGCCTTCTTCGCGAACTTGTGCAGCGCGGTAAATTTGGCGCAAGCCTGACTTCTCTTCACTTCCTTGGTGAACTTCTTGCGGAAGTGTGCGGCTCTTACTATGAGGCCGCGCCTCTGCCCGGAGTGATTGTCCCCATGCCGCTACACGCGCGACGTCTGCATGAGCGCGGCTATAACCAGTGTCGGGAAATAGCCAGGCCTCTCTCTTTACGCCTGGGTATTCCGGTGAGGAACGATCTGCTCTTCCGCGTCAAAGCGACCGCGGCACAGGCTTCTCTGGACAGGGAGCAACGCTTGGGCATGGGGCAACCCTTTCTGGCCGCTAAGTCTGTGCGTGGTTGGCGCATCCTGCTTCTGGATGATGTATGTACTACAGGAACAACGCTTACCAGGGCAACGCAGGCCCTTCTGCGCGCGGGAGCCTACACCGTGGATGTCGCCGTCGTGGCCAGAGCCAGTCGTCATTCTGTTCCGGAGACGTCATTGAACGCCTGAGGCGAACGCATAACGCAGAAGCGTTTACCTTCTGCGTCAGCGGTGCCTTTAAGAATTCACCCGAATTTTTCTACATAAGCAATTTTGGCAAAAACAACGTGAACTTCGGGAAGGCGGCGATAATGAAAATCTCAAGCCATAGCACGAGCAGATAAGGGATGACCCTTAGCGCCACCTGTTCGAGTTTTACATCTACAAGCTTCATAACGACAAAGAGGTTGGCGCCGAAGGGTGGCGTCAGGAAGCCGGTTTCGCAGCATACCACAAAGAGAACGCCCAACTGTATGGGATTGATGCCCAGAGCGTTGGTGATGGGCAGGAATACCGGAGCGAGAACCACAACCATGGCCAGGGTGTCCGCCACAAAACCGCACAGGAAAATAAAGAAAGCGATGAGCAATAACGTGCAGGTAGGGTCTGTGGAAATGGAAGCGAGAAATTCCCCCACGGTCTGAGGAATACGGTACAAGGTGAGCAGGCGGGAAAACGCCATGGACACGCCCACAAGAATGGTGGAGGAACCAGCGAAGGAAGAGGTGCGGATCAGCGCGTCTGTAAGCGTTTTCAAATCAAGTTTCTTATAGATGAATTTACCCACGAACAGTGTGTAGATAACGCCTACCTCGGCAGATTCGGTGGGGGTAAAAATGCCGCTGTAGATGCCGCCAAGAATGAGTACAGGGGTACCCAAAGCCCACTTGCCCTTCCACACGGTTTTTGCCAGAGCAACGAGGGAAAAAGGCTCACCGGAGGGCTTATAGCCGCGTTTTTTGGCAATAACGTACGCGGTAAGGCACATCAGCGTGGTCAGTACGCAACCGGGGACAACGCCGGCCAGGAACAGACCAGCAACGGAGGTATTGGCCACAACGCCGAAAAGGATCATGGGGTTGCTGGGCGGGATGAGTATACCCAGCGTGCCGCCTGTTGCGGAGACTGCGGACGCATCGTCCTTTCGATAACCGGCGCGTATCATGCCGGGAATCATAATGCTGCCGATAGCGGCAGTGGTGGCAGGGCCGGATCCGCTGAGCGCCGCGAAGATCATGCAGGCAAGAACGGTGACGATGGCCAGACCGCCGGTCACGTTGCCCACAGCTTTACGGGCCACATCGATAATCTCATCGGTAATGCCGGCGGGTTCCATGAGAAAACCGGCCATGACAAAACCAATGGTGGCGATGAGTGGGAACTGATCCATGCCGGTGTAGAGATTCTGGGGAATGAATTCCATGGGGAAGGGCATCCCAATCAGCGAGAAAATTGTTGCCATGCCGATGACGCCGAAGAGGGGCAACCCCAGAACCATGAATAAAACGAAGAACGCAACGAGCAGCATGGGCTAGTCCTCCTGATTTGTGTACCAGAGCGTACCGTGCCTGATGTCCTTATACACCCGTTGCAGGGTACGGAAGGCAATGATCAACATACTCAGGGGAATGATGGAATAAGGGTAAATCATGTTGATTTCGAGAGCGCCGGAGATTTGCTTGAAAGTAATCATATTTTCCATCATGCCCACGCTGAAGTACACAATAAGCAGGCAGAAGACCGTAAAACAAATCTCTGAAAGAATGTACATTCCCTTTGCGGCTTTGGGGCAATATTTACGCACCACTTCAGCAAAACAAAGGATACGCACCTGTTCTTTGCGTTTGATGGCAACGGCGATGCCAAGGTATGAACCCCAGATGAACAAATACCGGCAAAGTTCTTCCATCCAGGTAAAGGAATGACCAAGAATGAAACGGGAAAAGACTTCTGCGCCAAGAAAAACCACCAGAAGCCCCAGCATGATGGAGACAATGACTTCCTCGAACCATAGATCCAGCCAGGTAATAAATTTTCGCAGCATCAGCTCCTCCCGTCATAACAAACCTAATAAGGAAAGGAATACGGCGAACGGGAATTCCCGTCCGCCGATAAAAAATTACTTCTTGGGCAGTTCAGCCTTCTTGGCCATGACCATGTCAACAATGGCCTTACCCTTTTCGGCATTACCGCCGCCAATCACTTCGTAGCACTTGGGCCAGGCGTTGCGGCCAAGGCGGAACCATTCGGGCATATCTTCCGGTTCACCGAGCAGAACCATACCCTTGGATTCAAGAATCTTGTTGTCGGAAACGAGGATTCCGGCAACCTTGCTACGTTCGTATTCCATGGCTTCGCGGCCTGCACGGATGAGGACTTTGCGCAGATTTTCGGGCAGAGTTTGGAACCACTTTTCACTGGCCAAGAAGTTGCAACTGTGGATGGACCAGTTGATGAGGGTGGCATACTTCTGTGCTTCATAGAATTTCATGGAGATCACATTGTTGAGGCAACCTTCCTGACCGTCTACCACACCCTGCTGCAGGGCATTGAAGGTTTCGGCAAAGGAAACGGCGGCAGGTTCAAGCCCCAGAGCGTTGAAAGTGGCAACCATCAGAGGGTTCTGGGGAACACGGATCTTGATGCCCTTGGCGTCGGCAAGCTTGCGCACAGGATGTTTTTCACCGGTGGTGAGCTGGCGATAACCGACTTCAAGAATGGCCAGAGGGCGCGCGCCGCCTTCCTTGATGGCCCATTCTATATGCTGATCCCACATGGCGTCCACCAGGGCACGGAATTCTTCAAGGGATTCAAACATATAAGGCATATTCACCCAGCCGCAGGAGGGAGCGAAGGGTGAAAAATTGTTTGTGGCAACGTTGGTAATGTTGATAGTGCCGAGCAGAAGGCCGCGCACCGTTTCGACCTCATCGCCAAGCTGACCGCTGGGGAAGAACTGGAAGTCGAACGCGTTATCGGAGTACTGCTGGGCGAGTTTCACGAACTCATTGTAGAAAATGTTAGGGTAGTTGTCGGGATTGGCATCAACAGAACTGGCCACAATGACCGGAACTTTTTTAGCGGCCTCAGCCTGAGGGGACATAAAGCCGATCAGACCGCACACGAGTAGAAGGACTGCACATAATTTTTTCATACCTGCCTCCAAAATGTTAAGGTGTGGATCGCCTCTAGGCGATCATTGACTTGAAAAATGACGCACGGCGTCTTCCAAGACTTGCGCTCCCAGCAAAAGGTCTTCGGGGGCTGTAGCCTCTTCCGGGCAATGGCTGAGACCCGCAATGCTGGGAACAAAAAGCATGCCCGCAGGAATGCCGCATACTCCAAAAGTTGCGGCGTCATGGGCCGGTTCACTGGGTAGCCGCATGGTTTCTATGTTTCTCGCTTTGGCGGCCTGTTCAAAACAGTCCTGTATCGCCGCATCCATAGCGGAACCTCCACTGGCGGAAAGCCGCTCTATACCGTATTCTAGGCTACGCTCATGGGCTACGCTTTTCAAGAGCTTCTCAATCTTTCGCCATCCCGATTCCAGCGTATCCACGTCCACATGGCGGACATCCACCGTGAACGTCACACGTTCGGGAATGATAATGCCCACGCCGGGTTCACAGGATATGGTGCCTACCGTGCATGAGAAATCTTCCGGAACTTCGCCTTCGCGCCACAACTTCTCCATGCGGGAGGCAAAATCTGCAAAACCGGCCATAGGATCTTGGCGATCCTGCATGGGACTTGCCGCATGATCCGAACGCCCTTTGAGAATGACTCTGTGAAGACGCATACCTGAGATAGACGTGACAATGCCAAGACGTCTGCCCGTTTTTTCAAGGCGGGCATTTTGTTCAATATGCAACTCAAGGAAGACGCATACCTCGGCGGGAGAAATCCGCTGCCCTGGCAAGGCATCGGGATTCAGCCCAAATCGGCGCAACGCAGTGTAGCAGTCACCCTGGACGTTTCGGAGTCTTTTCAGCTCGTTCGGCCCGATGAGGCCCAGGATGGCCTTGCTTCCAAGGCAAGTACAACCGTAGTTCGATCCTTCTTCCTCGGCAAAGGCAATAAACTCAATGTCCCGCCGAGGACGATATCCTTCATCATGGAAGGAGCGAAGCGCCTCAAGCGCGGCCACCACACCAAGAGTACCGTCCAGTCGACCGCCGTGTCGTACCGTATCAAGGTGTGAACCGATAAGAACTCGCGACCCGCCTTCGCGCCCGGAATAGACAGCGTGAATATTGCCGATACCGTCGGTATGCACAACAAGGCCTATAGCCGAAAGTTCACGAGCAAGTATGCTCCTTGCCGTTTTGTCGGCAGCACTCCACGAAAACCGGGTTACGCCGCGTTCAGGCGAATCGTTGGCTTTTTCGGCCAATTCGTTCAGGCTAGAAAAAAGACGCTCTCCGTTCACGATCTATTCCTCAAAAACCTTCTGACCACCGCAGAAGGTAGCGCGTATCTTGATGTCGCGAATGGTCGCGGGGGCGCTTTCTTCGATGCTCCTGTCCAGAACCACGAAGTCGGCAAAAAAACCTGGGGAAAGCTGTCCGCGATCCTTCTCGCCGGCGCAGCAGAGGGCCGCGTAACGGGTGTAGGCAAGTATGGCATGGTGCGCGCTGATACGTTGTTCTGGACCAAGGAGTTCCCCGCCGGAGGTGACGCGGTTGACGGCCGCATACATACTGCCCAGCGCTGTGGGGGGCAAGACCGGGCTGTCCACATGCAGGGAGAAGGGCATTCCCAGAGCGACGGCAGAACCACAGGGGTCAAGGCGTGCGGTGCGTTCCGGCCCGAGAAACAACGCCTTGTGTCTGTCCCCCCAGACTTCCACATGACGCGCGAAGAAGGTGGGAATGACGCCGATGGCCTTCATGCGGCGCAACTGATCGTCGGACACTGTTTGGGCATGAATCAGCATATGGCGCAGTTTTTGCTCCGGGTGCAGGGCCACGGCCTTTTCAAAGGCGCGGATCACGATTTCCGCGCCGCGGTCACCGTTGGCATGAACGGCCACCTGGACGCCATTGGAATGATAGTGAAGGATCTTCTCGGTCAATTCTTCAGGCGTACACAGTATCCCCCCGCAGTGATCGGGGCGGGTATAATAGCCTTTCTGAAGTGCCGCGGTGAAGCCCTGAATGGAGCCGTCGATAAAGAGCTTGGCGCCGCCCAGGCGCAGTTTGCTGCCGCCGAAGTTGAATATCTTGTAAGGAAACAGCGTATCCATTTCTGTGGGCATCATCTGCAGGTAAGCGCGAATATCCATTTCTCCGCGGCGATTGAGTTCCATATAGGCCTGCATGAAGGAACGGGAACCACCGTTTACCCCGACGCCGCCATCCATAAAGGTGGTAAAGCCCTTGGATGCGTAGTGGCGCATGGCCTGGCGAAGATTTGTCATAACCTGCTTTTGGGAGGGTTGGGGGAGGCGATTCATAGTCTGGAAGAAGGCGTTCTCAAGAAGAAGACCGGTGGGGGTGCCATCGGCACCCAGCGTCACCGCACCGCCGGGAATATCGGCGCCTTTATCAAGTTCAAGCTCTTCCAAAGCCTTGGTATTGAGATAGCCCAAATGCAAAGAGATATGGGAGACAAGAACAGGGCGATCCGCAGAAACAGAATCCAGTTCCTGGCGAGTAAGGTGGCGATTGTCTGGCAGACCGGTATCGTCGTATCCATAACCAATGATCCAGCCTTCGGGGTTCTCCTTGGCCCAGCGACGCAGAGCGTTGAGTACGCCGGTGATACTGCCGCACTCCACACCGCAGGCTGTCCAGTTCAAAACATTGCTGAAGGAAGAAAGGTGGCTATGCGTATCGATAAAACCGGGATAAACAACGCCACCGCCCAGATCAACCTCTTCATAGGGTGCGGATGCCACGCGATCCATAACTTCTTTACAGGTGCCAAGACATTCTATGCGATCGCCAATGACACTCATGCATTCCGCTTCTGGCATACGATCATCAAGAGTGATGAAACGAGCTCCCTTATAAATTAATCTTTTTGATTCAAGCATGGACTGTACCATCCTTTCTTTCAGCGATTATACACAAGATTAATGTGTGTAATAGCAGTCTATTAATACAATTTTTTTTTAAAATATAAAATCTTTAAAAAATGAATAAAAGTTAATCTTATATCATGTATACCTTTTACAACAAAAAGATGACTTTTTATGTGTTTAGCATAGTTACCCTTCCCACTCGATAGTTGCAAAATTATACCATTGAATATATACTTATCAAAAGCAGGGATTCTTTGCTTATTCAAAAAAGACATGATATATCGCAAAAAGGACAGTCCTTTACCGATGAACCCTCCACCCCCCGCCAGCACGCACATAACACCCCTGCGGTATCATTACTGGAGCCCTCGCAGGGAAGGCGTCAAGTTCGTTGACAAAACGACGTTTCTGTATCCTTTTCATTTGGAAATGGATGCGGGATGCTGGAGCGATTGGCACAGTCATGACGGTTTTGGAGAAATCTTTTATTGGGAGGCAGGACTGTCTGTGTTGTGTACCGGTCAGCAAAATTTTGTATGTAATCCTTTGCACGCCATCTGGATACCGCCTGGAGTGGAGCACGAATGGTATCTCCCTCAGCCCGCCAGTGACAGAAGCATTTTTGTCCATACTTCGGCGGTAACCGGAAGAAGAAATTTTGAATATCTGCACATGATCGAAGTTTCCCCCCTGCTGAAGGAACTCCTCACTGCCGTGACGGAAAAAGTACCGGACTTTTCCAGTGAAAAAGGCCAGCGACTGGGCATGGTGCTTCTGGATTGCTTTGAAGATTCACGGAATATCTCTTCCCCCCTTACCATGCCGTATCACCACAGGCTTGTAGAACTCTGCTCCCAGGCGATACTGTCCCCGGACGAATCCATACCTTTGGAGGAATGGAGCGACAAGCTGCACCTGTCCTCAAGGTCTCTCACTCGTATCTTTCGACGGGAAACAGGTGTGAGCATGGGGCAGTGGGTAAAGTTCATGCGTATGCTTCACGCCAGAGAACTTATGGAAAATGGGCAATGCGTGACAACGGCGGCGCTGGATTCCGGCTATACTTCCGTCTCTGCTTTCATTCATGCCTTTAAGAAGAGCTTTGGCCATACTCCCGGAAGTGTGAGAAAGAAAGAACCAATAAGGAAATAGCACTCCTTACTTCCTGCAGGCGTGCGTCCTTGCCAGAAGCGGCCTTTGCCTGCTATCTATCCTCTGTCCTTGCCTTCCATCCCTCTCGATGAGCCTATGACCCAATTCCCCATACGTCCCGACGCCCCGTGGCTGGCCCCGTTGGCAGGCTGGTCCGATCTCGCCTTCCGCCTGCTCTGCCGTGAACAGGGGGCTGCGGTGTGCTGTACGGAAATGGTGAGCGCCAAGGGGCTGATCTACGGGGGGCGCAACACGGAAAGTCTGCTCGCGACCACGCCCGAAGCGGGGGAAGTCCTTGAAGACGGAAGCCTTGTTTGCGACAGACCTCTTGTGGTGCAACTTTTTGGAGCGGAGGCGGAGATTATGGAAAAGGCCATATACCTGTTGCTCGATCGCGGTTTTTGCTTGTTTGATGTAAACATGGGCTGTTCCGTGCCCAAGGTGACAAAGACGGGAGCAGGGGCGGCTATGCTTCGGGATGTGGACAACGCCCTGCGGGTGGCCGAGGCCGTGATCCGCGCCGCCGGGCCAGGACACGCGGGCTTCAAGCTACGCCTCGGCTGGGACGGAAAACATGAGGTTTATCGCGAAATTGCGGCCCGCTTTGCCGATATGGGGGCCGGCTGGGTAACGTTGCATCCCCGCTATGCCGTGCAGGGTTTCTCCGGAACTCCGCGCGTACAGGCCTTGGCGGAACTTGCCGAAAACCTTGCGATTCCCGTGCTGGCGAGCGGAGACCTCTTCACTGCTACCGACGGTCTGAGCGTTCTGCAGAAAACAGGCGTAGCCTCCGTGATGTACGCCCGCGGGGCTTTGCGGGATCCTGCCATTTTCGCCCGGCATAAGGCTTTACTCGCCTCAGAGGACTCGCCGCCGCCCCATGCCGCGCGTTCTCCTCAAGAAAAAACGCGTGCGGCGCAGAACGCGTGCGATGTATTGGAGAATCTCCCCCTGGAGAGAGAGCATCTGGCAAAGATTATCCGCCGTCACGCGTTTTTGGCACGGCGATACGCCCCGAGGGAATCCTTGCTGAAGATGCGCACTGCGGTTCCCCGCTATGTGAAGGGCTGGGAAGGCGCCCGCGCCCTGCGTCAGGAACTGGTGGCCTGCCGTGACTGGCACGCTTTGGACGTCGTTCTGGGAAAACACTTCGGGGGCGCGAACCGTGTGTGAAGAAAAACCCGTTGATCTCTGCAATCTTTCCTATCCGGCGCTGGAGCGCTTTGCGGTAGAGAATCTGCGACTCAAACGCTTCCGTGTCGGGCAGATTTGGCAATGGTTATGGGTACGGGGCGTTGTCGACTTTGAAAGCATGACAGACCTGCCCCAGGTGGATCGCTCGCTTCTGACCAAAAGAGCGTTTATACGCTGGCCAGACGTTGCCGATGTGCGCGTAAGTGAAGACGGTACGACAAAATTCCTTCTCAAACTGGCGGACGGCGAACTTGTCGAAACGGTACTCATACCCAGTGACGCACCCAAAAGACCGCACGACGCCGCCGTGCGCATGACCCAGTGCCTGTCTACCCAGGTGGGCTGCGCCATGTCCTGTTCCTTCTGTAGCACCGGCAGGATGGGGTTCAGGCGCAATATGACCATGGGCGAAATCCTCGGCCAGGTACAGGTTGCCCGTGCCTATCTCCACGATACGCAACCGGAACGGCCGCTTATCCGCAACCTTGTCTATATGGGCATGGGGGAACCGCTTCTCAATCTGGCAAACGTCATGGATTCTTTGCGCGCACTCCAGCATCCTCGTGGCTTGGCCTTTTCTCCGCGGCGCATCACGGTGTCCACCTGCGGCATCGAAAAGGGGATGCGGGAATTCGGCGAGAGCGGGTTGGCGTATCTTGCGGTATCGCTCCACGCGCCGAACCAGGAGTTGCGCGAAAAACTCATGCCGCGCGCCGCCCGCTGGCCCCTGGAAAAACTTCTTGCCGCGCTGGAAAGTTACCCGCTCAAAACACGGGAACGCATCACTCTGGAATATCTTGTTATCGCAGGAGTTAACGATCAGCCGGAGCACGTTCGCCAGCTCGCCCGCATCTGCGCGCGTCTTAAGGCCAAGTTGAACCTCATCCCGTACAATCCTACACCGGAAACACCGTACCGCGCCCCTTCGTCAGAAGAACTTCTGCATTTTGAAAAGGCGCTCTGGGCCAAGGGAATCACGGCTATTGCGCGCAAAAGCAAAGGGCAGAACATAGAGGCCGCCTGCGGTCAACTCCGTGCCGCACGCGGAACTCAATCCCTGTGATTATGCTCCTTGTCAAATTTTACGGCTCATCTTGAAAAGAATCAGCCGCGATACTTGTCTTTTTTGAGAAATTTTTTATACTTTTTAAAAACTAGTATTGCAGGGTATCGGACAGGATAAAGCGCCCTGCACGATGTTTTCACATTTTGACTACCTGTCGGGGGTAAGTATGACTCTCCTCTCTCTGGTGATCGTCTTTGCCTGCGCGGCCTTCGCTTTATACTATGCCGGCAAGACGGCCAAACAAGTCCTCGCCGCGTCTACCGGCAATGAGGACATGCAGCGTATCGCCGGCGCCATACAGGAAGGCGCTCAGGCCTACTTGAGCCGACAGTACCGCACCATCGCCATTGTGGGCGTTGTCGTTGCCGTCCTGCTTTTCATTTTCATGTCCTTCCTCACGGCTCTGGGTTTCATCATCGGGGCTGTGCTTTCCGGCGCCGCCGGATTCATCGGCATGAACGTTTCTGTCCGCGCCAATGTGCGTACGGCTGCCGCCGCTGAACAGGGTATGATCCCCGCTCTGAACATTTCGTTTCAGTCCGGCGCCATCACCGGTATGCTGGTAGTCGGACTCGGACTTCTCGGGGTTTCCGCGTATTACGCCATCCTGACGCTCTTTGGAGTCTCGCAGGCACACATTATGCAAGCCCTTGTGGCTCTTTCCTTCGGAGCTTCGCTCATTTCCATCTTTGCCCGACTGGGCGGCGGCATCTTTACCAAAGGGGCGGACGTCGGCGCGGATCTCGTGGGCAAGGTTGAGGTCGGCATCCCCGAAGACGACCCGCGCAATCCTGCGGTCATCGCCGACAACGTGGGCGACAATGTGGGTGACTGCGCCGGTATGGCCGCCGACCTTTTTGAGACGTATGCCGTGACTGTGGTTGCCACCATGTTGCTGGCCTCCATTTTCTTTGAAGGCGCGCTCCAGACCAAGATGATCATGTTCCCGTTGCTTATCAGCGGCGTGTGCATTCTCGCATCTGTGCTTGGCACTTTCTTTGTGAAGCTGGGATCCGATGGCAAAATCATGCGCGCCCTTTACAGGGGTCTTGTGGCTACGGGCCTCATTTCCGCCGTCCTCATCTTCCTTGTCACCATGTTCGTTTTCTGGGGTGAAGACAGTATGCTTATCCAGGGCAACGCCTTCTCCAGTGGAAATCTCCTGCTCTGTTGCCTCACGGGCCTTGTAGTGACCGGACTTATTGTCATGGCCACGGAATACTATACTTCCACCCAATACCGCCCTGTGCGTAGCATTTCCCAGGCGTCCACCACCGGCCACGGCACCAACGTCATTCAAGGCCTGGCCGTTTCCATGGAAGCGTGCGCCGCTCCTGTGATCATTATCTGCGTGGGCATACTCTTTGCCTATACGCAGGCCGGTCTCTTCGGCATCTCTCTGGCGGCCACCACCATGCTTGCTCTTGCCGGTATGATTGTTGCTCTGGACGCCTACGGCCCTGTGACGGACAATGCCGGTGGTATCGCCGAAATGTCCGGACTTCCTGAAAACATCCGTGAAACCACAGACGCCCTTGACGCCGTGGGCAATACCACCAAGGCCGTGACCAAGGGTTACGCCATCGGATCCGCCGCTCTGGCAGCTCTCGTTCTCTTTGCCTCCTATACGGAAGATCTAAGTCGCTTCTTCCCCGACCTGGAAGTGACCTTTGCACTCCAGGATCCTTACATCCTCGTTGGTCTTTTCATTGGCGGACTGCTCCCCTACCTCTTCGGCTCCATGAGCATGAAGGCCGTAGGGCGCGCCGGATCCTCCGTGGTTATTGAAGTGCGCCGTCAATTCCGCAACATTGCCGGTATCATGGAAGGAACCGCAAAGCCTGACTACAGTGCCTGTGTGGATATGCTCACCAAATCCGCCATCAAGGAAATGATCCTTCCCTCGCTCTTGCCGGTGCTTGCTCCTGCGGTTCTGTACTTTGTGATCAAAATCTGCGGCGGGCAGGCCGCGGCCTTTTCCTGCCTTGGCGCCATGCTCATGGGTGCCATCGTCACCGGACTCTTTGTGGCCATTTCCATGACTTCCGGTGGCGGCGCCTGGGATAACGCCAAGAAATACATTGAAGAAGGCAACTTTGGCGGCAAGGGTTCCGAAGCCCATAAGGCTGCCGTCACCGGCGACACCGTGGGCGATCCTTATAAGGACACCGCAGGGCCGGCCGTCAACCCCATGATCAAGATCATCAATATTGCGGCGCTTCTTCTGCTCCAGGCTCTTGCCTAGAGACATGGTTCAAAAAAAGAACCTCTGGAGACCGCGTGAAAAAACGGTCGCCAGGGGCGGCAAAAGAGCCGTGGCGAAAGCCCCGGCTCTTTATTAGTTGGTATACGAAGACCCCCAGCTCTAGGCTGGGGGTTCAAAAAACTAATAGTTATAAGTAGGTTAGAAAAACTCCTTT
>CAZWBH010000015.1:0-35637 GCA_964632155.1 uncultured Mailhella sp.
CAATATGGATGAATATAAGAATATGTTTACGGAACTTCCATCTCTATTTTTGGAAAGCGCTCTTGTTGATCGAATACACGGTTTTATTAAGGGATGGGATATACCGCCGATGAAGCCGGAATTGAAAATTTCCGGGTGGGCTTTGAATACAGAATATTTTTGTTCAATTTTGCATTTACTTCGCGATGACATAAGCTACAGGGCAATTGTTGACAAACTTGTGCATTTCTCTGCAGGAGCTTATGAAAGGCATGTTGAAGCTGTGAAGAGATTAACTACCGCCTATTTAAAACTCTTTTTCCCAAATGTTAAATCTGAGAACGACGTGGATCGACAACTCTTTATGAGATATTGCCTCCGCCCAGCCATCAAAATGCGAGCGATCATCCAGAAGCAATTGGAAATTCTTGACCCTAATGAGTATCGAAAGCCAGAAAAGCAGATGCCTCAGTTTACTCTGTGAGATTCTAAATGAAGAAAATTAATTGTGTGAGTTGCGCGCGAGAAGGATTGGATAAGAACACTGTGGGTATTAATAAAAAACTCCTTGGCGTGGATGTAAAAAATTTTTATTGTATGGATTGCCTCGCAAACTATCTTAATACCACAGTGGAAGCTCTGAATGAAAAAATCGAAGAGTTCAGAGATGAAGGATGTAAGCTCTTTGAATAGGCGGAAGAAAGAATGATTTATGCGGATAACGCCGCAACAACAAGGCTCGATGATGATGCCTTTGAGGCGATGAAAGCCTTTCTTTTAGAAGAATATGGAAACGCGTCACAGCCCTATGCTTTTGCTCGAAAACCAAAGAAGGCACTGCAAGAAGCACGGGAAACAATAGCTTCTTGTATTGGAGCTAAGCCAGAAGAAATCTTCTTCACGTCAGGAGGAACTGAGAGCGACAACTGGGCCATCAAGGGATCTGCCTTTGGATATGAAAAACAAACGCTAATAACATCTCAGATAGAACACCATGCGGTGCTGAATGCCTGTACGGCAATCCAAAAGCTGGGGTACAGAGTAATCTATTTGCCGGTTACAAAGGATGGCATTGTACAGCCGGATACGCTAAAACAGTACATTACAAAGAAAACAAGGCTCGTTTCCGTTATGCTTGCCAACAACGAAATCGGCACCATAGAGCCGATTGCGAAACTTGCCAAAATCGCCCATGATAACGGAGCGCTATTTCATACGGATGCAGTTCAGGCTGTCGGTCACATTCCCGTTGATGTACAGGAACTTGGGCTTGATATGCTTTCCGCTTCTGCCCATAAATTTAATGGAATGAAGGGCAGTGGCTTCCTGTATATAAAAAAGGGGGTTGATATCCCTTCGTACATTGATGGAGGATCGCAGGAACGGAGCAAACGCTCAGGAACAGAGAATATAGCGGCCATTGTTGCCATGGCGGTAGCGCTTAAAAAGAATTGTGAGCGCATGAAAGCTTCGACAAAAAAACTGAACAATCTCGAACAGGCCCTTCTCGGCAGACTGGAAGATTTCGGCATTGATTTTAGAAGGAATGGAGCCGCTTGCCATTTACCCGGAAACGTAAATATCTCCATTAAAAATTCTGACGGAGAAATGTTGCTACATCGCTTGGATTTAAAAGGAATCTGTATTTCCACAGGATCTGCCTGTGATTCAGTTTCTACTCGCGTAAGTCATGTGATTGAGGCAATCAAGGTACCAGACACATATGCAAAAGGTACTATCAGGATTACGTTCGGTGTGGAAAATAGTGTAGAAGAGGCCATCAAAATTGCCGATTCGCTGGTGGAGATACTGCGCGGTATTGGAGCTTGACTAATAGTATAATATACACAAGCCTAGCTAAAATGCTACGACAAGGCAGGAGAACCTATGCGCATACTTGGCAATTTGCTTTGGATCATCTTCGGTGGGGGGAGCGCCGCGCTTGCTTGGTTTTTTTTTGGCGTGCTGGCCTGCCTGAGTGTTGTGGGCCTGCCCTGGGGGCGCGCCTGTTTTGTCATGGCCGGTTTCGTCTTCTCGCCCTTTGGCTATGAATCCGTCCCGCGGGATATTGTTTACGACAAGGAAGACATAGGAACCGGGACTCTTGGCGCCATTGGGAACGCCCTTTGGTTTCTTTTTGCCGGGCTTTGGATCGCGCTCAGTCATCTTGCCACCGCCTTCTGCCTTGCGCTCACCCTCATTGGCATTCCCTTTGCCGTGCAGCATGTCAAACTCGCAAAGCTGGCGCTCTTCCCCATTGGCAAAACCGTTGTGCCCGTAGACGTGGCCCGTGAGGTAAAACTACACCACGCCGCCAGGTTCAATGAAGAAATGCGGGAGGAAAGAAGGAGTCTTACAAAAATGCTCACAGTTTTTTTGGGTATTCTAGGCACACTCTTGCTCGTTTCCCGTTTCTTTTCTCCCTCTGCCAACGTTGTTCAACTATGAAATGGATCACTCATCAGAGCATTGCCGTTATGGCTGCCTTTGCCCTGCATCAACCCTTGGCAGGGCTTGCCGCCGTCTGGGTCGGTTCAGTGTTTCCAGACGTCATTGATCAGAAGCGCGCATCTCTCTCCTTCTCCCGCCAACACGCCTTCAATAAGAACCATCGCAGAACTTCGCACTGGTTCGGCTGGTGGCTTGCCCTCTGGGTTTTCGCCCACACGGGCATCCTTGGGCGGGTGCCGGATACCTTGCTTGGAGGCTTCGCCTTTGGAGCGCTCACGCACGTGATACTGGATATGTGTACTACAAAGGGCGTTCCCATCTTGCCCTTCGGCGGGCGGCGCGTTTCGTTGAAATTGTGTAGCACGGGGAGCTTTGCGGAATACGCCTTCCTTGCCGCAACCGTGGCGCTCTTTTTGCTAACGCAGCGCCACACCCTGCTGCGTTTTAATATTCCGCTTTTTTAGAGTAGTTTGAAAAAGTATTTGGAAAACTGCTCGGCGCTCAAGATGAGCGCCCGCGCTATAGTGAGTGGAAAAAATTTACTTTGTCCGCGAAACGCCAGCGCGATGGTTGAAAACTTGTAAAGTTTTCAACTAAAAATGCTCTAACATAAGCTTAGTCAAGACTTTTTGCAAAGCACATAAGTTTGTCCATATCTAAAATTTCAAGTTTTGATGAGGTAAAACTTCCAAGAATTTTCTTTTCGCGAAGTTTTTTCAGCACTCGGGCCAAGGTGGTTCTGTGAATTCCTAAGGAGTTTGCCAACGTTGTTTGTGAAATGTTTGGAGAGAGGATAGTTGAAGATCCATGATCAAGAGAGAGATTGATGATGAAATTACAGAGCATTTTTTCAGCGCGTTCTTCATTTCGCATAGTGAAGTTATTATGCATAATCAATGTCTTTAGGCATTGCTGCTGCAATACATACGAAATGATATCAGGATATTTGATAATCATCTCTCTGTCTGTAATAATTTTAACAGGAAATGACCACGCAACAGTTTCTTCATCAAATGTATAGTGGATGTTATAGGTTCTATAATTTGTGAAGTCCGATACAACAGCAACGGATGTGGCAAAAGTATTCCCTTCATAAAATTTGCCTATGTAAACACTTTTTCCATTAGGCATATCGTGATACAGGGTAACACATCCTGTATCTATGTAGAAAAAGATATGGTCAAAATTTTTATCCATAAAGACACTTGAATTTTTTTTGAATATATGTTTTTCCCCAAGATGAAGAATTTCTCTGAAGGGAGAATTCTGCCTTTGAATGTTTCCGATATAAATGGAGGAAGTATTGATGCACATAGTATTCTCTTTTATAAAAATGTAACGGTTACCTGTTTTGTGACACATTTTATTCCATCATGCCGGGTAGCCAGAGAGACAGTATGGGGAAAGCCATAAGGATGGCAACATGAATGAAGTCGGCAAAGAGAAAGGGGAGAACTCCTCGAAAAACTGCACTCATGGGAACGTTTGCCACGCCTTTGATAACAAAAAGATTAAGACCTACGGGCGGAGAAATAAGGCCGATTTCTGTGACGCGGACAACCAGGATGCCAAACCAGATGGGATTTATGCCATACTGTTGTATCAATGGGAAAAAAATGGGCATGGTCAGAAGCACAATGGCCATGGAATCCATAAAGCAGCCCAAAAGGATCATGACAAGAAGAATACCCAGAATAACGAGAATAGGGCTGTCCACAACGCTGGCGATCACAGTGGAAAGTTCCATAGGGATTCTGCTGACGGTAAGAAAATAGCCAAAAATCATTGCACCGAGTACAACAAGATAGCACATCCCCGAGGTGGCAATAGACGATTTCAAGCATTCTACAATAAAGGGTATACGGCCTTCCTTTTTCTTTATTATACCAAGAACCAGAGCACCAAAAGCTCCAATACCAGCGGCCTCGTTGGGAGAAAATACGCCAAGATAGAGTCCGCCAATAACTATGGAGAAAAGCAGCATAATTGGCCATACCCTGCCAAAGGCTACTACTTTTTGCTTCAGAGTATAGCTTTCTCCTGACGGACCGTCTTCAGGGTGGATGCGAACCCAGAAACGGATAACGAGGGAGTAAAGCAGTATCTGCATAAGTCCGGGAATGACGCCGGCCATAAACATTTTACTTATGGATTCTCCGGTAATGATGCCGTAAAGAATCATAATAGTGCTGGGCGGAATAAGAATACCAAGGGTTCCGCCAGCCGCTATGCATCCGGTGGCAAGGGCGTTGGAATATTTGAATTTACGCATTTCTGGCAGAGCAACAACGCCCATGGTAACGGCGCAGGCTACGCTTGATCCAGAAATGGCAGCAAAACCGCCGCAGGCCGCAATAGTAGCCAGAGCAAGGCCGCCCTTAAGTCTGCCTATCCATGTATTCACCGCGCCGAACAGTTCGTCACTGATGCCTGATTTAAAAGCAAAATTACCCATCAAGACAAAAAGAATGACGACGGCATAGGTGGGATTTACAAAGGTTTCGTAGGGAGTCCCGCGCAAGATTCCAAGAGCTGGGTCAATGCCGGATATGGCGAGAAATCCGAGAGAACCAACGGCAAGCATCGCCATTCCAATAGGAACTCGAAGGAAGATAATGGTTATAAGCGCGGCTATACCGATGCAACCAATAGCTATGGGCGTCATTTTACGTTCCTTCGTTTAGCTATGTTGCGAAGTGAAATTGGGATGAACATAACGAAACAAATGAGGAAAACACAGGCGACTGGCCACATGGGAAGCTGGAGTATGGGACTGGTGACCCCCATTTCCCGTACCTCTTGAATTTGAAACCATGCCTGCCAGGCAAGCAGACCGGAGAACAGGATGATAATCAGGTTTGAAACAGCCCGACTTGCAAATTGAGCGCAGGGAGAAAGTTTTTCATAAAGAATGTCGACGCATACGTGTTCGTTCTTATGCGCGCAGTAGAGGAGAGCTACAGGAGCAATGATACCCATGGCAATTTCGGAAAGCTCATAGGAGCTTGTGATGGGCGCATTGAAAAAATATCTCAGGCAAACGTCTGCCGTAGTGAGCAGTACCTGCATAAAGAGAACTACCGCTCCTGCTGCAACCAGTGCGTCTACGCCTAGTTTCATGATTTTTTTAAGCATCGTTCTCTCCTGTGTGCCGCCGGTGGTTCGGCGGCACATTGAGGGGGGGGCTATTTCCCGTTCATCATGTCAAGGATAGCCTGGGCATTTTTTATGTTTTTCTTCTGCATTTCTTTCAACCATTCAGCCCAGAGAGGTTCGGCTGTCTTTTCCGACCACAACGCCCGTTCTTCATCGCTAAGGACAATATGTTCCGCGAGGAACGGTTCGCATTTGTCCTTGAGCTGAATAGTGTCGTGAGAAAAATGTTCGGCCATAAACATGCTTCCTTCCAGTCCGGAATGTTTGTCGATGGCGGCTTTTGCCTCAGCGGGAAGCCTGTTGTATGCGTTTTTGTTCATGGCAATAGTGAAAACAACGTTGCCGTTGGGAATATTGCTGGTTACATACTTCGCCACGTCATAAAAGCGGAAGCCTTCAAGCGACTCCCAGTCGGCAAGCAACCCGTCGATGATTCCTTTCTGTATGCCTGTGTACACTTCGGGCATAGCCATAACTACGGGAATGCCGCCCAGCGCTTTGACCCACGGCACATAGGGAACGGTGCAGCGTATCTTCATTCCTTTGAAATCTGCTATGGATCGGACGGGCTTTTGGGTGATGAGAAGGTTGGTGGCCTTGTCCTGCATCCAGAGAGCAAGAATTTTGTTTGTTTCGAAAGGCTTACGGACAGAATCAAAGGATTCATAGACCTTCCAGAGAAGAGGGGTGCCATCCATGGCGTCTTTATAGCCAGTGAGATTCATGCCTGTCACTTCAAGTTCAGGATTCATTCCAGCGTACATACCCATGGTGATCCATCCCATGTCGGCAATGCCGTTTCGGATGGCGTTCCAGACTTGGGGGCCTTTTGCCAGTGTCTGGTTGGCGTAGAGGTCGATTTTGAGCGTGCCGTTGGAATCCTGTTCTATTTGTTTGATCCAAGGAGTGATCGCATTGACAGTGGAAAACGCGTTTTCAGCGTTTTGCGTGGCGAATTTGAGCGTAGTTTGAGCTGCGGATACATGCGCGGCCTGCAAAAGAAAAAGACATACCAGGGCAAGAGCAGATTTTTTGAACAACATTGTCGATTCTCCTTGTACTTGGGTTAGACAGACTTTGGTTGATCAGGGTAGTCAAAATCGTCCATGTAGTAGCGGTACGGTATTATCGGGTAACCCTCCTGTCCGCAGGGTACAGGCGTTTTTTCCATAGTCATGCCGTGTTCGGATTTTTTAAGTTGTATCCAAGCAGGTGCGCCGTTGCGGGTGGGATAGTCTTCGCGGAAGTGGCCGCAGCGGGATTCCTTACGAGCAAGAGATGCCTTCAGGTACATTTCAGCCACAAGCGCCATGCCACGCGCTTCAATCAATTTCATAAGGTAATGGGGATCCTGCGCCGTCATTTCTGGCATGACATTTGCGCGGAGAGTATTGAGCTGGTGCAGCGCACGGTTGAGTCCCGTTCCGGTTTTGAGAACAGACACCTCGGCGGGAACCATAATTTCCTGAATTGAGCGTACAATATCTTTAGGTGGGATACCAGGCTTGCCAATGAGAGAAGTGATTGGAGCAAGTTCAGCAATGGCTTCATCGGCGTCAAAATTGGCAGAGGGATATTCCATGGCTTCAGAGGCGGCCGCCTGGCCTGCAAATGTGCCGGTTGTGCTTGTCATGCAGGTGTCCCATCCACCCATATAAACACCGGTATGCAGACTGCAGGATCGACCGGCGGCATAAAGTCCGGGGATTCCTGTGCGGCAGTTGAGATCGGTCTTGAGGCCTCCAAAAATATACTGAAACTGTGGCATCCATTCTGTTTTCTGGTGGAAAAAGTCAATGCCGAGATTCTTCAATTTTTGGTCGTTGAGCAACATCCATCCGCCTGTAGGCGTCATGACGCGAATGCCTTCTTCGCTCATGGTACTGGTGTCAAAATAAGTCGGGCCATTCCCCGCTCTCTCTTCAAGCACCATGCCGCGAATGTTATAGTGAGGATCAGATTTCGCCCCGCGCAGAGGAGAATATTTTTTCATGAAATCTTCGCCTCTTGCGTTGACGAAACGGGCGCCATGGGGGAGCATGCCGGTTTGCCCCTCCCAGGCAAACGCTACAGGGCAGGTCCAGTTCTGGAGAAATTCCATATTCTGAAAAGTAGCCCCTGCTTCGTAGGCAAGCAGTGAACCTTCACCTGCAGAGGTGTTGCTCAAATAGGAGAGTTTGAAGCCGCCCGTGTTTGTGCAGAGAATAACACTGCCGGCTTTAATCACGCAGGGAAGCCCGCTTCGCGTATGGAAGCCAACAGCGCCAACAACGCGGCCATCTCGCTTGATAAGTTTGACAATTTGCATAGTTGACAAGCGGCGTACGCCTTTTGCCGCGATTTGGTCATAGAGAGTATTGCAAATATGCGGCCCCCCTTTTCCGTAAGGGTGGTAAAGGTAGTAACGCATATAGGTTAAACCGCGTTGAGGGACGCATAACAGCTTGCCACGCTTGTCTCTGGCAAAAATATGCCCCCAACGTTCTAGGTCACAAAAGCGTTCGTAGGAATGTTCAAGAATTTTTTTCACCAGAGGCTGATCGCAGAGTCCGTCGTAATAATAGACCATTTCATCAAGGAGATCCTCAATGTGAAATTCCGGCTGCATAACAATCATGTCGCCGCCGCTCATCATTCCCAAGCCCCGCCAATCTCTGGCCGCCTTGTCAATAATAAGCACGTCGTTCGCTTTATCTGCCGCGGCTATGGCTGCCCACGATCCAGCAAATCCGCCGCCTATGATAAGCACATCCGTTTTATAAACGATCGGGGAAGACATATTAGAAACCTCCGAAATTGCGTTCTACGGTATAGGGAAGTCTTTCTTTATAAGGATGCACGTCTATGGCGTGAGAGGGACATCTCAACTCACAGAAAAAGCAGGTCATGCAGTCATCGCGGTAGTTAATGCAAGCCTTTGCGCCACAGGTAAGACAGCGAAGCGATTCATGGAGGGCGTCTACATCGTCAAACCCCATGCGTTCTTCCTCAAAGCCCTCTGTTGTAATTTCCTTGCGCTCAACGCGCGGCGAAAGCATGACGCCCTCGCCGGGAAGGTTTTCAACGAGGGCACGCTTGTCTTCGCGGTCGCTATGTTGATGGCCGCCAGTCATGAGCCTGTCTATGGAAATGGCCGCCTCCCGTCCGCCCGTAATAGCACTGATAACTGTTGAAGGCCCGGTAACCGCGTCGCCTGCGGCAAAAATATTCCAATACGAAGTTCCGCGGGTAACGGGGTCTCCCACAATGCGCCCGTGTTCAACAGTAACGGTACCTTCAAAAGGTTTGAGGTCGGAACATTGGCCAATAGCAAAAATAATGGCCGCCGCGGGGAATTCCATGGTTTTCCTTTCATCAAAAACAGGATGAAAGCGATGCTGTTCGTCAAAAACAGAAAGGCATTTCTTTACTTTCAACGATCTGGCGGCATTTTCCCCAGTAACTTCAACTGGTCCCCACCCATGATGGATAACGGCGCCCGCGCGGACGGCATCCGCAATATCATGTTTAAACGCCGGCATTTCCTCTTCTTTTTCAAGGCAGACAACATCCACACTCTCCGCGCCGAGTTTATATGCAGTAACTGCGGCATCCATGGCCACAGCACCCCCGCCTACCACAACAACACGCCCCGAAAGTCTGCCCTGGCTCCCCTGACGTACGGTCGATAAAAATTCCACCCCAAAAAGTACGCCAGGCAGGTTTTCGCCGGGTATATGAGGCTTTCTGCTGTGCATGGCGCCTGGCGCAAGGAATACTGCCTTGTAACCAAGATCGTAGAGATCCTGCACTGTACTGTCGCAGCCTTGTCCAATGGCGATTCCGCATTGAAATTCAACCTCCATGCGCTTGAGGAGTTCAATCTGCGCATCAAGAACAGCATCGGGGAGTCGATAGGAGGGGATACCGTAACGGAGCATTCCGCCAGGCTTGGGCATTGCCTCAAATACTCTGACGGGATATCCCTTGCGAGCTAAAAACCATGCGCAGGAAAGGCCGGCAGGGCCTGAACCCACAACGGCGATTCTATGAATATGTTTAACTTTTGAGGGGGAAGGGAGTGTATGTATCGAACGATCGCCGAGATACTGTTCAAGAGCGTTGATATTGACGGCGCCATCTACTTTGGCGCGGCTGCATTCTCCCTCGCACAAATGAGGGCAAACCCGACCTGTGATAGCCGGAAAGGGATTATTTTCCCGAAGACATTCAGCGGCTTCGTCAATTTGTCCCATCTGGAGCAAGCCGTTATAGGAACGAACATTCGTCCTCGCCGGGCATTTGGCCATGCATGGAGAAAGAGTGGGCTGGTTGGTGTCTAGCCTGAAGACATCCAGTCCACAGGTTTTAAAACAAGTTCCGCAACCAGTGCATTTTTCGATATCAAGAGTATTGATCATTGTCCCTCCGAGAAAAGGCAAACAAGGTAGCTTTGCCTGACAACCTGGTACTTATGACTAAGAGATAACAGGCGGGACAATTTTCACATGTAGCGTTTGCTACTAAATGAAAAAAATTTGTTTTTGGGGCAGTGGCAAAAGCTACCCGTAGCCCCTTCAAGAGATTTCTTGTTCAGATACTTCTTGCCGTAGCATTGGGCACAGGCCGAATGACAGCCGTGCGTAGAGCAGCATCAGAGTGAAGGTTTCGTTGGAAGTTCAAGTCCTCAATTTATTTACTCTTAGGCTGCTTTAGCGTCGCACAAAAGAGAGAAGTTGCCCTTCTGAGCGGCGCACTTCCAGCGCCCGCCCGGATTTCGCCACAATAAGGAGCTTCTCCAGCGTGAATCCGGCTGTCTGCGGCTTATGCTGGGGAATGACGACCCTGCAGAAGACGTCCACGGGGGCGTCTGGAGTAATGTCGAGAAGTTTTGCTTCCTCGTCTTCAAGCGTAAACGGAAATTCAGGCGCCAGGCGCCTCACATCTCCCAGAAGGAAGAGTTCGCTCCCGCGGAAAAGAATGAGCGCGGAAGACTCCGGGCGGCAACGGAGAAGACGGCACGGCCTTGCCGACCCGTTCTTGACGTCTATGAGTAAAATCTCCCGTTCCATAGCTTTGCCGTTTACCCGTTCTCCTTATGCGCATCCGCCCGCAACGCAACGCTGTACACGTTCCGGATCCCTTTCACAGGGGAGAGCGCCGCCTTGAACGCAGCAAGCCAGTCCTTGCCCATGAGCGCCTCGGCAAGCCATTCCGAATGGTGCAAGACGGGGCGATGCGCGTTGACGAGCGTTGTTCCGTCCTGTTCCTCAAAAAATTCGCCCTTGCCCCGTGCCGGGTGTCTGGCGTCCATAGTCATAAGCGTGCGGGCGATGCCAATCTTGCAGGAAGGACAACTCACCAGTATGGGGGCCTCCGAGGCGTATCCTGCAAGGGCTTCCTGAAGGCGGGCGCGCTTTTTTTCGCGCAGGATATTGTAAATTTTGGGGGAAGTATAGGCGCCTGTTCCGGATTCTCCGCAACAGCCGCTGTTCAAAAGTATGGAGGCGCCTGTGAGGCGTTCCAGTGCGCGGGCGGATTTGCCGCCGTCCTTGATGGCCTTGACTCCGGACCAGGAAGGATGGCATGCGGCATGAGCAATGATGCGCTCGGTGCTGAACGCCTGTCCGAGGGGAAGGAGTTCCACCAGAAGTTGCACAATGTCGCGATGTTCCAGCACGCTTCCGTCCGTACCAGTGATCCCGTGCCGCATAAGGGATTCGCGGCAGGATCCGCAGGCCGTGATCAGTTTGTTCACATCGAAGCCGGAGTCGCAGGCAAACTTGATGGCGGCGGCCAGCGTTTGCCGGTTCCTTTGCAAATTTTCCTCGTACAGATTCGCGCAACCGGAGGCTAGGAGCGGATAGCCGCAACACAAGTGCCTGCCGGGTATGACCACGGCCAGCCCGGCATGGATGAGGAGCGCAAGAGAGGCCAAGGCAATGCGACGATAGAAAAGCCCGCCCCCGCATCCGGGAAAGGAGAGTACGGCGGGTACGCGTTCCCGCAAACTCTCGTTTGGGGAAGCGCCCTCGCGTAAGGGCAGAAAAATATGGGCCGTGGCGTTCCTTTCCAGGCGCAGGCTCTCGTACATGCTCATCATGCCCAGCCCCGGCCCCTTGCCGGAGAAGAGCGGTGAATCCATGCGCTCCCTCCACACCGTGGGAACCAGGGGGACAAACTGGTTCATCACCTTCTGTCCCAGTGCCGCCGCCTTGGCAAAGGGCGGGAGGCGCTTCGCCGGGTCTTTGCTAAGAACCTTGAGTACCTTGCTTTTCACAGGGTGCCCGCCCAGGCCTTCCTGTTTTACATAGGCCAGGGAACTGAGCGCCACCGCCGGAGAATCAATCTTTACCGGACACACGGAGGTGCAACGTCCGCAACCTGTGCAATGCTCCATGAGCGCGCGCAGTTCCTGAAGCTGTTCCGGATCGGGGCGACCGCTGGTCATTTGAGAATAGTAAATGGCCTCGGCAATGGCCCCCAGAATCATATTTTTGTTGCGGGGGTTGTACTGGAAGGAACGCTCCGGAAAGACCATGGGGCAGACCTGCTTACATTTGCCGCAGCGCGTGCAGATTTGCACGTTGGAGAGCAGGCGGATGAGGCATTCCTTGTCCGGAAGGCCGGATTCGCGGATATCCGCGATAAGTCTGTTGAAGGAAAAGGTGAAGGGCCGCACCGGCAGTCTGCGAGTGACGAGTTTTCCTGGGTTCAGAAGATCCATGGGATCCACGCCCTGCTTGAACTCGCGCAGTTTCTCCATTTGCCGCGCGTCCAGAAAAGCGATCTTGGTGATGCCGATGCCGTGTTCGCCAGAAACCACGCCGCCCAGTTCCTGCGTCCGCGTCATAACGTGCATGGCCGTTTCCTCGGCCTGCTCCACCATGCGCAAGTCATTGGAATTGACGGGAATGTTCACATGGCAGTTGCCGTCGCCGGCGTGCATGTGACTGGCCACAACAATGCGGCTGGCCTGCATGTATTCCACAATGTCCGCAATGCGCGCTTCCAGACGGGGAAAACGCTTCTTCTGTGCTTCCAGCCATGAGACGGCGCGGTTTTCCACATCCGCGTCCATAAGGTTGGGGTCAAGCGCGTCCGTTTCGGCGCCGGCAATGTGCGAGGCAAAGGAAAATTCCGCGTTAAATTCCGTATCGTCCAGGGGAAAGCCCTGAAGGCGCGAAAGCTCCTGAAGCGCATAGCGGTAGGCGACCGCCGTGGTAATGACGTTTAAGCCCTCAAGGTAGCGCGCAAAGGCGGGGATGCTCTTCATGGGCAAAACCACGTCCTCGTTCATCTTGAAGCCAGACGTGCGCTTGGCTATGGCCGAAAGGCGGTGCCTGTCCTCCCAGAACTCGGCGGCCTCCTTGGCGTCCCTTGCGATGGCCGCGAAAACATAGGGATTGTCTTTTCCGGTCAGAGCGTAGATGGCCTCTACCGTGCGGTCAAGGATTTCGGCGTCGTCGCCGTCCACCTGCACAATGATGACGGAAATGGGGTCTTCGCTGTGCCGGTCGGACTTGCGCTGATAGCCTATGGCCTGCACATACTTGGAATTGAATTCCTCCAGCGCCGAAACGCGCACATCATTTCCCTCACGACGTATTTTGTCGCGCAGTTCCACCACCTTACCCACAAGTTCTGCGGCGGGAACCATGGATCGCCCGTAAAATTCCAGCGCCATAACCCGCGAAAGCGAAGGCCTGGGGTGCAGAGTGAAGGTCGCTTCGGTGACTATGCCGTCTATGCCCTCCTTCTGAAGGCCGGGCAAACCGCCAAGGAGTTTGTTGGTAACGTCCTTGCCAAGCCCGGATTGACGGATATCCTTGCCGCTGAGACGAATGCGGTTGCGCACACCTCCGGAAAGATCCTTTACCAGGAATTCCACGTCCTCATCGGGAAGTATTTTATGCCCCGGGTGCCCAACGCGCT
Organism: uncultured Mailhella sp.; assembly: GCA_964632155.1. Taxonomy (GTDB): domain Bacteria; phylum Desulfobacterota; class Desulfovibrionia; order Desulfovibrionales; family Desulfovibrionaceae; genus Mailhella. Next base: position 13,501 of record CAZWBH010000015.1, read on the forward strand.
CAACGCGTATAATTTCGCCCGTAGGCGTGACCATGATCCAGGAAAGCAGGTTGTCAATGGTGGTGCCGTATTCAAAGCAAAACGGCCCGCCGGAGTTTTCGGCCACGTTGCCGCCAATGGTGGAAGCCGTTTTGGAAGCGGGATCCACGGTAAAGAGCAGACCATGCGCGGCCGCAAAGTCGATGGCATCCTGGGTGATCACCCCGGCTTGGCAGGTCATGGAGAGCGCGGCTTTGTTGATGGAACGCGCCGTGAGTTTTGTGGTACTCACAACAACGGTACGCCTGCGCGCGGGCACGGCCCCGCCGGTAAGTCCGGAAGCCCCGCCCCGGGGAACTATGGCGAATTTCATCTCATTGGCCAGCTTCACAATGGCGCTGATCTGCTCCGGAGTCTCCGGCTCCACCACAAGAAGGGGAAGTTCCATGCGCAAGTCCGTGGCGTCTGTGGCCGAGGCCACCAACGCCCCGCGCCGGCGCAGAATGCAAGATTCTGGCATGATGGAGGTCAGGCGCTCTTTCAACTCCTTGCAGAACTGACTTTCCGCCTCGTAGGCGCTCCAGAACATGGTGATGCCTTCGCCAATGGTCACGGCGTACTGATGGGCCAGGGACTGGGATTCGCTCTTGTAATGTTCAGCCACGCTGGCCTTGACGGCAGAAGCGGAAATGAAGGGATTATAGGCCACAAGAAAGAGTTCCTCGGCAATCTCGATAGCCAGCTTGCGAACGCTCTGCGGCCAGCGGGAAAACTCATCCAGGTTGATTTTGAGGATGCGGTTGACCACATATTCGGGAGAAATGGAAATATGAGGGCCTCGGTAATTCATGGCGGAATCCTAAAAACATACTTCGCGCCGCCTATGGCAGGAAAGAAGCCCTCCTACCCCTGAAGGCGGCAAACTCAAGTCGTTCAGATGCTGTCAGGAAAGGATGTTCAATCTCGCGGTGATGTTGTTGCGAACCCAGACCGGATCCAGCCATTCCAAGGGCTGTACGGGGACGCCGCCCACGAGAACGCCAAAATGTAAATGGTCGCCCCCGGCAAGTCCCGTGGTACCCGTGCGGGCTATGATGTCCCCGGCCTTGACAACGTCCCCCACCTTCACCAAATATTCGCTGAGGTGTGAATACTGGGTCATAAGCCCCATGCCGTGATCAATGAGAATCATCTGCCCGTGTATGCCCAAGTAATCCACCCATATCACCCGACCGCTCTGCGCGGCGGGCACGTTTGCCCTCGCCACCGAGGCGAGATCCAGCCCCATATGCCGCTGTTCATCAATCTTCTGGCGGTTTTCGTCCACATAGGTGCGGAGGTCGCCAAAGTTAGCCTTGACCGCGGAGCGGGGCAGGCGCTGGAAGCGACCGCTCCAGAGAAAGTGATCCGAGACGTTTCCGGCAGTAGCGGCCACGTTAAGAAGTGTTTTGTCGTTGCTCTCACGCACCTTGCCATTGGCGCAAAGGTACTGTTCCAGAGGCGAGGGCAGATCCGGGCAAAGCCTGGCAAGTTCATCGGCTTTGAAATTGAGGAAGGATTCCGGAATGTTCAAGGTATCGACACGGTAATTGCGATTTCCGGCACGGATAAGAAGCCTGCTGGAAGTGACATTGCCCGCACTGTCCCTGGCCATGATCTCGGGATGATAGTCGCTCACCGACATTTCCACGGGGAAGGGAAAGAGGCAGGCGTAGGAACCGTTAACCTGACGGTAGCCCGGGAAAAAGAGTTCTCCAAGACGGATGCCGGACTGCGTTATTTCTTCGGAAAGCGTGTACACAATGAGCGCGCTACCGCCGCGATAGATGGCCGGGGCACCCGTGCGCACCGCTATGCGCGGAGGCTGGGAATCGAGGATGAGCTTCTTCGTCACCGTGGTGGAATTACCTCGACCAAAACCGGCATAGGAGCCATCCACGGCGCGCAGTTCCAGTTCAAAGGCGCCTTCCGGCAATTGAGTTTCCTTCAATTGAAAGGCAAACTCTTGATGCGACTCAAGCTGAGCGAATTTTTCTTCCAGCACTTTCATGGTTTGAGAACCGCGGCGTACGGTAACCGTCACGCTTCTAATGCCGGATTTGTCGTCCAGGCTGACCTCAATGTTACGGGCAAGGCCAACGCGGTCGCCGGTGAGCGAGAGCGTCACAACAGGCCCGCTGAGGTCGCGCATCAAAAAAAAGCCTCCGGCGCCGGCAAGGGCCAGAATAATGAGCAGTGTCAATATGGAAAGGCCCGAGCCTCTTCCTGAAGAAGGGTAGAATGCTTTTTTTCTCAACAAGGAACTATCCTTTTGGGGCTGTACAATATTCCGATCTGGTTGAGATCGGCAAGGCACTTTTTAGTTTCGCCCATTCCTCCGTATCAAGTCAAGAATATCAGGTCAGGATTTTCGCAAGGCTCCCGCTCAACGCAAAAAAGCAGGTAGCGTGTTTTGAGGATGGACGGGCCGCGATCGTTTTTTTTGAGTATTGAGAGCAGTGTTCACTGAAAATTTGCGGGATTCCAACTGAAAAAAATGGTATCGGACGAAGCCGTATCTCACGCCTTGCCCTTTGCTCTGCTTTCGCAATAGATGCAGCGGTAGATGCGCTTTTCTCTGTCCGCCAGTTTAAAGACGTGTGGCAATTCCTGCTCCGTGGACGTAATACAGCGGGGATTCTTGCAACGGATCACGTTCTCCACCCTTTCCGGCAATTCCACGCGGAATTTCCTGTCCAGTTTGCCGTCGCGCACGATGTTTACCGTGATTCCAGGATCGATATAGCCTAAAACGTCGAAGTTGAGATCGATGATTTCATCGATCTTGATGATGTCCTTCCGGCCCATCTTGCGGCTGCTCACGTTGCGCAACAGTGCCACGGAACATTGCAGACTGTCCAGCCCAAGAATATTGTACAGCTCAAGGCTGAGTCCGGCGCGGATATGATCCAGCACTATGCCGTTCAATATGGCGTCAATGACCATGCTAGTTCACCTCCAGCAATTTCAGGATGAGAGCCATACGTATGTACTTGCCGTTCAGCGCCTGTCTGAAATACGCGGCGCGGGGGTCATCGTCAACGGCCACGGAAATTTCGTTTACCCGGGGCAGAGGATGCATGATGCACAAATCCCTGCGGGCGTTTTCAAGTTTGGCGGGCGTGAGTACATAACTGTCTTTGAGGCGCACATAATCGGCTTCGTTAAAAAAGCGCTCCCGCTGCACACGAGTCATGTAGAGTACATCCAGACTGGGCATGGCCGCCACAAGATCCGCAGTTTCTTCATAGGGAATGCCGTTACGATCCATGATATCCGTCTGAATATAGCCGGGCAAGCGCAGTTCATCCGGAGAGATGAGTACGAACTTTACCCCGGTATAACGGGACATGGCCGCGATGAGCGAATGCACGGTGCGACCGAATTTGAGGTCTCCGCATAAGCCAATGGTCAAATTTTCAAAATGGCCCTTCTCTCGCCAGATGGTGAGGAGGTCGGTCAATGTCTGCGTGGGGTGGTTATGACCGCCATCGCCCGCGTTGATCACCGGCACGCTTGCGCGCAGGGAGGCCACCAGCGGCGCGCCTTCCTTGGGGTGACGCATGGCAATGATATCGGCAAAGCAACTCACCACACGCACTGTGTCCGATACGCTCTCGCCCTTGGCGGCAGAGGAACTCTGCGCCTCGGAAAAGCCCAGCACGCTTCCGCCCAGTTCATACATGGCGGCTTCAAAACTCAGACGTGTGCGCGTGGAAGGCTCGAAGAAAAGCGTGGCCAGTTTTTTGCCGCGGCACTTTTGGGCATACTTTTCTGGTTTTGCGATGATGTCCAGAGCCGTTTCAAGGAGGTCGTTAATTTCCCGGGTACTCAGGTCGCGGATATCAATGAGGCTTTTCATTTCACGCTCCTCTCCAGCTCTCGTCCGAGGGATTGTTTCGGAAGGCAATAAGCTTGGCCACATCCTCCTTGCGGATATATCCAGTCTCAGCGGCCACGCGTACGATAACATCAAAATTAGTCAGGCTTACGTTCTTCACGTTTGCCGTGGCTAGGCGATCCAGTCCCTTTTTCATGCCGTAGGTGAAGATGCTTGCCACGCCCAGAACTTCGGCGTCAGCCTCGCGCAAAACCTCGACCACTTCCAGCACACTGCCTGCCGTGGAAATAAGATCTTCAATGACCACCACCTTCTGGCCGACCTCCAGTCTGCCCTCTATTTGATTACCGCGACCATGATCCTTGGCGCTGGATCGCACATAGCCCATGGGCAAGCCCATAAGGTGCCCCACAATGGCCGCGTGGGCAATGCCGGCTGTGCTTGTTCCCATGAGCGCCTGACAACCGGGATAGTTTTCCCTCACCACTTCGGCCAGAGCGCTTTCCACATGGCAACGCACAGCGGGCGCCGTCAGCGTCAGGCGGTTGTCGCAGTACACCGGACTCTTGATGCCGCTGGCCCAGGTGAAGGGTTCGTCCGGTCGAAAAAAGACAGCCTTGATGGACAAGAGGTCTTCGGCTATCCGTTGTTCCCGCGATTCCATTTTCTCTCCTTTCAGCCGTTCACCGCAGGCCAAAGACGGCTCGCCGCGCAAACGACCGCGCGATAGTTTTTGTGAAACTCCGCCCTATTCCAAAAATTCTGCCACAGCGCGGCGGTAGGCGGCCACAGGGTCTTCCGCCTGCGTGACAGGGCGCCCCATCACGATGAAATCCGATCCCAGTTTGCGGGCCGCGGCAGGCGTGCTTACCCGCGCCTGATCGCCCTTATCGCCACCGGAAAAACGCACACCGGGGGTTACGGCAAGGAAGTCTTTGCCGCAGACTTCATGCACCTTGCCCGCTTCCAGAGGAGAACAGACCACGCCGTCCAGTCCGGCACGACGAGCGTTGGCGGCGTAGTGCAGAACCACTTCTTCCAGCGGTCTGTCAATGAGCAGATCCGTACGCATACGCTCCTCGCTCGTGGAGGTGAGTTGCGTCACAGCCACAAGCAACGGTCTTGTGCCGTCCGCGCGGGTCAGTCCCTTGAGACCTTCTTCCATCATGACCGAGGCGCCCGCGGCATGGACGTTGCACATATCCACATCCAGGGAAGAAAGAACGGCAAGCGTTTTCCGCACGGTGTGGGGAATATCGTGGAGCTTGAGGTCGAGAAAGATGCGATGACCGCGCGCTTTGACCGCGCGCACAATATCCGGTCCTTCGGCATAGAACAGTTCCATGCCGATTTTCACGAAGGGCTTCTCTTTGCAGAAAAGATCAAGGAAGTCCATGAGTTCCCTGCCGCTGCTGAAATCGCAGGCAATAATGACGTCCTTCTTGGGCATACTGTTCATCCGTGCGCTCCTCCGATGATGTCGTTCAAGGAATGGATACCGTACTCTTCCATGACATGGGGTAGTTCTTCCAGAATTTTCGGGCAGGCCCAGGGATCTGTCAAATTCGCGGCTCCCACTTCCACGGCTGTGGCGCCGGCAAGCATCATTTCGATGACATCGCGGGCGGAGGACACGCCGCCCATGCCGATGATGGGCAGTTTCACAGCGTTGTAGACCTGATAGACCATGCGCAGGGCTACGGGCAGAATGGCACTGCCGGAAAAGCCGCCCATGGTATTGGCGATGACGGGCCTTCGTGTCCGCAGATCGATGCGCATACCGAGCAATGTGTTAATAAGGCTGATGCCGTCCGCTCCAGCGTCCGCGCAGGCTCTGGCAATAATGGCGATGTCTGTGACATTGGGGCTGAGCTTGATATACACGGGTTTGCTGGTCACGGCCTTCACGGCACGGGTCACGGCAGCCACGGCTAGAGGATCCGTGCCAAAAGTAATGCAACCATCGTGAACATTGGGACAGCTCACGTTCACCTCGATGATCCCCACCTGCTCTTCCCTGTCGATGCGGGCGCAAGTTTCGGCATATTCCTCCACGGAAAATCCGCCGATGTTGGCGATGACTTTTTTGTGGAAACAGCGCTTCAGTTTGGGCAACTCCTCGGAAATAACCTTGTCTATGCCGGGGTTCTGCATACCCACGGCGTTGATCATGCCCGCAGGACATTCCGCGATGCGCGGCGTGGGGTTGCCAAAGCGCGCTTCTCTTGTTGTGCCCTTGAAGGAAAACGTGCCCAATATGTTAATATCGTAGAGTTCTGCGAATTCATGACCGTAGCCAAAGGTGCCGCTTGCCGGGATGACGGGGTTATCCAGCGACCAGCCGCTGAGTTGCACTCTCAGATCTACCATCCCAGAACCTCCTTTGAAAACACCGGGCCATCCCTACACACGCGGCGACTCCCCTGTGCTGTCATGATGCTGCACCCCATGCAGGCACCAAAACCGCAACCCATGCGTTCTTCCAAGCTGAACTGCCCGGGAATGCCCTGTGTGGCCTTGTAGAGCGCCTTCAACATGGGCATGGGTCCGCAGGCATAAATATGGGTGCAATCCTTGGGCAGGGCCGCCGTCACAAAACCCTTTATGCCCACGCTTCCATCCACGGTGGTCACGCACACATGTGCCCCAAGCTCTTCAAATTCGCGGGCATAAAAAATTTCTTCCGCCCGATTGAAACCGAGTACCACGTCTGGGCATTTGCCCTCGGCGAGGAGGACTTTGGCGAGTTTGTAGAGCGGGGGAACGCCTACGCCTCCGCCCACCAACAAGGGGCGTTCTCCGGCCAGGGAAGGGTCAAAGCCGTAACCGAGTCCGCAAAGGATATCCAGGCTTGCCCCTGCCTTCAGTTCCATCATGGTCCTGGTACCCTGACCCACGACCTTGTATATAAGGGTGAGACTCCGGCTGTCGTAATCGCATACGGAAAGCGGACGGCGCAGAAAAAAGCCGCTCAGCGCCACTTCCACAAATTGCCCGGGAGCGGTAAGGCTTGAGGTGTCCCCTTCGAGGCGCATAAGATACACTGCCTTGGTAAGCGCCCGATTTTCCGTCACGGTATAGATGCCCTGTTTCATACTTGCTTGCTCCAGAGAAGCGCCCTGCCGCGGCGCAGGGTGTGCAAAAATCAATGTCCGCCCTCTTCCCAGGCAATTTTCCCGCCCGCTACGGTCAAGACGCATTGCCCCGTAAGGAGACAACCTGCAAAGGGCGTGGCCTTCCCCTGACTAAGGAAACGGGCAGTGTCAACGACCCATTCGCGGTTCAGATCGAAGACGGCGAAATCGGCAAGTTGCCCTTCCTCAAGGGAAGAACCCAGGCTGAAACGCTTTGAGGGTTGCACGGACATGAGTTCCACCAGTCGCTCCAGAGAAAGCAGTCCTTTCTTGACGAAAAAAGTGTTCATAGCGGCGAAGGCCGTTTCCAGCCCCACCACGCCCATGGCGCTACCTTCCAGCCCACGGGCCTTGGCCGAAGCTTCGTGCGGCGCGTGATCCGTGGCGATCATGTCTATGGTTCCATCCAGCATTCCCTCAATGAGGGCGGCTCTGTCTTCGGCAGAACGCAGAGGGGGATTCATCTTGAAACGTCCATCCTCCTGAAGATCGGCGTCCGTGAACACAAGGTAATGCGGGCCAGTTTCGCAGGTCACGTCCACGCCTTCGGCCTTGGCCTGGCGGATGAGCGCGACGCTTTCCTTCGTGGAGATGTGGCAGACATGGTAACGGACGCCTGTCTCCCGCGCCAGCTTGAGATCCCGCGCGATTTGCCCCCATTCGCTGTCCGAGCATATCCCACGGTGCCCGTGGGCGCGGGCATAGGCGCCGTCATGGATATAGCCGCCGCGTAAAAGCTCGTTGATCTCGCAATGTGCGGCCACAATTTTTCCCAGTCGCGCGGCTTCCTTCATGGCCGCGCGCATCATGGCGTCATCCTGCACGCCTCGACCGTCATCGCTGAATCCGGCCACGAAGGGCGCCATGGCTTCCATCTGCGCCAGTTCTCTGCCCTTTTCCCCCATGGTGATGGCCCCGTAAGGGCAAACATGCACCACGGCATCCCTGGCAATGGCGTCAAGTTGCAACTGAAGGTGTTCGCGCGTATCGGGGACGGGGTTCAGGTTGGGCATGGAACAAACGGTAGTATATCCGCCATGGGCGGCGGCAAGCGTTCCCGTGCGTATGGTCTCCTTATACGAGAAGCCCGGCTCCCGCAGATGTACGTGTACATCCACAAGGCCGGGAATCATGTAAAGCCCCTGCAAATCCCTCTCGGGTACACCCTCGAATGCGGGGAGATTTTGACCTGTGCGCTCAATCTTCGCGCCACGGACAAGAACGTCCAGTTTATGAAATTCGCCCTCTTGCCAGACGCGAGCGTTCCTCAGAACACATTCCATGCACACTCCTTTCGGATGCGTTATCTCCAGCGCGGATCCGCCTGTCTCCAAAAACAAAGAGACGGACAGAGTTCAGCCAATCCTACACTCCCTGGCGCAGAATAGCCTCCAGTGCTTCCGTCACAGCGACAAGATCGCTCTCGTCAATGATCAGCGGAGGCAAGAGGCGCAGGGTGGAACCGTAGGTGAGGTTGAGGATAAAACCCTTTTCCAAGAGCTTTGCCCAGACTTTTTGCGCTTTTTCCTGGGGCATACCGAGCTGAACTCCGATGAGTAGACCCTTGCCACGCACGTCGACAATGGTTTCGGGGAGTTTTTCCCTTAGGGCGAGGAAGCGGGCGCGTGCACGGTCGCCCAGTTCAGCAGCGCGTTCCGCAAGATGGTCGCGCTCCATAATTTCAAGCACTTTCAGGCCTACCGCCGTAACCAAAGCCCCGCCGCCAAAGGTGGTGGCGTGACTGCCGTAGTCAAAGCCCTGCGCCGCTTCATCGGTAGCCATCATGGCGCCCAAAGGCAGACCGTTGGCCATGGACTTGGCGCTGGTAAAAATGTCGGGCTTGAGTCCGAAGTGCTGGAAGCTCCACCACCTCCCGCTACGGCACATGCCGGCCTGTACTTCATCGCATATGAGCAATATGCCGTGGCGGCGACAGATATCCGCCAGGCCGTCGGCATATTCCTGCGATACCGGGAAGATGCCGCCTTCTCCCTGAATGGCTTCGATGAGTACGGCCGCCGTTGTGGGGCGTATGGCCTTTTCCAATGCGTCAAGGTCGTTCCAGGGCACACGGCTGAAACCGCTTGGCAGGGGTTCAAATCCTTCCACATGCTTTCCCGTGGCGGCTAGGGTGGCCATGGTGCGCCCGTGGAAGCAGTTTTCAAGCGCAATAATTTCCCAGGCGTTGCGCCCCTTCACCATCTTCTGGTAGCGGCGGGCCAGTTTAATGGCAGCCTCGTTGGATTCCGCGCCGGAATTGCAGAAAAAGACCTTGCCCGCATGACTTGTGGCAAGAAGCTTTTCCGCATAATCGAGCTGTTCTTCCTGATAGAAAAGGTTGCTCACATGGATGAGCTTACGCGCCTGTTGCGCCATGACCTCGGCAAGTTCTTCGTTGGCATGGCCAAGCGCCGTCACGGCGATGCCGGCAAGAAGATCCACATATTCGCGACCGTCCACGTCCCAGAGCCGGGCGCCCTTGCCCCGAACCACGGAGAGCGGGTACCGCGAATAGGTTCTGCACATGAGTGCCTTTTCCCTTTCTTTCAGTTTTTCAAACGCTTCGCTCATCAGAGTCTTTCCCGTCTTTGCGCGGAAGAGGCTTTTTCAACTTCGACGGGCTTTTTCTGGCCGCGCAAACCAGATCGCCCCGGGCACGGGAAGACGAACCCCGCGTCACAAAATTACCAGTTCAGCGTACTCTTGAAGGCCGCGGCCAGAGCTTCCACTTCGCAGGAGAACAAGGGCGCGTCGTTATCCCGCACCACAAGGCGAGAACAGGAGCAAACCTCGCCTAGGCAGGAAGCATCGCTACCAAAGAGGGCTTCCACCGCGGCGGCATTTTCCGCAGACGCCGTGAGCAGAAGCCGACTGGCCGACTCGCTGTACAGGGCTTCAAGGTGGTTCAATTCTTCATTGGAACGCACGCGGGCGAGATCAATGCAGGCGCCAAGACGTCCGCCCAGTGCCATTTCGGCCACGGCCACGGCGAGACCGCCGTCGGACAAATCGTGGCAGGCTGTGACAAGACCCTTGCCTATGGCCTCGCAGATCTTGCGGTAACGGACAAGGGCAGAGCCAGCGTCCACCTTCGGCACGCGGCAACCCTTAAGCTTCAGTTCGCCGGAAACTTCACTGCCGGCCATTTCCCGCCGAGTCAGCCCAAGGAGGTAAATCTTGTCCCCCGGCTTCTTGAAGTCGCTGGTCATGCTCTTGTTCACATCGGGCATAATGCCAATAACGCTGAAGAGTACCGTAGGTGGAATGGAAATCTTCACGCCGCCCCAGGAATAGTCGTTCTTCATGGAGTCTTTGCCGGAGATGCATGGGCAACCGTAGGCCTCGCAAAAGTCGGAAAGTGCCTGACAGGCGCGCACGAGCTTACCCATCTTTTCGCGCCCATCGGGAGTCTTGGGCGATTCCACGGGGTCGCACCAGCAGAAGTTGTCCACGCCGGCCATGCAGTCGGGGTCGGCGCCGACGGCCACGGCATTGCGCACGCCCTCATCAATGGCATTGGCGAGCATCCAGTAGGCATCGTAGTCACTGAACTTGGGGCAGATGCCGTGACTCAGAACCACGCCGCGTTCGCTGTCCAGACGTGGGCGGATCACGGCGGCATCAGCCGGGCCATCCTGTTTGACACCCACAAGAGGTTTGACCACACTGCCGCCACGCACTTCATGGTCATACTGGCGAATCATGTATTCCTTGGAGCAGATATTGAGGCGCGCCAACATACGGGGGAGCAGGGTTTCAAGCTCCGCATCGGGTACGGAAAGGCGAAGCTCCCCGGTCACTTCTTTGGCCTCGCACTCCCCTTCCCAGGATGCGTTCAGGTGCAACTGCGGCAGTCCGTGATGCATGAATTCCATATCCAGAGCGCAGACTGGCTTATTCTTGTAGATCACGCGGAGCTTGCCGGAATCGGTAAAACGGCCAAGGCATGTGGCCTCTACATCCATGTGTTTGGCAAGAACAAGAAATTCTTCCAGATGTTCCTGCGGCACGGCGAGAGTCATGCGCTCCTGAGCCTCGGAAATGAAAATCTCCCATGGGCGCAGACCATCATATTTTACCGGAGCGAGGGAGAGGTCAACCTCGCAACCGCCGGTATCTTCCGCCATTTCGCCCACAGAAGAGGAAAGTCCGCCAGCGCCGTTGTCGGTGATGGCGTGGTACAGACCCTTGTCCCTGACGCGCATAAGAAAGTCATACATCTTGCGCTGGGTGATGGGGTCGCCAATCTGTACGGCCGTGGCTGGAGAGCCTTCGTGCAGTTCTTCCGAGGAGAAGGTCGCGCCGTGTATGCCATCCTTGCCGATGCGCCCGCCGACCATGACAATGGCATCACCCGGCATGGCTTTTTTATAATAGCCGGGCTTTCCGTGCAGTTCTCTGGGCAAAATGCCCACAGTGCCGCAGTAGACCAGGGGCTTGCCCAAGTAGCGCTCATCAAAGACCACGGATCCGTTCACCGTGGGCACGCCGGACTTGTTGCCGCCGTCTTCCACTCCCTTGCGCACGCCTTCCATGACCCGACGCGGATGCAACAGACGAGGGGGCAGTTCACCCTTGTAGAAGGGGGAAGCAAAGCAGAACACGTCGGTATTGCACACAAGTTCCGCGCCCATGCCCGTACCCATGGGGTCGCGGTTCACCCCCACAATGCCCGTGAGTGCGCCGCCGTAAGGATCAAGGGCTGAAGGGCTGTTGTGCGTCTCGATCTTGATGCACACATCGTAATCTTCGTTGAAGGCCACTACGCCGGCGTTGTCGGAAAACACGGAGCGGCAGTAGTCGTTTTTGCCCAAGCGTTCGCGGATGCGTTTTGTGGGCTTCTGAATATACGTCTTATAGAGATTGTCTATCTCCCTCTTTTCGCCGGTGTTCCTGTTTTCCAGCGTCACGCGCGAAGCAAAGATTTTATGCTTGCAGTGCTCGGACCATGTCTGAGCAAGGACTTCCACCTCCGCATCGGTGGGGTCGATGCCCAAACCGTACTTTTTACGATCGGCGCGCACTTCAGAACGGGCGAACCAGTCACGGATGGTCTTCATTTCCTCAAGAGTCAGAGCGAGGGTGTGTTCGCGACTGTATTGCATAAGCGCGTCGTCATCCATGGCGGAAAGCGGAACCACGGCCACGTCATCGCAGGCGACTCCGGAAACGACCGCGGCCTGCGGCTCAAAACCCGGGCTGGTCTGCCACTCTTCGCGGCTTTTCAGGCGGTAGCGCTGTATGAGTTCGTTGCAGAGCATACCCTTTGCCATGCGTTCCGCATCCTCGCGGGAAAAATTCCCCCAAAAATGGTACTGGGAGGATGTGTATACCTTGAGGGAATGTCTATCCCGCTTCAGCACCAGGGCGGCTGTATCCCTGGCGGTGCGGCCTTCGTTATCGGTCACGCCCGGGCGAAAGCCCACCTCAATGATCCAATCGGCATCCGAAGCCACGGGTTCAAGAGCAGCCTGCTGGAGTACCGGATCGTGAAGAGCGGCCTGCCGTACCAGTTCTTCCGCTTCTTCGCGGCTTGCGCCGCCGATTGTGAAAACCTTGACCATGCGCGCCCGTTCCACGGGGATGGACAGGGCTTCGCCTGTTTCATGGGCTACCTTGCGTCCGAGAGGATCGCTGTGACGTGGGCGTACACTCACTTCTATGCGAAAAAGAGATTGCGACATATTTTCTTCCGTGTTTTCTGCCTGACACAGGCGTGAAGGACGAAGAGAGCATACCTTATTAATAGCCTCTCGCCAAGAGCGTATCAGAGTAGCTACAAGGAGGGGATCGTTGCGCCATGGCGGGATCCGCTTCCAGACTATGGAGAATTTTTTGTTAAGTTTTTCGCGTTCCTACTGAATGTTCTGCGGGACATATCAGTGCGTCTGGCGGATTCGGATACTGTTAATTCACCGGCTTTCTACAGCGCGTAAACCGCGGCGGACTTTTTGTATCCTGACCAAATCTGACGCACCGTAGTTTGGATGCCGCTATGCCTTTGGCCTGCCGCTTGCGAAGGTGTTCGCGTTTGTTCCCTGCTGTGAGGGAAAACGCCCGCAAAACAAGGTCGGCAAAAAAGTTAAGATTCTTCTCGCGTCTGGCATCGAGCGAAGGCATTTAACCGCAGGGTTTCTTCATCAGGAGATCTGACGCAGGCCGGAGTGGAATTCGATGAAATCCGCCATGGGGCGGGATGCCAGGAAGCGCTTCTCTCTTGACGGGAAAGCCTTCAAAGCGGTATTGCAAACCGCTCTGACTGCAAAGGACATAGCTGGCTGAAAGAACATCGCCGTCTTCCCATCAAGGGAAGAACTTCTGGATATAGCCCTGAACCCATACGATGAGTACCAGGAGGGGTAGCACCCATTGCAGGTAGGGCTTGAGAAAACGGGGGAATTTCATGCCGCTTCCCGCATCGACCTCAGCGATGAAGTTATCCCAGCCCCAGCCTGCCCTATGGCAACAAAAGAGCATATAGGTGATGGCGCCAAGGGAAAGCAGATTGTTGCTGAGAATAAAATCCTCAAGATCCATGAGACCCGTGCCTACGCCCAGGGGCTGTATGCCCTTGAGTACGTTAAAGCCCAAAATACAGGGCAGAGTGAGCAGGGTAAGGACGAGATAATTGACGAGGGTGGACTTCTTCCGCGACCATTTCCATACATCCATGGCGTAGGAAATAATGTTTTCCACCACGGTGATGACCGTTGTCAGGGCAGCGGCGCTCATGAAGATGAAGAACAGCGTGCCCCAGAAGCGACCGTAGTTCATCGCTTGAAAAACGTTGGGCAAGGTAATGAACACCAGGCCCGGCCCAGCATCGGGCTGGACATTAAAAGCAAAACACGCAGGGAAGATGATGAGTCCGGCGGTAAAGGCCACAAAGGTGTCAAGGCAGACGATGAAGAGCGATTCCTTCAGAATAGTGTGTTCCCGTCCAAGGTAGCTACCAAAGATGCTCATGGAGCCGATGCCCAGTCCCAGAGTGAAAAAAGCCTGATTCATAGCGTCGTTGACCAGGCTACCAAGCCCGGATTCCACGGCCCGGCTCCAGTCGGGCGCAAGGTAGAAGGCAAGGCCGTTCAGCCCGCCGGGCAGCGTCATGGCGCGGATGGCCAAGCCAACCATAATTACAAGCAACCCGGCCATCATGGCCTTCACCACGCGCTCCACACCCTGACGCAACCCGCTGCCGCAGACACAGAAGCTGATTGTGGAAGCAAGAAAGCACCAGAAGGTCATGCCAACGGGGTCGTCAAGCATGGATCCGAAGGCCACGGGCATTTGCTCCGGCGGGAGTGAGAGACCGCCCATAGCCATACGCCAGATGTAACAAAGCATCCAACCGGACACGGGGATATAGAACATCATGAGCAGGTAGCTACCCACGATGCTGAGCCAGCCCATCCTGTGCCAGCATTTTCCCTTCGGTTCAAGCACGCGCAGGGCATTGCCAAGATTCTGCTGAGAGGCACGCCCCACGGAAAGTTCCATGACAAGCAGGGGCAAGGCCATGACGAGCAGAAAAAAAATATAAACGGCAACGAATACCGCCCCGCCGTACTTGCCCGTGATGTAGGGGAAACGCCATACGTTGCCAAGACCGATGGCGCAGCCTGCGGAGACGAGCAGGAAGCCCAGACGACTGGAAAGTTTTTCTCTCTGTTCCATGTTTCACCAAGTTCACGAAACGCCAGCGCGTATGACGGAAGAAAAGAAGGTTTCAAAGGCGTTAGAAAAATTTCTGGATATAGCCTTCAATAAAAATGATGACAAAGATGACGGGCAGTATCCAGGTGAGATAAAAGCGAAGCGCGCGGGGAAACTTCATGCCGACGCCGGTATCTGCCTCGGCCACGAACTTGTCCCAGCCCCAGCCATAGCGGTGCGTGCAAAACAGAATGAACAGGAACGACCCCAGGGGTAAAATGTTGTTGCTGATGAGGAAGTCTTCAAGATCGAGGATGCTGGATTCTCCGCCCAGGGGATGTACGCCCGACCATAAGTTAAATCCCAAAATGCACGGAAGCGTGAGCAGCGTGAGCGCCAGAAAATTCACCAAGGTGGACTTCTTTCGCGACCACTCGCGGGTATCCATAAAGAAAGCGATGATGTTTTCCAGCACCGCGATGACCGTTGTCAGAGCCGCCGCGCTCATGAAGATGAAAAACAACGTGCCCCAGAAGCGCCCGCCAGCCATACTGTTGAAGATGTTGGGCAGGGTGATGAAGATCAACCCTGGTCCGGCGTCTGGTTGAACATTAAAGGCGAAGCAGGCGGGGAAGATGATAAGGCCGGCAGTAAGTGCCACAAAGGTGTCCAGGGCCACGATCCAGGCGGATTCCTGCGTCAGCGTATTCTTTTTGTTGAGGTAACTGCCGAAAATACACATGGAACCCATGCCCACGCTCAGGGTGAAGAAGGCCTGATTCATGGCCTCGTTGAACAGTGTCATGATGCCGGCCTCCATGGCGCGATTGAGATCCGGCACAAGGTAGAACTTGAGTCCCTCGGTTCCGCCGGAAAGCAGGAAGGAATGGCACGCTAGGCCAACCATGATGATGAGTAGCCCCAGCATCATGAACTTGACCACACGCTCCACACCGCGCTGAAGTCCCTGGCCGCAGATAAAGAAGCAGAGCGCGGAAACAAGTACCGTCCAAAACGTCATGCCCCACGGGTCGCCAAGCATCCCACTGAAAACCTTGGGAATTTGTTCCGCAGGCACGCTCAACTTGCCGGAAAGCATCAGCCAGACATAGGAGAGTACCCATCCGGCGACAGGCATATAGAACATCATGAGCAGATAGTTGCCCACGGGATTGAAGATGCCAAACCTGTGCCACCAGGATCCCCTCGGTTCAAGCTTCAGCAGAGCGCTGGCCATACTGCGTTGTGCCGCGCGCCCCACGGAAAATTCCATGATGAGTACAGGCATCCCCATGAAGAGCAGAAAGGCGAGATATACTGCCAGGAAGACAGCGCCGCCATACCTGCCTGTGACATACGGAAAACGCCATACGTTGCCAAGGCCGATGGCGCAGCCGGCCGACAAAAGCAGGAATCCCAGTCTGGAAGCGAGTTGTTCACGCTGGGCCATAATCTTCTCCCTGGAACGAGTCTGGAACAGATATTTTCTCTTCTATAAAGAAAATGCCCGCTCATGACAACAAAAAACACTCAGAGAAGTGGAACGTCACCACAGAAAAGTCTCCTTTCTGGGTCAATCTTGGCATTCCCGCCCTGGCACGGTCTTCAACGCTTTCCGTGTAGCCAACGCTCTCAACCGCCCTTCGGTCTGCGATTCTCCGCTGAAAAGCCTCTCACACTGAACGTTGCTCAAGAGCCGCAAGGAGTCCTGCCAGAGCCTTTGCCCGGTGACTGCGGTTCATCTTCTCCGCTCGGCTCAACTCTCCGCCGGTACGCTCCAGTTCGGGATCAAGAAAGAGCGGATCGTAGCCAAAGCCGTTTGCTCCCCGCTCCTGTTCCGTAATGTACCCTTCCCATTCGCCGTGGACTATCAGTTCTTCAGAAGACACGTCCGGCGGCCAAACCATGACCATGCAGCAGTGAAAGCGCGCCGTGCGCCGTGCTTTCGGAACTTTCCGCAGGACATGGAGCAGCTTGCGATTGTTGCACTGATCTTGCGTCTCGCCTTCCAGCTTCGGCCAATCGTTGCCGTACCTGGCGGAGTGTACGCCTGGTTCTCCGCCCAGGGCGTCCACCTCAAGGCCGGAATCATCGGCAATCACGGGCAGGCCCAGAATCCGGGCGGCGGCACGGGCCTTGAGCAGAGCATTTTCCTCAAAGGTGCTTCCAGTCTCTGCTATCTCGGGAAAATCGTCGGGCAGGCACTGAACATCAAAACCGAAGTGCGAAAGTGGGTCGCGAAGTTCACGCACCTTTCCTGGATTGCGCGTTGCCAAAACAAGCTTTTGCGTGGCGTTCATAGGCGCTCCTTGCCGAAAGAACGTTTTCATGCGAAAAGAAATAGAGCAGACGCGCTTCTTTGACAAGTATCCTTCGATGCCATCGCCTTGTATTGCACATTGCCAAAGCTCCAAACCATGAAGAGAATGCCATGCTCCGCATTTATTCCCAAAGCCTCGGCTGCCCTAAAACCCGCGTTGATTCCGAGCGCCTGCTTGGCTCGCTGGGGCCTGTACTCACTGTGTCTTCGCCCAGACAGGCCGATCTGGTCTTTATCAATACCTGCGCCTTCATTGTGCCAGCCGTACAGGAATCTGTGCAGGCCATACTTCAGACGGCTGAAGACCTCCGCGGTATGCCCAAGGGGCGGCGCCCCCTTTTTGTCGTGGCCGGATGCCTGCCCGGACGCTACGGCATCAACGACCTCGCTGGCGAAATTCCAGAAGTCGACCTCTGGTTGCACACCGATGACATTGAAACCTGGGCTGGTCAGATCAAAGCCGCCCTTGCCCTGCCAGAAGCCGCCAGCGGGCGTCTGCTCAGCACCGGCCCTTCCTACGCCTGGCTAAAAATTGGCGAAGGCTGTCGGCGCCAGTGTTCGTTCTGCACCATTCCGTCCATACGCGGCGACTACGCCTCTGAGCCTGTGAAGGCGCTGACGGCTGAAGCGTCTTCTCTGGTAGCCTCGGGCGTGAAGGAACTCATCCTTGTTGCGCAGGACGTCACCGCCTACGGTACGGACTTCGGCAAAGACCCTCGCGTGCTGTTGGAAAAGTTGCTTTCCCTGGACGGACTGGAGTGGCTTCGCCTCATGTATCTCTACCCTGGCGGGCTAACGCCAGAATTCCTGCACTTCTTACGCGAAGCGGGCAAACCCTTTATTCCCTATTTCGATATCCCGTTGCAGCACGTTCACCCCGATGTGCTGAATCGCATGGGTCGTGCTTTTTCTCATAACCCGCAGGAAGTGGTGGATCGCGTGCGGGAATATTTCCCCGAGGCCGCCCTGCGAACCACCTTGATGACGGGCTTCCCAGGCGAAACAAACGCATATTTTCAGATGCTTATGGACTTTGTGGCAAAAAATCGTTTTCATCATGTGGGCGTTTTTGCCTATCAGCCCGAAGAAGGCACCAGGGCCGCAGTCATGCCCGA
Source organism: uncultured Mailhella sp. (assembly GCA_964632155.1). Taxonomy (GTDB): domain Bacteria; phylum Desulfobacterota; class Desulfovibrionia; order Desulfovibrionales; family Desulfovibrionaceae; genus Mailhella. Next base: position 31,582 of record CAZWBH010000015.1, read on the forward strand.
CCAGATACCGGACGCCATCAAGGAAGAGCGACGCAACACACTCCTGGAACTTCAAAACGGCGTCAGCAGAGACATACTTTCTGGCTATCAGGGGCAGAACCTTGAAATTCTGGTGGATGCCCCTTGCGAAGAATGGCCTGGCCTGCACATCGGCAGAGCCTGGTTTCAGGCCCCCGAAGTGGACGGAATCACTTACATCAGCGGGCCTGGTGTGGCGCCGACAGTCATGATTGAAGCCGAAATTACCGAAACGCGGGACTACGACCTTGTAGCCCTTGTTTGATCTTTTTTCCCCGAGGCACGTATGCAAAAATTACTTTCTTTTCTGTTTCTGATTTGCTTCCTGACTTCCTGTGCTACGCTTCCCGCGGATCGCGATATTAGCGGCGTCTGGGTGGATGAACAGGGGCTTATCTATTGCCTGGACAAGGATGGAACGCTTGGATTGCCAGGGCAGGAAGCCATCTCCGGACTCACCTGGAGACTCAACCACGAGACGTTACAACTCGCCACGCTGGACGCCCCAAGCAGTGCGCCCAGCATCCGCACCCTGACCTTGAAGTCTTCCCCCGCCCGCACACTGGAGCTTGCGCATAGCGATGGGTACCATGAAACATGGACAAGGAGCAACATCAAGGTGGAGCGTCTGGAAGGACGTCTTTTTTACCGCGAACGCATCGCTTTGCCGCCAAAGGTCATGTTGGAGGTTCAGCTCTACCCCCCGCACGGCGGCGCGCGACCGCTGGCCATGACGTTGCGGCCCGTAACCGGCGGCGATCTTTCTTTCCGCCTGTACTATCTGCCTCAGACTACCCCCGCTGAGGTTCGCCTTTCCGCCGCCATACTGCTCAATAGCGAAGCCCTGTTCTTCACCGATGCCGACCAGCAGATTTCCCTCAACAATCAACCCGAAATACTGTTGCGCCAAGCCAGGAGCGGAGAGTACCAGCTTGCGGCGCTCGCCATTCCAGCGCGCTATAAGGGCGCTCTTCCTCCCCCTGGCAAGGGAGAAGTGGAGCTTTTCCTTGAAGATCATGACATTGCCCTGCTCCGTAGTCCCCAAGGACTCACGTTGGCTTCCTGGCTGGAAAAAGAACGAAACCGTGTCATTGAAATTGCGCGTGGCGAATTGCCGCCCCTGCGCATAACGCGCAATTCCGAAGGCGGAGACATAACCCTGTCCGGACTCGACAGTTCGAACAGCATAACGCTTTCTCCAGTACCCAATCTGGCCTTGCCCAATAACGCCCTTTTTCTGGAAGGAGAACTGCGCCAGGTGGACGGAAAACCCGTGTTTGCGGAATGTACCTCCCTGCGCGATCTGCCTGTAGACGCATCCAGCAGGGGATATGCGCAGCTCCACGCGCTGGCGGGCAAGGGCGAATCCACCGTAGTCCTCGAAGGCAACCTGCGCGGCGGCTTCCTTGATGTGCAGAAGGTGTTTCAGGTACACAAGGGCGCCGTCTGCTCCACAGGGCAATACGCTTCCGCGCCCCTCACCGGGACGTACTGGCGTTTGCGCGAACTCAATGGCAAAGCTGTGCAGTCCTTCCCTGGCCAGAACGAGCCGCACCTTATCTTTGCGGACAAGGGCAGAGCTTCGGGGTCGGACGGTTGCAATAATTACTTCATGAACTGGAAGCGCAATGGGCAAAAACTTAATTTTTCCGAAGGAGGAACCACATTGCGCCTTTGCCTGCATGGTGAGGAGCAGGCCAGGGAAATGCATAAGATGCTCTCCAGTGTGGATTCCTGGAATATTTCTGGCTCCAAGCTTGAACTGCGCTCATCCAAGCATGTGACCGCAGTCTTTGAGGCTGTGGACATGTGAATAAAATTTTTGCCGAATCAGTGACAGAGTGTTTCTGTGTCTGAAAACAGAAAGGATCGGCGCGTTTTTCAGGTTTTGGCGTCTTCCCTGTCAATCCTTTCCTCGTTGGGACGACGGTAAAAAAGGAGGAAGGAACATGGACTCGATCGTTCTGAATAACGGTGTCAACATGCCGCTGGTTGGCTATGGAACGTATCAAATCCCCGCGCGCATGACGGAGCGATGCGTTGCCGCCGCCCTTCGTGCGGGCTACCGCTCTGTTGATACGGCACAATGCTACGGAAACGAAAGGGAAGTCGGGCTTGCCTGCCGGTGTTCAGGTGTTCCACGAAAGGAACTGTTTATCACGACGAAGCTATGGGGTTGTTGCGGGTATTCGGATACACTCCGTTCCATCGAAAACTCTCTGAACAGGTTGGACATGGCGTATATTGATCTGTTGCTTATCCACGAGCCGACAGGCGATGTCCATGAGATTTACCGTGCGATGGAGAAAGCCTGCCGGGAAGGAAGCGTGCGCTCCCTTGGCATCTCCAATTTTCTGGAGGAGCGCTATGAGGATATTGTTGAACACTGCGAAGTGATCCCGGCCGTCAATCAGGTGGAGACGCATGTCTTCCGCCAGCAGAAGAAGCTTCGCGAACGGGAACGCGCCCTGGGTACCAGACACGAAAGCTGGTCTCCCCTGGCTTGCGGGCGGAACGGGATCTGGAAGAATCAGACGTTGCTTCACATTGCGGAAGGGCATGAGAGGAGCGTTTCACAGATCGCCCTGCGTTTCCTGACACAGCAGGAGATCATCGTCATACCGAAGAGCATCGACCCACGACATATGGAAGAGAACCTCGCGGCACTGGACTTTGATCTGTCGCCGGAAGAGATGCTGGCCATTGAGCAGCTTGAAGTCGGAAGGAGCCTCTTTGGCTGGTGGTAAGGAAAAGGAGGATCAGTTATGCCCAAAAAGGTTTTGATCCTGAACGGCGCGGCTCGAAAGAACGGCAGTACGAACGGACTGGTTCGGGCCTTTACGGAAGGCGCCCGCAGTGCAGGGCATGAGGTGCGGGAGTTTGTTCTTGACACGATGGTCATTCACGGTTGCAGAGGTTGTCTGCGCGCGGGACGGGACACACACAGCCCTTGCGCGCAAAAGGACGATATGGATCGAATCTATCCCTGCTTTGCCGAAGCTGATGTCGTAGTCTTTGCCTCGCCGCTCTATTTTTGGACCGTCACAGGAACCTTGAAGACCGCGACAGACCGCTTGTACGCAGAACTGGAATGCCTGGGTTATGGGAAATTTTCCCGGGAAAGCGTACTGCTGATGACGGCTGGAGGAACTGACTACTCTCAGGCGGTGACGTGGTATCGTACCTGGGAACGTAACCTTGGCTGGAATAACCGTGGCGAAGTTCTGGGGGGCGAAAAAACGGAGGATGCGCGTCGGCTGGGCGCGTCTCTCTGAGCAGGCATCCAGCAGAAGGAGTTTCACTTATGAAAAAGACGATGTTTGTGGTCGGTGCGGGGAAAGGTTTGGGCAATGCCGTCGCACGCAGGTTCGCGGCGGACGGCTTCCGTGTGGTGTTGATGTGCCGTAGCGAGGATCGTTTGGCGGACTATCGGAGGGAGATGCAGGCCGAGGGCATTGATGTTGCGGTGCAGGTTGTTGATGCGGCCGATCAGACCGCACTTGCCGAGACCATAAAACAGGCCGTACGCCACTACGGCGTGCCGGACGTACTGTTTTATAACGTCGGGAACACAACGGCGGACGGGGATCTGTCCGGCGGGATGAACGTCGCGGTCATGCAGCAGCGCTATCAGGTGGACGTGCTGGGCGCTTATACCTGCATCCGTCAGATGCTGAACAACGCATTCAGCCAAAAGCAAGGAGCCATTTTGATCACTGGCGGCGGACTGGCACTCTATCCCAGCGCAGACTATCTTCCTCTCTCTATGGACAAGGCCGCGCTACGCGCTCTGGTACTGGCACTGCATCCCGTCTGCCTGGATCAGGGCGTGTTCCTCGGCGTTGTTCAGGTCTGCGGCACTATTGGCGGCAGTGAAAAATACAGGCCGGAAAAGGTTGCCGACCAGTTCTGGAAGCTGTATCAGAATCGCGGCGACGCCGAGATCGTGTACTGAGCTGAGCAAATATGTTCATCAACGGAGCCTGATGAACGCGACCCCGACGCTGTCGGTTCGCCACCACTCACACCTCCGGAGAT
>CAZWBH010000016.1:0-20985 GCA_964632155.1 uncultured Mailhella sp.
GGAGTGAAGGTCTGACGCAGTATCAACCGAAAACCACCCCGCGCCGCCCGCGCCGACCTTCTTCCGCTCCTCGCACGTAACCATGCGCGGCAGGCAAAGCCTGACCGCGCCCTCGCTCGACCTTCCCCGCTACGGCGGCGCAATTGAGTGGAAATTCCTAACGTTTTCTTTTAGACTTGCCCTCAACAAGTGAGGATCCACGCATGCTGAATATACTGAAAAATTGGCTTCCCTTCAGAGATTTTTCTAAGTTTGTTGCGGAAGAAAAGGCGGAACTCTTTAAGAGGGCAGCCCAAAAAGGAAACACGCACGTCTTGAAGGCGCTTATTGCTGTCGGCGTCAATGTCAATACGTGGTACTTTGGAGAGGCGGAACAGTTCCTGGGCTTATTCTACCCCATGCTGGTTAAAAAGACTGCCCTCATGTACGCTGCGGAAAACGGGCGTTGCAAGGCCGTGCGGATACTGATCGAGAACGGGGCAAACGTTGATGCTCAGGAAGAGTATGGCTTTACCGCCTTGGAATACGCGGCAAAAAACGGGCACAGCGAAGTCATCCAAATTCTGCTTGATAGTGGCGCAAGCCTTCACAAAAAGAACACGAAGGAATGTGTTGCCCTCAAACTTGCGGCGAAACATGGCCACGTTGATGCCATACGGATTTTGCTTGATAACGGGATAGAACTTGACGCACAAAACACGTCGGCCCTTATCCTGGCGGCGAGATCGGGCCACGAAAAAGTCATCCGGCTTTTGCTTGAAAGGGGCGCTACGCCTGACGCGCAAGAGGAAAATGGCAAAACCGCCCTCATGTGCGCGGCGAAAAATGGTCATAGTGAGGCGCTTCAAGTGCTGCTTGACAGCGGGGCGGCGATGGACGCGCAGGACAAAGAAGGCAAAACAGCCTTGATCTTGGCAGCGGAAAGGGGCAACGGCAAGGTCGTGCAGATCTTGCTTGAAAACGGGGTGAACCAGCATGTGCGGGATACGCGCGCTTGGACTGCCCTCATGTACGCGGCAGAAAATGGGTACAGCGAAGTTGTTCAGTTTCTCGTTGACAGAGGCGCAGATCTAGACGCGAGGGACAGCACTGGCAAAACGGCCCTGATACTTGCGGCTGAAACCGGTTTCACCAACAGGCGAGAGGGTTTCGGCAATGATAGGGAATTTACCGTAATTGACAAGGAGGAATTGAAGGCACTCCGGCGCGCGGCTGAAAAAGAGCGTAGCAAAATCGTGCAGATACTCATTGACAAGGGCGCACAGCCTGACACGCGCGATAAAAAGGGCAAAACAGCCCTGATTCACGCGGCACGGGAGGGCCATAGCAAGACCGTTCAGACGTTGATCGAGCGAAACGCAGACATTCACGTTCAGGACAACGATGGCAGGACAGCCCTGATCTACGCGGCAAGAGAAGGCCATAGCGAGGTCATCCAGCTTCTGCTTTATAAAGGCGCGGATCTTGGCACGACGGGCAAGGATGGCAAAACGGCACTGATGGCCGCGGCCTATAAAGGTCACAGCGAGGTCGTGCGCAAGTTGCTTGAAAAAGGGGCGGATCTTGACGCTCGGGACGGAGACGGAAAGACTGCCCTTATGCACGCTGCTCTTGGCGGTCAAAGCGCTGTTATAAACATACTGCTCAAGGGCGGGGCGGAGTTAGACGCGCGAGACCGCGAAGGCCAGACGGCCCTGATGCAAGCGGCATACCGTGGCCAAGCTGCGGCCATAACGACCTTGCTGCAGAACGGGGCAGACATGGAGGCGCGAGAGAAACATGGCCGCACAGCTCTGATGCTTGCGGCGCAGAAGGGCAACTTCAAGGTATTACAGGCTCTTCTTGAAAAGAAACCAGACCTTCGGGCAGAGGACAACGCCGGCAAGACAGCCCTGACGCTGGCCTTGGAAGAACATCACGAAAAGGCAGTTGCTTTAGTTAAAGGCTTTATGGCAAAGCAGCCCATGACGCACTCCCACGCTGTATGACCATCAAGGGAAAGAGAGGATGCAGGGTTTGAGCGATGACCTGGACAAATGGCTACTGGCCGTTTCCTAATTTTCTATGGCCCGTTGCGTTTGTACAGCCTTGTCTTTCAGAAAAAATGAGAAATCGAAACCCGGGAAGATCCTGTTGTGGCGTTCGCGCATCAGAGGTTGTGTGGCAAAGCGCGGGAGAGGCGTTCCGGGGTGACAATCTGCAAAAGCGTTCAGCAAGGCATACTTGCCAGAGGGCAAGGTAATGAGTATGTTTGAGTTTGCGGAGTGGAGATGTTCAAATTTTGGGCAAACGTTTTTGCTATGTTGGGAGTTGCCTTACTGGCAACGGCCTTCTTCCGTGATGACTGGATTGCGGGAATCTGCGCCGGTTCGTATTTCATTTTACTTGGAGCATGGCTTTACGGGTTGAGCCTGGATAAGGAGGGAAAAAAATGACCAACTACTATTTGACCTTGGTTATCCTTGGCACTGTAGTCGCTGCTGTTGTCTATTACACGGAGCGGAGAAAAAACAAGTCCATCAAGCAAAACTAAGCACCCACAGGACCCTTCGGGATCCTTTTTTCCAAGGCCGGACTTCTTCGGGATCCGGCCTTTTTTACGGCCCAATTTCCGGGCGGTCTGGAAAGCCCCGCAAGGCTTCTCACCGAGGCGGGGCAAGGCAACGGGGAGGACGTCCAGCCCGCGCTCTTCCCTTCGCAAAATGAGATGCGGATGCAGGCTGAAGCCCGTTACTGCCGCTTTTGCGGGAGGGCTTTGTGCGGGCATTGCGGAGGTCACCACAGCTACGAGACGATCATGGGCGACGGGGAAGTCCATGAAAAGAAGCGAGGGGAGACTGGATCGGGGAAAACAGGAATATCGGGAGCGGAACTGCGAGGCATGATCTAGGGCAGAGGCACTTTTGCGACAAGCACGGAAAAACCTTGAGGAACAAGTCAGGCTGAAAATCTGTACACGCCGCGGCTGTGAATTTGAGGCGGACAAGGGCGGAAGTGCGTATGCAGTTTTCTTCGTGTGGATCTCTGAACCTGCGCACGGAAAGTCCTGCCGTTCCCGCGTGCTTGAAGAATCACCCCTTTTCACGCGCAAAGGAGAAAAGCAAAACGCCTGAAGGATACCCTTTCACCTTGCCGCGAAGCTGTTCTTGTGATAATCACTGAAGAACCTTCTGCGGAGGAGAGGTCGGCATGAAAAATTTTTCGGAACTTCTTCATTTTTTTGGGAAGATGAGCTGGGCAAACCGCATCACGTTCATGCGCATCGGTGCCGTCATTCCCATTCTTTTTCTCATCCATTTTCCCAATGTCTATACCTGCTGGATCGCCATGATCCTCTTTGCCGTCGCCGCAATCACGGATTTTCTGGATGGGTACATTGCCCGCAAGGAGAAGCGGATCACAAATTTTGGCAAATTCCTGGATCCTCTGGCCGACAAGCTGCTCATCTGCTCCATCCTCGTTGAAATGGTGGGACTCGGCTGGGTGCCGGCCTGGATCGTCATCATCATCATTGTCCGCGAACTGGCCGTCACGGGTCTGCGCGCCGTGGCCGCGGACAAGGGCGTGGTCATCGCCGCCGACTGGTACGGCAAATGGAAGACGGGCTTCCAGATCGGCGCCATGATTCCTCTGCTCATACACTTCCCCCTCCTGGGCCTTCCTGTACATCTTATAGGGACGATAGTGCTGTATATCGCCCTTGTACTCACCGTGTTTTCGGGTTGCAACTATTTCTACCTCTTCTACCGCGACTGGCGCAGTACGCTGACCGTGTAAAAGTTTCCCATGAGTTCATCCCTCCATCCCCGATCCTATGCCCTCCTCTGGAGAATGACGCTCCTTGTTGTGGCGTTGATCCTCAATCTTGCGTTGCTCAGCCGTATTTTCATGGATTCCTACAACTGGAAGACACTTAGGGAACAGAAATCGCAACTTTCCGAGGAATTGCACGATCTCAACGCAAAGCGCATGGCCCTGAGCCGTGAAATACGCCTCCTCAAGACAGATCCCGCCTACGTGGAAAAAATCATACGTCAGCGCCTCAACTATGTACGCAAGAACGAGATTCTCTACCTTTTTGAAAAGGAAAGGCAAAACTCCCTCTGGAAGGGCACGAATACGGACGAAAAACCATGAAGGACGGCGAAAACAGTCATTCTCCCCTGTCGGGATGCGCCCGCCCGGAAAAGGCTCTGTGGTATCAGGAAGTCCTCTCGCTTGACCCGCAGTCCCGCATCTTCCTCCCCTATGCCCGCTTTCTGGCAGGGTGCAATGCCAAGAACGAAGCCGTTCAAACGATCCGGGCGGGTCTCGCCCAGCACCCGGAATTTCTTGAAGCCAGGCTCCTGCTCATCCAGCTCCTGCACGAAGCCGGTGAACGTGAAGCCGCGGATCGCGAAGGCGCGGACATCATTGAACAGCTCTCCCGTTGCCCCGCCCTTTGGGAAATTTGGAGCCGCAGGCCGGGAGTGCGCCCCGATCAGGCCGCCATGCTGCTCTTTCTGAGTTCCAGCCTGGGCAATAAGGGCCTTGGTCTCGCCGAAGTTCTCCACGCCGGCATCAAGGCCCTGGCCGCCGGAGGAACGGAAAAAGCGCCCGCCCCTCTTTCCGCCTCGGAAGATCCTCGCGACAGTGATAAGAAAACAGCGGAACGCGCCTTTGTCATGGAAAAGGACATTCCCTGGCGCGGCCTGGATTCCGTTCCCGAGGATGACGAAGTCTTTGAGGATGAAGAAGCCGCCCCTCTGCCGCGCCTTCACACCGCGCTAGAACAGCTCTCCGGGGAAGCGACGCCCGAGGCGCGTACCATCCCGCGCGATGCTGTCGCCGGAAAATCCTCTCTCCATACCCGCTCCATGGCCTCCATACTGGAGGAACAGGGCGTCTATGCCGATGCCGCCGATATTTACCGTGAACTTTTGAAAAACTGCTTTACCGAAAATGAGCGTTCCGAACTTCTGGCGAAGCTGGAAAGTCTCGATGTCCGCGCCGCCACTTCCGAGGACAATTCCATGATGGCCCAGCTTGAAGAACTGGCCGCGCGTTTGGAACAGAAAGCCCGCGTCTGAACACCCAGGGGAACTATCATGCACAGCCTATTCCGATACAGCGTTTTCAGCCTTCTGGCATTGATCCTGGGATTCCTCCCCGGATGCCAGATGGTTCACGAGACCTTTAAGACAACCAAGGGTTTTTACCACACCCACGTCAACAAACCGGCCTCGCTTGACATTGAGGATCGCACGGTTCTTGAAGATCCAGACCAGCGTCTTGTCCACCGCGTCATGGCCATTGACGAGGAGCTTTCCAGGCTGGAAAAGGCCTTGGACGCTCTGGCCATGCCGCCGAACCCCGAAACGGCCAACGATCTTCTGCGCCGCTTTCCCTGGATCTCCGGGCTATCCCTTGTCGCTCCCGATGGGACGCTTGGTGCCTCCATCCCGCCGGTACTGCTCAAGCAGGTGGATTATACGCCGCTCATCGAAGTCGCGCCCAAAACCCTGCCGCGGGATCTGCGCGCCTCCGTGCAGGATACTCCTCTCGGGCCGGAAATTCTTCTGGCGCGCCCCTTCCTGCAGGAAGACAACCTGCAGGTACTCCTGGTGGCCTCCTTCGATTTTCGGGCGCTTCTTCCCTATGCCTCCTCGCCTTCCGACCTCATTGTGCGCTCCCCTGACGTACTCCTCTGGAGCGGAGACCTCGACTACGCTTCCACGCCCCTCGCCGACATTAACTGGCCGGAATACCTGCGCGAAGAGACCGATGGAATACTCGGGGAGGCTGATCATGCCATGATGTGGGTGACACGATATATTGGCCAGATTCCCCTTGTATTTGCCGCGTCTGTCCGTTAGTATAAGCCCAGTATCCCTTTAACCATCTTCAATCCGGCCCTGCCCCCGCGTGGAAGGGGGAGGCGGATCAAGGAGCCAGGACATGTCTGAAGTCACAGCCATTGAACACCTTATCGCGTCGCAACGCCGCTGGTCCCCTCAAGCCACGGGGCAGTTCACATCGCTGATGCATGACCTTATCCTCTCGGCCAAGATCATCTCCAGAAACGTCAACCAGGCCGGTTTGGTTGATATTCTGGGAGCCACAGGCGCCATCAACGTGCAGGGTGAGCAGGTTCAAAAACTCGACACCTTTGCGAACAACACGCTCGTTTACCGTATGCAAAGCTCTGGCGCCGTTTGCGCCGTAGGTTCGGAAGAAATGGCCGAGCCTTTCTTTGTGCCGGAAAACGAACCGCACGGGCATTACGTTATCTTCTTTGACCCCCTGGACGGCTCTTCCAATATTGATGTGAGCGTGAGCATCGGCACCATTTTTTCCATCTACCGCCGACCAGACGATGAAAATTACTGGGAACTTTCCCCCGAAGCGCTCATGCGTCCAGGCCTGGAACAGGTGGCCGCCGGTTACTTCCTCTACGGCTCATCCACCATGCTGGTTTATTCCACCGGCCACGGCGTAAACGGCTTTACTCTGGACTCTTCCATCGGGGAATTTCTGCTCACGCATCCCAACATACAGATCCCGAGAACAGGCAAGTATTACTCCGCCAACCACGGCTACCGCAATTACTGGGATGAAGCCACGCAGAAGGCCATACTCCTCTTTGCCCGCCCGGAAAACATGCCCCCGCGTTCTTTGCGCTATGTGGGTTCTCTTGTGGCGGACTTTCACCGTACCCTGCTCAAGGGCGGTATCTTCTTCTACCCCGACGACATTAATCACCCCAACGGCAAACTGCGCCTGATGTACGAAGCCGCGCCCATGGCCTTCCTAGCGGAACAGGCAGGCGGCAAGGCCACGGACGGCAGGATGCGCATCCTGGAAAAAGTGCCGACGGCCATACACGTCCGCACCCCGCTCATCATCGGATCGGCGGACGATGTGGATGAAGTCTTGGAACTCTACAGAGAAGCCGGTCGCGTCTGACGCCTTCTCTTTTTCCGGGAGGGGAGGGAACGTCTCTTTCCAGATCCGTCGCCCCTCCCTCTTTTTTTTGGCACGATTCATCGCTCAGGCGAGGGTTCCCTCTGGATTTTTCATGCTGGTACTGGGAATAGAAAGTTCCTGTGATGAAACAGCCCTTGCGCTGGTGGAGGACGGCAAGGTCGTCGCCTCTGTCATCTCCAGCCAGGCCGATCTGCACGCGCTCTTTGGCGGCGTTGTCCCGGAATTGGCCTCGCGCGAGCATTACCGCCTCATCGGACCCTTGCTGAACAGTCTGCTCAAGGCGGCAAAACTGGGTTGTTCCCCGTGGGAGCGCATCGACCGCATCGCCGTCACCCGCGGACCCGGACTCATGGGGAGCCTGCTTGTGGGCGTGGCCTTTGCCAAGGCTCTTTCCCTGGCCCACGGCATCCCCCTCATCGGGGTGGATCACCTTCTTGGGCACCTTCTGGCCGTGGAGCTTGAAGAAGACGTAGAATTTCCCGCTTTGGGCGTGCTTATTTCCGGCGGGCACACCCATCTCTGCCGCATGGACGGGCCCGTGGATATGACGGTTCTTGGCAGAACCCTTGACGACGCCGCCGGCGAAGCCTGCGACAAGTTCGCCAAAATGGCGGGACTCCCCTACCCGGGGGGCGCGCTCCTGGACGCCCTGGGAAGGCGCGGGCAGGCGGATCCGCATCTTTTTCCCCGCCCCTATACGCGTAACGAAAACCTCGATTTCAGCTTCAGCGGCCTGAAGACCGCGGGGGCGCTCTGGCTGGAACAACACCAGGACTGCCGTTTTCCCGCCGGGGATACCCCTGCCCGCGAATGTCTTGACCTTGCGGGGGAGGAACTCTGCAACGCCGCGGCCTCATACCTTCTGGCCGTGGCCGAAACCCTGCGCATCAAGGCGGAACGCGCCCTGAGTCGTTTTTCCCCCCGTTCCCTTGTGGTAGCGGGAGGTGTGGCGGCCAACAGCGTGGTGCGGCGCGTGTTTCGGGAACTTTCGGAAAAAACGGGCCTGCCTCTGCATATCCCCAGTCTTCCCCTGTGCGGCGACAACGCCGTCATGATCGCCCACGCGGGGTGGCGCATGGCGCAGGCGGGGCGGCGTCACGATCTTTCCCTCTCCGCCATACCGCGGGGGCAGGCCATACCCGAAGACTGGATTTTTGACGAGTCTCCCTTGTCTTGACAGACCAGTGCAATGATTTTACCTTCTTGGCATTCTGCGCAGAAACAGCAGAGGCTTCCAAAAATTTTGCTTCAGGGAGGAATACCATGTCTCTTGCCATCACCGACAGCGATTTTGAAAAAGAAGTCATCAAGTCCGCGCTTCCCGTACTTGTTGATTTCTGGGCGCCCTGGTGCGGACCCTGCCGCGGCATTGGGCCTATTGTGGAAGAACTGGCTTCCGAATACGCGGGCAAGCTGCACGTCTGCAAGATGAATGTGGACGAATCCTCCAAGGTTCCCGCCATGTTCGGTATCCGCGCCATACCCACGCTCATCCTCTTCAAAGACGGTAAAGTGGTGGATCAGATTACCGGCGCCGTGGCCAAGTCCACTCTTGAAGCCATGATCGCAAAGGCGTTCTGATGCTGTACGACGCCGCTGTCATCGGCGCAGGGCCTGCCGGCATCACGGCCGCGCTCTATCTTGTTCGCGCGGGCGCGAGGACTGCGCTGGTGGAGAACGCCGCTCCGGGCGGGCAGATGCTCGATGCCGCGGAAATTGAGAATTACCCCGGCTTTCCCCGTGCCATTAAAGGCTGGGAGTTGGCGGATCTCTTTGACGGGCACCTGGCGAATTACCCCGTTGAGCGCCTGCGCGGCAAAGTGGTAGCTGTTGCGCGGGCCGAAGACGGAGTTTTTTCTCTCCGCACGGAAGAAAACAGCGAACTGAGCGCCAGAACTGTTCTTGTCTGCTCCGGCGCTCGCCATCGCAAGCTGGGCATTCCTGGAGAAGAGGAATTTTCCGGTCGGGGCGTTTCTTACTGCGCGGTGTGCGATGGGAATTTTTACCGCGGTCGCGATGTCGTTGTGGTGGGCGGAGGCAATTCCGCTTTGGGAGAAGCCCTCTATCTCTCCCGCATTGCCCGCAAGGTCTTTCTCATCCATCGGCGCGAATCCTTCCGCGGAAACCAGATTTATGTGGACAAGGTTCGCGCGGCGGAAAATATCGAAATCATGACAGACGTCCTTCCCGAAGAAATCCGCGGGAGCGCCGCCGGTATGGAAGATCTGCTTGTGCGCCATCGTCGGAGCGGGGAAAGGCGCCTCCTCGCGGCAGAGGGAATCTTCATCTATGTTGGCATGGATCCGGATTGTCGCTTTTTGCCGGAAGAAATACAGCGCGATCCGGCGGGTTTCATCCTCACGGATGCCGAAATGAACACTACGCTTTCCGGAGTCTTCGCCGCCGGGGATATCCGTTCCAAACATTGCCGCCAGATATGCACGGCTGTTGGAGATGGAGCCACTGCCGCCGCCGCGGCGCTCTCTTATCTGGAGCACTTGAATGCCTAAACAGCTTCTCCCGGGACTTTTAATCTGCGCAGTGCTTCTGAGCGCCTGCGGCGTGGTTGATGAGTTCATTCTGCCGCCGGCTGAAGACACGGTTCAGGAAATCTTTGAAGCCGGCAACGACGCCATGCGGGAAAAGGACTATCTGCGGGCCATCAAATACTACACCCGCATCAAGGACGACTTCCCCTTCAGTCCCTACGCCCTGGAGTCGGAACTCGCCGTGGCCGACGCCTACTACCTGGACAAGGAATATCTTCAGGCCGCGGACGCCTATAAGGACTTCGAGGAACTGCACCCGCGCAACGAGGCCATTCCCTACGTTCTCTTCCAGACGGGAATGGCGCTGAAAAGTTCCTATACCTCCATTGATCACTCCGCGGAAGTAATCGACGAGTCCATCAGCTTCTTCACCCGCGTCAAGCAGGAATACCCCGACACCGAGTACGGCAAGGCCGCCGATGAGCAGATACACGCCTGCCGAAAAACTCTCGCACAGCGCGAAATCTTCATCGCCAACGTGTTCTGGGGCATGGACAACTATCAGGCGGCCTGGACGCGCTTCCAATATGTGGTTCGAAATTTTCCCGACATCAAGGAAGAGGCCGAGTACGCGCGTACCAAGGGCGAAGCCGCCTACCTGCGCTACCGCAAGGAAAGCTCTCAGGCCATACGGGAACACCGGGAAGGGAGCTGGAAGGATTGGTTCCGCTGGCTCTGAGGAAAGACGTTTTTCCACGACAAAAGGCGGATCCTTTGGCTCCGCTTTTTTTTCCTGCGATCCGGACTCTGTTCACACAGGGTAAACGCATTTTCTACGTTTATGTTGTTTTTAAGGATCGCGCGCTTTTTCTTTTTCAGTGTCCGCCTGCCTTTCAAAAAAAAAGCCTCGCGCCTTCCCGCAAGACCTTTTTCCGCTTCGGAAGACAAAATAAAATCGACAAAACAGTAGAAAATCGATCCGGATCCTAAACCTCTCTTTTTTCACAAAATACCTTGCGCTCGCGGGCCAGCTTTGTTTTATTCCTGAAAAATTTTCTACGTTTGTGTGGAAAACAGGCTGTCCTTTGCCGCGCCCGTTTTCGTTGTCTGAAAAAATCTCTTTTTATTTTTGCCCGTTAGAAAAAATTTTCCTTTTGGCACATTTTTTGCTTGAAGAAAAACGAAAATGTTACCGGGAAGGCCTTCCCGGAAAAGGAGTTTAAAAGATGGCACTCAACCCCGCCGCTTCTCATGTGGATGAATACTTTGCTTGCGATGTTTTTTCGCTGGAAACCATGTGCCGGCATCTGCCGCATGATGTCTATGTGAAACTCGAAAAGACGGTCATAAACGGCAGTCGCCTTGATCCCGCCATTGCCGATACCGTGGCCAACGCCATGAAGGACTGGGCCGTCTCCAAGGGCGCCACCCATTACACACACTGGTTTCATCCGCTCACCGGGCTTACCGCCGAAAAGCATGACGCCTTCCTCCAGCCCGTGGACGGCAAGATGATCAGTTCCTTCTCCGGCAAGACCTTGCTCTCCGGCGAACCCGATGCTTCCAGCTTCCCCTCCGGCGGCCTGCGCTCCACTTTTGAAGCCCGCGGCTACACCGTGTGGGATCCCACTTCTCCCGTCTTTCTCTTGGGGCATACTCTGCACGTTCCCACCATGTTCTATTCCTACACGGGAGAGGCTCTGGACCGCAAAGTCCCGCTGCTTCGTTCCGTCTCCGCCGTATCCCGTCAGGCTTTGCGCATTTTGCGTCTGTTCGGCAACCATACGGCCACGTATGTTGTGGCCCAGGCCGGGCCTGAGCAGGAATACTTTTTGGTGGACAAGGAACTTGCGGCGAAGCGCCCCGATCTTCTGCTCACGGGCCGCACGCTGTACGGCGCTCCCACGCCCAAAGGCCAGGAAATGGAAGACCATTATTTTGCGGCCATTCCGGAACGGGTCATGGAATTCATGGAAGACCTTGAGCGCCATCTCTACCGCCTGGGCATTCCCGCGCAGACCCGCCACAACGAAGTGGCCCCCGCGCAGTTTGAGTTGGCGCCGCTCTATGAAAAGGTGAACATCGCCACCGATCACAATATGCTGGTGATGAACCTCATGCGCTACCTCGCCCCACGGCACGGCTTCGTCTGTCTGCTCCACGAAAAGCCCTTTGACGGTGTGAACGGCAGCGGCAAGCACAACAACTGGTCCCTCGCCGACTCCGAAGGCAATAACCTGCTCAAACCCGGCGATACCCCGCAGGACAACGCCCAGTTCCTCGTCTTCCTCGCCGCTGTGCTTCGCGCCGTACACAAGCACGCCGCGGCCCTGCGCCTTGGTACCATCGGCGCCGGAAACGACCATCGCCTGGGCGCGAACGAGGCCCCGCCGGCCATCATTTCCGTGTACACCGGCGATCAGCTTGCCGAAGTCATACAGTCCTTCACCGGCGATACGTGCTGCTCCAGCAAGAAGAAACCCACCCTGAATATCGGTGTGGACGTGCTTCCCCCCTTGCCCTGCGACTACTCCGACCGCAACCGTACCAGCCCCTTTGCCTTCACCGGTAACAAGTTTGAATTCCGGGCCGTGGGTTCCTCCCATTCCATCGCCCCGGCAAACATTGCCATCAACGCCGCCGTGGCCTGCGCCCTGCAGGACATTGCCGACCGCCTAGAGTCCGAGACGGCCAAGGGTGTGGCCCTGAATGAGTCCGTGCAGTCTCTGCTCACCGATCTCTTCACCGAGCACGCGCCCATCATCTTCAACGGCAACGGCTATACCGACGAATGGCCTGTGGAAGCGGCCCTGCGCGGTCTGCCCAACTACAAGAGCACGGTGGACGCCCTTGCGCACTACAGCGATCCCGATGTACTCAATACCTTCGTCAGTCAGGGGATACTCACCGAACGCGAATGCCTCTCCCGCCAGGAAATACTCTTTGAAAACTACGCCAAGACCATAGCCATAGAAGCCGCCACGGCCAGCCGCCTGGGGCGCACGCTCATCGTGCCCGCTGTTGTCAAGGCCCAGAGCGAAGCCGCGGCCGCACTGGCCAATACCCGCGCGGCGCTTGGCGAAGCCCCTGCCACGCTCATGGAGCATGTGCGCGCCCTCTCATCCGGTCTGGACAGCCTGATGAAGGATCTGGACAGCCTTGACGCCGTGCGCGCCAAACTCGCCAAAGTCGCGGACGGACCCGCCGCGGCCATGCTGGCCCGCGATGAAGTCCTTCCCGTCATGGCCGAATGCCGATCCTGCGTCGACGGCCTGGAAATCCTCGTTTCCAGCAGCGAATGGCCGCTTCCAAGCTACGCCGCGCTCATGTGGACGCATTGATTTTCGCGTAAACAAAGAGGGCGCGTCCTTCCGCCCTCTCACTCCAGGGGAGGCCCTCCCCCTCAGGCGGCCTCCCCCTGTTTCTGCCTCAAATAAAACAATTTTGTATCAATACAATTTTTTCCTGACTTTTGTGAACCAAGGATACCGTTTATGTGCAGAATAGGGTCGATCAAAAGCAGAACGCCCATTGGGCCGTCCACCGCGTTGGAACTCATGATCCCGCAGCAGGAAGGGCATGACAATTCCGGCTACGCCATGGTCATGCAGGATCTTTTTGGAGTCTTTGCAGACTTCAAGGACAAACCCCTGCTCTCGGCGGCCTGCACGGCTGAAGGCGCGGCGCTCATTGATGAATATATGGAAGAACGCCACTTCTCTCTGCTCTACAGCTGGACGCCCCGCCCCGCCGCAAAGCCAGGCCTAGACATCCGGGCCATGCCCCGCTATCTCTTCTGCGTTTACGATTATCCCCCGGAATATCGGGACATGAGCATGGAAAAAAAGGGCGAAATCATGCTGGACGTGCGCCTGGCCCTGCGCTCTCTGCTCGACGCCAAAGAAAGCGGCTTTGTCTATTCCTTCTGGCCGGACGTACTCACCCTGAAGGAAATCGGCGATCCTCGGGACATCGCCGCCTATTTCCGCCTCTGGGAAGACGACTGCCCCCTGAAGGCCAAAAACATTGTGACACAGTGCCGCCAGAACACCAACTACGCCATTGTCCGCTACGCCGCCCATCCTTTTTTTCTCCAGGGCTATACCCTTTGCGCCAACGGAGAAAATACCTTCTACACCAAGAACCGCGAATTTCAGAAATCCCTGCATCGCGGCTACATAGGCTTTGAGTCCGACTCCCAGTGCTTCCTCTACAGCCTGCACTATGTACTCCATGAGATGAAGTGGCCCCTCTCCTACTACAAGCACGTCATCACACCCCTGCCCTTTGCCGAGATCGACCGCCGTGAGGACAAGGACGTGCTGAACCTCATCCGCCAGACTCTGGCCCACCTCGAAATCAACGGCCCGAACACTATTATCGCCATGCTCCCCGACGGTTGCATGATCACCTGCTGTGATTCCAAGAAATTGCGGCCCGTGGTTGTGGGCAAAACGGACGATATGTTGGCCGTTTCTTCCGAAGTCTGCGGACTCAACGCCATTATGCCGGATCGCGACAGCTCCGGGGACATCTATCCGGACGAGCGCGAAATCATCGTCATTGACAACGATCTGAAGGTGCAGCGATGCAAACAGTAAAGGCTCTCGACCTCTACCCCGGCGATTTGCGCTGGATTATCGAATATGAACCCTCGCGCTGTACCATGTGCGGGAGTTGCGTGGCACAGTGTACGCAGAATGCCCTTGAAGTGCGCATGATGCGCCAGGATCTCACCGTTTCACGCGCGGCTCAGCCCGATCCCGAAAAAAGCCATCTGGCCCGCCCGGTCATACGCCAGAAGACGGACATGGATCACGTATGCGTGGGTTGCGGTTTCTGCCAGAAGGTCTGCCCCAACGACGCCATACGCCCCGTGCGCAACCCGGATCAGCGTGTTCCCATCCTGGCCCGCGCCCACGGACCCATCAAGCGCGGCGGGCGCACCGATCTGAACACCCAGCGCACGCTGGATTCCATTGTGGTGGGCCGCATCAGCCAAATGACAGACCCTTCTCTCGATTCCGAGCGCCACACCTTTGACGTGCGCGCCCCCCTGGGCCGGGTTCTGCCTTCCCGCGAACTGCCGCTCAAAGTGGAAAACGGCAGGCTCGTCAAGACGGGGAAGACGCCTCCGGTCAACTGGATCTACCCGCTCATTTTCAGCGATATGTCCATCGGCGCTCTCTCCACCCGCGCCTGGGAGGCCGTGGCACTGGCCGCCGCCTACCTCAACGAGGAATACGCCCTTCCCGTGCGCATGAGTTCCGGCGAAGGCGGTATGCCCATCAAACTTCTGGAATCCGAACAGCTCAAATACTTCATTATCCAGATCGCCTCCGGGCATTTCGGCTGGGATCGCATCATCAAGGCTCTGCCCCGCATGAAGAGCGATCCCGCAGGCGTACTCATCAAAATCGGCCAGGGCGCCAAGCCCGGGGACGGCGGACTTTTGCCCGCCTCCAAGGTGGCCCCGCACATTCAGGCCATACGCGGCGTTCCAAGATCCACCCTTCACTCCCCGCCCAACCATCAAGGTCTGTACTCCATAGAGGAATCCGTGCAGAAAATGCACCTTTCCCTCAACGCGGCCTTTGGTTTCCGCGTCCCCGTGGCCATCAAGTGCGCCGCGTCCGCTTCCTCGGTTTCCGTCTACAACAACCTTTTGCGCGATCCCTACAAAATCTGCGGCGGCTTCTTCCTCGACGGCATACAGGGCGGCACGGGCGCGGCCAACGAAGTCTCGCTCGATCACACCGGCCACCCTGTGGTTTCCAAACTGCGAGAATGCTACCTAGCCGCCGTGCAACAGGGCCTTCAGGGGCAGATCCCGCTCTGGGCGGGCGGCGGCGTGGGGCTTACCGGCAATGCCGCGGCCGATGCCTTCAAAATGATCTGCCTTGGCGCCAACGGCGTGTTTTGCGGCAAAATGCTCATTCAGCTTCTCGGTTGCGTGGGCAACGAACATGACCGCTGTAATTCCTGTTCCAACGGGCGTTGCCCCAACGGTATCTGCTCCCAGGATCCGCGCCTTGTGGCCCGCCTTGATGTGGACAAGGGCGCGCAGAACATTGTGGACTACGTCCTCGCCTTTGACAGTGAACTGCGCAAACTCATGGCTCCCGTGGGCAACAGCTCGCTCCCCGTGGGCCGATCCGATGCCCTGGTTTCCACCGACCACGCCATCGCCGAAAAACTCGGTATCGCTTACGCCTGCTGACAAGGAAAAGAAAGATGTTCACCATAGATACGCTCACCGGCCACGAACGCATGTCCACACAAACCTTGCTGACGAGCATCAGTGAGGCGCTTGCCCGGGGCGAGACGGAGTTTGACATACACGCTTCCGGCCAGCACGACATTGGCGGACCTTTGTGGAATGCCGAAGGCAAAACCGTGCGCCTCCATGTGCGCAACCCGGGCCAGCGCGTGGGGTGCATGGGGCTGGACGGCACGGAAATCATTGTAGAAGGACCCGCGCCTGCCGACGCCGGCTGGTTGAACTCCGGCGCGCGCATCGTGGTCAAGGGCGACGCGGGCGACACCGCCGGCCACTGCGCCGCCTCCGGCGTGGTCTATATCGGCGGGCGGGCGGGTACGCGTTCCGGATCCCTCATGAAGCACGACCCGCTCTACCCTGAACCGGAACTGTGGATACTCAAGAACACCGGATCCTTCCCCTGCGAATTCATGGGCGGCGGCAAAATGGTGGTCTGCGGCTACGACAGCGAAGGCTTTTCCTCCGTGCTTGGCGAGCGCGCCTGCGTGGGCATGGTGGGCGGCGCGCTTTACTTCCGCGGCGATCCCGGCTGTTACGCCTCGGCAGACGTGGGCCTGAGCGCCCTGGATGCTTCCGACATAGCCTTCCTTGAAAAAGGCCTGAAAGATTTTCTTGCCGCCACGGAATACAGCCATCTCTTCCCTGTACTCACTCGCTGGGAAGAATGGCGCAAGCTCACACCGCACAAAGCCGGCGAAGGCGTGCAACACCCTCTGGGCATGGCAGAATTCCGCAAAAATGCCTGGGTCAAGGGCGGCATTTTTAGCGATGTGGTGCGCGACGATCTGCGCGTCCATACCTTGGTGGAGCGCGGGGAATACCGCCTGCGCGTGCCCCGTTGGGACAACGCCGCCACCGCCGCGCCCTGTGAATACGAATGCCCCTCGCACATACCCACGCACAAGCGCTTTCAGCTTCTGCGCGAGGGCCGCGTGGAGGAGGCCCTCCGGCTGGTGCTGGACTTCTCCCCCTTCCCGGCCTCCGTGTGCGGCGCCGTCTGCCCCAACCCCTGCATGGAGTCCTGCACCCGCGGCGTCCGCCTTGATTTTCCCGTGCAGATAGGAGCGCTGGGGCGCGCCTCGGCCAACATTGCGGTGGAAAGACCCGCAACGCGTACCGGCAAGCGCGTGGCCGTTGTCGGATCCGGCGTGGGCGGCCTTTCCGCCGCCTGGCAACTCGCCCGCAAGGGACACGACGTTACCGTCTATGAGGCGGATTCCGTCATCGGCGGCAAAATAGAGCAGGTCATCCCCCGCGCCCGCCTCGACCACAGCGTGCTGGCCGCGGAAATCCAGCGCATTGCCGACATGGGCGTGAACTTTGTCACCTCATGCCGCGTGGACAAGGAACGCTTCGCCGCCCTGCGCAAAGAAAACGACGCCGTCATCGTGGCCGTGGGCGGGACCAAGGCACGTATTTTCGACTGGCCCGGCAAGGAACGCATCGTGCCCGGCATCGACTTTATGAAGGCCGTGAACCGTGGCGAACACCCGCGCGTGGGCAAAAACGTCATTGTCATCGGTTGCGGCAACGCCGGCATGGACGCCGCCGCCGGTGCCTACGCCGAAGGCGCGGAGCATGTCACCTGCATCGACGTGCAAAAGCCCGCGGCCTTTGAGAAGGAAATTGAACACATTCGTTCCCTGGGCGGCGACATTGTCTGGCCTGTAATGACAAAGGAAATCACGGATCAAGGCATCCTTGCCGCCGACGGCCGCCTTATTCCGGGAGACATGGTTATTATCACCATAGGCGATGAGCCGGAAATCGACTTTTTGCCCGAGGGGGTAAAAACCTTCCGCGGCAGCTGGGTACTCCCCGAAGCGGATATGAGCCTTTTGCCCGGCGTCTTTGCCGTGGGCGACGTGATAAAGCCCGGCCTGCTCACCGCGGCCATCGGATCCGGCGCGCGCGCCGCAGAGGCCGCGGACGCCTGGCTTTCTGGCCGCGCCTGGACGCCCGCCCCAGTGCGAGAAAAGGCGGGATCCAGGCTCAGCCTGGAATATTTCAGCAAGGTCGACAAGAACGCTCTCCCCGATCCCGCAGAAGATTATTATCGTTGCGTGAGTTGCGGATCCTGCCGAGATTGCGGGATGTGCCTCCATTCCTGCCCGGAAAAGGCCATTTCCCGCGTGGAGATAAGTGATGGCGGTTTCCGCTACGAATCCGACCCTGCCCTTTGCATCGGCTGCGGCATCTGTGCCGGCGTCTGTCCTTGCGGCGTCTGGACTCTTGAACCTAACAGTGCCATGGAATAATATGGGGAAGAACAGAGGAATAAGGCCCTTTTCTTCATCTTTTGCTCTCAAGGAAGTTTTGCCATGCCCCGTATGAACAACGCTTACGCAAGCCTCGTTGGCAACTATCTTTTCACCGAAGTCGCCCGCCGCGTTCGTGAATACAAAAACGCCCACCCGGAAGCCGAGGTCATCAGCCTTGGCGTTGGCGACGTTTCCCAGCCGCTCATCCCCGCCGTTCTTAGCGCCCTGCATAAGGCCGTGGACGAGATGGGCAAGGCGGAAAGTTTCCGCGGCTACGGCCCTGAACAGGGATACCCCTTTCTTAGGGAGTCCATAGTTGAGCACGACTTCAAGCCACGTGGCGTGAACCTGGAACCGGACGAAATTTTCATCAGCGACGGCGCCAAGAGCGACGTGGGCAATATCCAGGAACTTTTTGGATCCGACGCCGTACCTGCCCTCGCTGACCCTGTCTATCCGGTTTATGTGGATTCCAACGTCATGGCCGGGCGTGCGGGAGAGCGCAAGGACGGGCGCTGGAGCCGCATTATCTACCTGCCCTGCACGGCGGAAAACGGTTTTGAACCGCCCCTGCCCGAACGTCGCCCGGATATGATCTACCTCTGTTGCCCGAACAATCCCACGGGCACGGTACTCAGCAGGGCGGCTCTTAACCGCTGGGTGGAATACGCCCGGGAAAACGACGCCATCATCCTTTTTGACGCCGCTTACGAGAGCTTTATCTCCAGCCCCGACGTCGTACACAGCATTTACGAAATTCCCGGCGCCGATGAAGTGGCCGTGGAATTTCGCAGTCTTTCCAAAACCGCGGGCTTTACCGGCCTGCGTTGCGCCTACACCATGATCCCGCGCAAAGTACGGGGCCGCGCCGCGGACGGAACCGTGCTTTCACTCCGCGATATGTGGCTACGCCGCCAGTGTACCAGGTACAACGGCTGCCCCTATATTGTCCAGCGCGCCGCGGAGGCCGTTTTCCGCGAACCGGCCCAGGCACAGCTTCAGGCTCAGATCGGCATTTACCGCGCCAACGCCCGTATGATGCTCGATACTTGCGCTTCCCTCGGGCTTGAGGCCTTTGGCGGCGAACATTCTCCCTACGTCTGGCTACGCACGCCAAACGGCATGAAGTCCTGGGATTTCTTCGACCTTTTGCTCAACCGCGCCTCCGTGATCTGTACCCCGGGCGTGGGCTTTGGAATTTGCGGCGAGGGCTATGTCCGCCTCACCGCCTTTGCCTCCCCCGAACAAACCACCAAGGCTCTTGAACGCTTTGAAAATCTGCTTTAACATCCTTTCTTCCGGGAGTTGATCGTGTCCGGAGTATCCTCCCTGTATGAAAAGCCCGCCTCCTTTGGGCCATACCTTGCGAGTCTGAAAAACATCGTCAACGGGCTTGCTCCCGGGACGCCGTTCCGCACGGCGCTTGACCTTGTACTCTCGTCGCTCTCCGGATCCATGCGTTTTATGCGCCCGCACATCGTTGTCCAGGATCCGGAGAACGGGAGCCTGCACCTTTCCATGGCACAGGGGCAGACCGCCGTCACGCACCTTACCTACGCTCCAGGCACGGGCATCACCGGGCAGGTCTTTGCTTCGGGCAAACCCATCATTGTGGAACGTATGAAGGATCATCCGGACTTCATGAACCGACTCTTCGAGCGCAGTGAAGAGCAGCTCTCCACGTTGAGCTTCATTTGTGTGCCTGTCCTTGCTGAACGTGCCCTTTCCGAAGGAAAGACCAAGGTACTGGGCACGCTGAGCGCCGATACGGCCATGGCAGCGCCCGATGTCCTCCGCCTGCGTTGCGGCTTTTTGGAGGTGGTGGCCGCGCTCATGGCGCATCAGGTGGCGTGCCTTCAGGAAGATTTGCTCCGCCAGTCCGCTCATTACACGAGGCAGGACGACAAGCCCCTGCCTTCCGCCCTCACGGCCTTGCCTTCCATTGTGGCATCCTCACAGGCCATGAACCATGTTCTGCATCATGTGGCCCAGGTGGCCCGCAGTCAGACCACGGTACTTCTGCGCGGAGAATCCGGTTCCGGCAAGGAACTCATGGCCGCGGCCATCCATCAGTGCAGCGACCGTGCCGCCCGTCCCTTTGTCAAGCTGAACTGCGCCGCCCTTCCCGCAGAACTTGTGGAAGGCGAGCTTTTCGGTTGGCAGAGGGGCGCCTTTACCGGAGCGCAACAGGCGCGGCGCGGCGTTTTTGAACAGGCCAGTTCCGGCACGCTCTTTCTCGATGAAATCGGCGACCTTTCCCTGCCCGCGCAGGCCAAGGTGTTAAGAGCCATACAGGAAAGGGAAATCGTGCGCCTTGGCAGTGAGCGCCCCGTTTCGGTAGATGTGCGCCTCATTTGCGCCACACACCAACCGCTGGAGGATCTGGTCAGGCAGAGCCTGTTCCGCGAGGATCTCTACTACCGCATCAACGTCTTTCCGCTCTTCATCCCGCCCCTGCGCGAACGGCGGGACGACATTCTGTCCCTGGCCGAGCATTTTTTGCACCGCTTTGCCCGCAGCTACGGTCGTACGGCAAGGCATATGTCCCCGCAGGCAGTTGACCTGCTCATGGACTACCCCTGGCCCGGCAATGTGCGAGAATTGCAAAATGCCATGGAATGCGCGGTACTCCTTTGCGAAGAAGACACGGTACACGCTTGTCACCTGCCCCCCGCCCTTCGTGCGCGCGAAAATACCAAAGCGAGTGTACCCCCCGCCGATACGCCTCTGAGCTTTCGGCAGGAAATCATCTCGCTGGAAAAGAAACGCCTGGAAGAAGCCCTGCGATCCGCAAACGGCAATATCCATCAGGCCGCCAGGGATATCGACATCACCTACCGGATTTTTTATTACAAGATGAAAAAATACGGCATAGACTACCGCAGCTTCATGAAGAAGCGCCGCTGAAAAGCGGCGGAAGGCGCAAAAACCCGTGATTACCCGCGCGCCAGCCCTTCCAAGAAGGCCTGCGCCTCTTCCTGCATGCGGA
>CAZWBH010000016.1:21085-23914 GCA_964632155.1 uncultured Mailhella sp.
CAGGCCATCCGCACGCAGGAATGAGGCGCCGGCGCTTTCCTCGCAACCAAAGCAGGCGGCGGAAGGCGCAAAAACCCGGGATTACCCGCGCGCCAGCCCTTCCAAGAAGGCCTGCGCCTCTTCCTGCATGCGGAGGAAACGATCCTCGCCACAAAAGTTTTCCATGTACAACTTGTAGATGGGTTCGGTACCAGAGGGACGCACGGCAAACCAGCCGTCTTCTGTGACGACTTTAAGCCCGCCAAAAGGCGCGCCGTTGCCAGGCGCCTTGGTAAGCACGGCCTTGACGGGGGATCCCGCCAGTTCCTTCATGGTCACGGCGCCTGCGTCGAGAGTTCTGAAGGCCTCTTTCCTCTCCGGGTTCATGGGGGAATCAATGCGCCGATAGACGGGGGCGCCTAGGCGGGATTCAAGACTATGATAGAGTTCGGCGGGGTTTTTGTCCATGCGCGCGGTCATTTCCGCGGCAAGAAGGCAGAGGATAGGCCCGTCTTTGTCTGTACTCCAGGGCAGGCCATCCGCACGCAGGAATGAGGCGCCGGCGCTTTCCTCGCAACCAAAGCAGCAGGATCCGTCGCTCAGGCCGGGAACAAACCACTTGAAGCCAACGGGCACTTCCAGGATGACGCGCCCCAGAGAGGCGGCCACACGGTCAAGCATGGAACTTGTTACCACGGTTTTGCCAAGCGCGGCGTCCGGTCGCCAGGCCTTCCGGAAGCCTTCCTGGCTGTCCTTGATAAGGTATTCCGTCACCACGGAAAGATAATGGTTCGGATTCATGAGACCTTCCGGGGTGACAATGCCGTGGCGGTCGGAATCCGGGTCGCAGGCAAAGGCCAGATCAAAGCGATCCTTCAGCCCAAGCAGACCGCCCATGGCCAAGGGCGAGGAACAGTCCATGCGGATTTTTCCATCGTGATCGAAGGGCATGAAGCGGAAGGTGGGATCGTACTGAGGGTTGGTATTTTCTATGGAAAGGCCGTAGCGTTCGGCAATGGGCGCCCAGTAAGCGAGGCTTGCGCCGCCCAGTGGATCAACGCCAAGGCGCAGACCCGCGTTTTTGAGTACGGAAAAGTCAATGACGTGTTCCAAGTCTTCCACATAGGCGGAAACGTAGTCATGTTCCCGTACCAGGCCGGAACTCAGAGCCTTTACCAGAGAGACGCGGCGCACGCCCTTGCCGCCGCTTGCAAGAATTTCATTGGCGCGGGCCTGGATGCGGGCGGTGAGCGAGGTGTCGGCGGGTCCGCCGTGCGGAGGATTGTACTTAAAACCGCCGTCCTGTGGGGGGTTATGGGAAGGCGTGATAACAATGCCGTCCGCCTTGGCCGCGGAAGTGCGGTTCCAGCAGAGAATGGCGTGGGAGATGGCGGGCGTGGGCGTATAGCCGCGGCCGCTTTGCACCATGACACTTACGCCGTTGGCGGCCAGTACCTCCAGCGCTGTGCGCCACGCCGGCTCGGAGAGCGCGTGAGGGTCCTTGCCAAGGAAGAGCGGCCCTGTCACGCCCGCGCTCTTGCGGATCTCGCAGACGGCCTGGGTTATGGCAAGAATGTGGGCTTCGGTGAAACTTCCGTTCAGCGAGGATCCACGATGCCCGGAAGTGCCAAAACTCACGGTCTGCCCGGGAACGTCGGGAGAAGGTTCGGTGGTGTAGTAGGCCGCGATGAGCGAGGGGATATTCACAAGATGTTCGGGGCGGGGCAGGGATCCCGCCAGTGGATGAAGAGCCATGGTTCCTCCCGGAAAGTGCTGGCGCTGAAGCCGGAATAGAAAAAATACGCCTGCGATCCTGTCCCGTGCCAGACGCTGTCTTTCCGCAGAATCGCAGGCTGATTCCGCGTTGAACGGTCTGCCTTCTTTCTTTTTGGGGCTTTGTTTTGGGAATCCTGCCTCAGAACATTCCCGGAAGATGTATTCCCCCGGAAATATTGGCCATTTCCCGATCAAGATTGGCCCTGCCAATGCGCACGGCCTCGTTTACGGCGGTGATGATGAGATCCTGAAGCATTTCGGCGTCGCCGCTTTCCAAAACGGCCTTGTCGATGGTGATGGACTTCATTTCCTGCCGTCCGTTCATAATCACCTTGACCATGCCGCCGCCGGAAGAGACCTCTACCTCTTTTTCAGCCATTTCCTGCTGAAGTTTGGCGATTTTGTTCTGCATGATCTGTGCCTGGCGCAAAATGTCGTTCATATTTTTCATGACTTGTCTCCCTGAAGAGCTGAGGGCGCGGGAAGCGCCGCTTTTTGTTCCTGGCTGACGGGTGTACAGTACACCAGCCGTGCGTCATAGAGGCTCTGAAATTTTTTAACCGTGGGATGCGCGAGGGCTTGCTCCTTGAGTTCGGCTTCCGTTGATACCTTCTTCCGCGGCGGGCGAAAGGCGATGGTCAGATCCTTCCCTGTCCAGGCCCTTGCGATTTCTTCAATGAGGCGCAGGTCTTCCGGGCGCTGGAGCTGCCGCTTTACCACCTGGGAAAAGGGCTGAAGCACAAGCCAAGTTCCGCGGATCTCGCCGCGGCACTGGCGCAGAAGGGGGGCGGGAATCTCATCCCTGCCTTCGCAAATCGCCAGAAAGTCTTTCCACGAGTAGGACGAATCCGCGGGGAACTCCTTCCACGCCTCGTCACTTTGCTGAGGCGTTGTTTTTTTTTCTTCGCCCGGAGGGGGCGCGGAAGCCCGATCTTCCGACTTCAGCATGGCGGGATCAGCCTCAGGCGAGGGAAGAGACAGGGCGTCTTCCTTCGGATCCGGCGTTGAAGAACTGGAGGGGGGACTGGAGGGGGAAGAGGAAAGAGGCAGGGCGTCTTCCTTCGGATCCGGCCT
>CAZWBH010000016.1:24014-34799 GCA_964632155.1 uncultured Mailhella sp.
GGGGACTGGAGGGGGAAGAGGAAAGAGGCAGGGCGTCTTCCTTCGGATCCGGCCTTGAGGGATCGGAGGGGGAACTGGAAGAGGAAGAGGGAAGAGGATCCGCGGCGGGGAAGTTTACAAACTCTTTCAAAGGCAGCAGTCTGGGAAGCAGGGCAAGATTCAGAAGCAAGAGTTCCAGCCCCGAAGAAGGCTCAAGACTTGTGAGTATGCGACGCTGGGAATCCAGCGTCATCTGCCATGCCGCGTGAATATAGGTCAGGGAGAAGCGGGAAGCCGCGGCAGAGAGTCTTTCCAGTTCCGAAGGCGGGATGTCGAGCGTAAGGGCGTCTTTTCCCGTCTGCTTCAAAAGGAAAAGATTGCGCCACAGGGCGCTAAGTTCGCGCAGGAAGAAGCCCATGTCCGCACCCTGGGCAAGGATTTCAGCCACAAGACGAGTGATGGCGGCAACATCCTGGGCGGCCAGGGCGTTGAGGATCCTTTCCATGATTTCCCGCCCGGCCAGTCCAAGCACCTCGCGCGTCTGCCTGGCCGTAAGCGTCTCGCCGGGGGGGCAACCCAGCGCAAGCGTCTGCCCGAGGAGAGACATGGCATCGCGAACGCTACCCGCCGCCCGCCTGGCAATGAGGCGCACGGCTTCCGGCTCAAAGAGCCTTTTTTCCCGTTGCAGAATATTGCTGATATGCGCCACAAGAACAGATTCGGGAAGCTGGCGGAACACAAAATGTTGGCAGCGGCTCAAAATGGTCACAGGGAACTTATGCTGTTCTGTCGTGGCCAGGATAAAGGTAACGCGCGCCGGTGGCTCCTCAAGCGTTTTCAGGAAGGCGTTGAAGGCCTCCTTGGTAAGCATGTGGGCTTCGTCGATGATGAAGACCTTGTAGCGGCCTTCCAGGGGGGCGTAGCCCACGGAGTCGCGCAGGCGGCGGATATCGTCGATGCCGCGGTTGGAAGCGCCGTCTATCTCCAGCACATCCACAAAGTTTCCCTGGGTGATACGGCGGCAGGTGTCGCACTGGTTGCACGGCTCGCCCGTCGGGGCCTGTTCGCAGTTGAGCGCCTTGGCAAAAATGCGCGCCATGGTCGTCTTGCCCACGCCGCGTGTGCCGCTGAACAAATAGGCCGGCGCTACACGGTCTTCCTTTGCGGCGCGGGAGAGTATGGCCTTTGCCATATCCTGCCCCACCACCTCGGCGAAGGTCTGCGGTCTGTACAAGGTTGCCAGCGAAGCGTTTGCCATATCCTTCTTCCTCTGTCCTGAATTCCCTGTTCCAGCAACTGGGCGCTTTAAAATTCTACGTTCTTGCCGCGCCACGGTCAAGCGGCACATGGCCGTGGCCCTTTTCCCCTCCGCGTGAATTGACTGTATGGCGCAATGAGGCTATTTTTCATCTGCGTTAGACGTTCCGATCCCGCTTTTATCCCATAACGCCGCCGTAAGGAAGGTTTTTATGCTCGATCTCAAACTGCTCCAGAAGCAGCCCGAAGTAGTCGCCAAGGCACTGGCCGATCGCCATTCTCCCCTTTCCATGGATGAATTTTTGGATCTGGATGCGAAGCGCCGCGCGGCCCTTACGGAAGTGGAAAGCCTCAAGAGCATGCGCAACGCAAAATCCGCCGAAGTGGCACGGCTCAAGCGTTCAGGCGAAGACATTGCGGAACTCATGGCCGAACTTGGCAAACTTTCCGTCAGAATCAAGGATCTGGACGCCGAGGTCGCGGAAATCAAGGAGAGCGTCTACCAGTGGATGCTCCGCGTGCCCAACATTCCGGACGCCTCCGTTCCTGTGGGGCTGGATGAACGCGATAATCCCGAACTGCACCGCTGGGGCACCCCGCGCGATTTTGGCTTCAGCCCGAAGCAACACTTCGAAGTGGGCGCCGCAAAAACAGGCCTTGACTTTGAGCGCGGCGCCAAACTCGCGGGATCCCGTTTTTGTGTGACTCACGGCGTCTTCGCCCGCCTGGAACGCGCGCTCATGAATTTTTACCTGGACACGCAAACCGCGGAATTTGGCGCGGAAGAGGTATCGCCCCCGTTCATGGTCAACGCCGTCACCATGCAGGGCACGGGCCAGCTCCCTAAATTTGAGGAAGACCTCTTCAAAATGCCCGCCTGGAACTATTACCTTATTCCCACGGCAGAAGTACCCGTTACCAACCTTCACGCCGGTGAAATTCTCGCGGAAGATCAGCTCCCCCTGCGTTACACCGCGGGCACGCCCTGCTTCCGTTCCGAGGCCGGTTCCGCAGGCAAGGACGTGCGCGGGCTCATCCGTCAGCATCAGTTTATCAAAGTGGAAATGGTGCGCTTCACCCATCCGGACAAATCCTGGGAAGAGCTGGAAAATATGCGCCGTTGCGCCGAAATTCTTTTGGAGAGGCTGGAATTGCCTTACCGGACTATCACCCTCTGCACCGGAGACATGGGCTTTGGCGCGGCCAAAACCTATGATGTGGAAGTGTGGCTCCCGGGCCAAAACCTCTACCGCGAAATTTCCTCATGTTCCAACTGCACGGACTTCCAGGCCCGCCGCGCCAATATCCGCTTCCGCCCCAGGGGTGGTGGCAAGCCGGAATTTGTGCATACGCTCAACGGATCCGGCCTGCCTACCGGCCGATCTCTGGTGGCCGTTATTGAAAACTATCAGGAAGAAGACGGATCCATTGTCATCCCCCGGGTGCTTCGTCCGTATATGGCCGGCCTTGAGGTGATCCGCCCCTGAGAGCGCCTTGCCGGAAAGTCACGCTCTGGACATTGCCGGGAAAGTGGTTAACCTTTCTCCGTAAACCGGTTTTTTGCCGTTCCTCCCGCCGCGTCATCAAGGAGTCTGCATCATGTGGGAATATACCGATACTGTCCGCGATCATTTTTTGCATCCGCGCAACGCCGGCGTGCTTGAAGACGCCAATGTCATCGGCGAGGCCGGTAGCCTTGCCTGTGGCGACGCCTTGAAACTCATGCTCAAAGTCAATAAAGACGGCGTGATAGAAAACGCCATGTTCCAGACTTTTGGCTGTGCCAGTGCCATTGCTTCCAGCTCCGCCCTCACGGAACTCATCAAGGGCAAAACCATGGAAGAGGCGGCCAGGCTCACGAACAAGGAAATCGTGGAGTATCTGGGGGGGCTGCCCAAGGAAAAAATGCACTGTTCCGTTATGGGCGAGGAAGCGCTTGAAGACGCCGTTCGCCACTGGAAGGGCCTGCCTTCTAGAAGTACGGCGGAAGAAGGCCGCCTCGTGTGCAAGTGCTTTGGCGTGACCGATTTGCAAATTATCAAGGTGGCCAAGGAAAACGACCTGAGTACGGTGGAGGAAGTGACAAACTTCATCAAAGCCGGCGGCGCCTGCGGATCTTGCAAGGATGAGATACAGTCCATTCTGGACAAGCTCCATTCCCTGAGGCGGCCGCTGGAAGAGATCCGGCCCGCGCCCCGCATGACCAATGTGCAGCGTATGCAGAAGGTTATGCGTATCATCAGCGAGGACATCGCGCCGCGCCTGGCTTTGGACGGTGGCAATATAGAACTTGTGGATGTGGACGGCACAACGGTTTTTGTGGCCCTGCGCGGGGCCTGTTCCGGTTGCAGCGCCAGTCAGCTTACCTTGAAGAGCCTGGTGGAAAAGACCTTGCGTGAACAAGTGGATCCCGCCATTACCGTGGTGGAGGCGTAACATGGCAACTTGTACCGATGTGATTTACCTCGACAACAACGCTACTACCAAAGTCGCTCCGGAAGTAGTGGAGTCCATGATGCCCGCCCTTACCGCGCTCTATGGCAACGCTTCCAGCATGCACACCTTTGGCGGGCAGATGGCGCGCTACATCAACGTCTCCCGCGAGCAGACGGCGCAACTTCTGAACGCGCACCCCGAAGAAATCATCTTCACTTCCTGCGGCACGGAATCCGATAACGCCGCTTGGTACTCCGCTACCGAAACCCAACCGGAAAAGCGCCACATCATTACCACGAAGGTGGAGCACGCCGCCATTCTTGCCTGCGGGCGATCTTTTGAGGAAAAGGGCTACGACGTCACCTGGCTGAGCGTGGACAGTCGGGGCCGCATCGATCTTGACGAACTCGAACGCGCCATCCGGCCGGACACCGCGCTTGTTTCCATGATGTTCGCCAATAACGAGACAGGTACCGTCTTCCCCATCGAAAAGGCCGCCCAGATCGTGAAGTCCCATGGCGTGCAGTTCCATGTGGACGCCGTGCAGGCCGCGGGCAAGGAGATCATTGACCTTAGGAAACTGCCCATAGACTATCTCGCGCTTTCCGGGCACAAGATTCACGCCCCCAAGGGCATAGGCGTCTTGTACCTGCGCCGGGGCACGCGCTTTCGCCCGTATCTCAAGGGCGGCCATCAGGAGCGCGGGCGGCGCGCCGGTACGGAAAACGTGCCCTACATCATTGGCTTGGGCAAAGCCTGCGAACTGGCCGGTGCCAACCTGGAAAAAGAGCGCACAACGGTTGCCGCCCTGCGCGATCGCCTTCAGGAGGGTCTTCTCGCCGCCATCCCGAACTGCAGAATAAACGGCGATTTGGAACATCGTCTGCCGAACACGCTGAACATTTCCTTCGAGGCCGTGGAAGGCGAGGCACTCCTTCTCCAAATGGATCAATACCACATCTGCGCAAGTTCCGGATCCGCCTGCACCTCCGGCAGTCTGGAACCGTCGCACGTACTCCGCGCCATGGGTGTTCCCTTCAACTTTGCCCACGGATCCGTGCGCTTCAGCCTTTCCCGCTACAATACGCGGGAAGAGATAGAGCGCGTCATTGAAGTCATGCCCGGCATTGTCCGTTATCTGCGGGAAATTTCCCCCTTCGCCAACTTCATCAAACAGTGAACGGAAGAGGGCTTCCTCAGGCAAAAAGAATCCCCCGCGTGCGAAAGCATACGGGGGATTTTAGCGCAAGAGTTTGCTTTTGGCGAAAAATCACCTGGTGAGAGAGTCTGTCATGGTATCGCGGTTGATCTGACTGCGGCGTTCACTGGCTTTGCGAAGTTGCTGACCTAGGCGATCGTTGCAGAGATCTATGGCGGCGTACATGTCGTCGTTTTTTTCGCTGGCGACCATGTTCAGTTCAGGCCCGGTCAGCAGAACATCCACGCGCGGTCTACCGCTTTCCAGGGAAAGTGTGACAAGAGCTTTGTTGTCTTCCTCTTCGCCGACCATGCGGGCCAGCTTCTGGAAGCGCTTCATGGCATAGCTTTTGAGAGGTGCGGAAGGCGTAAGGTTACGGAAAACAACTTCTATCTGCATAGGCGATCCTTCCCCGGCGCAACCGGGACGGGAAAATATCCCGCGTAAAAAACAAGAAACCATAGCGCGGCATACGGGCTACTCTGAAAATTAGCACAGGATCCTTCGTTCGTCCAGCCCGCTTTTGAGGGCGTTCCGCGATCCCTGAAAGGTATTCTTCTTACGGGCCTGGCGCCGCAAGACAGGGGAAGATCCGGCCATACGCGCATCACTTTCTGGGCTTTACTAATAACGCGGCCAATACCGTTTTTGATGAGACCTGGACGGAGGAAGACGGCGAAAAAATTTTTGAGCAGATGCGCGATGTCGCCGATTATCTGCTGGAAAATGACTTGATGGACAAGGTGAACATCAGGCAGATCAATCCGCTGGGTAGCAAATGGAGAGATCTGCCCGTTGGTCTTTCGCGGGAAGAAAACCCCTGCGCTTCCTGCGAAAACATGCGCTGCCTGGGCCTGGACGGCGTTGTGTACGGGCATTCACCCTCTGGGGCATTTTTCCGAGAGAGGCGGCATGGTTCTTGAGAAAACCGCCTTTATTGAAGAGGTAAAGAGGCAGTGGGAAGCGTATCCCGCCGACTGCAATGAGTGCAAGTTCGCCAGGTTGTGCGCCCCATGCGTGGCCCTGCCCTACGAGGAAGGGCTGAGCGAGGGAAGCGTACTTTGCGCAGAAACGGCAGTGCGGATGGGCCATGTGCTTATCTGGCCTGGCGCCTGCAGGAGAGGGAAAAACAAAGGTGTGAAAAAGGCAGAGTGAACGTATCGGCACGGGCGTGAAGTTCGAGCGCATCCAGCGCATTACCGGCTACCTTGTGGGCACGCTGGATAGGTTCAAGGACGGCAAGCGCGCCGAGGAACGGGACAGGGTGACACACGTGAACAGGGAAGTCGTGGATAAAAACTGAAGCACGTTGACAAAATATAATAGGAGAAGATGTGGGGCAGGCTTTACACCAAAGACACTTTTTGCTAACATTCTTTTCGGCCCGTCTTCATATCATCCACCTCACCTCACCGGGCCAGGGCGCTGGTAAAACAGCGCCTTTTTGTATTGACCTCATAAAGGTACATATGTATTTAACGAGGTGGCGTAGCATAGGGGTCGGTGAAGGTAAATGTACTCAGACAAAGAACTGGATCAGCAAACGAAGAGCAACAACACTAACCATAACAGATGAAGACAGCTTTCGTGTAAAAGTACACACTATGAAACACAGAACAACTGTATCGAGTTTGTTACATGAGTAGATTGGGAAGTTTTGCACGGAGTAATGTAGATGTGTAGTAATATGAAGCAATTATCTTTTTTTACAACAAAAGAATATAGTAAAACTTTTAGCTTTATTTGTAATGCTATTGATTGTGAATGTAATAGCCCAGCATGGCCAGATATGTTTGGTAGATCTATAAAAAAGTGGTTATTAAATAATAATATTACTTCTATCCGCACCTTGAGTTTATTTTCAGGTGCTGGCGGATTGGATATAGGTTTTTCGGATTTGGGATTTGAAATCATTGAATCCATAGAAATTGAGAAAAAATTTTGTAATACTCTTGAAATGAACACAGGGGTAGGGAAACGTTTTGATAAATCAAAAGTAAACTGTATTGATATTAGAAAATATTCTGCGAAGCATCTTGGTAAAATAGATTTCATTATTGGTGGGCCGCCATGCCAAACTTTTAGTGCTGCTGGTCGACGTGCAAATGGTGTTCTTGGAACAACCGACGCACGTGGTGTTCTTTTTCGCGAATATGTGCGACTTCTAACAGAATTAACACCAAAAGGTTTTCTATTTGAAAATGTTTATGGAATAATAGGAGCCCAGAACGGGGAGGCGTGGCGTGAGATACTCCAAGCATTTTCTGAAGTAGGATACAAACTTTTTTATCGTATCTTGGATGCAGCAGATTACGGTGTGCCGCAACATAGAGAGAGACTTATAATTGTAGGGCTAAAAAATGGTTGCTTTAAATTCCCAAGACCTACTCATGGTCCTGACTCAATTGATAATCAACAATTTTATGTTGCCGAAATCGCTATAGAAGGCGTTAAGTCAAGAGAGTCAATTGAAAGTACTCATCTTGGTGGTAGATTCGCGAAGCTTTTATATGATATACCACCTGGATTAAATTATAGTTTTTATACTGAGGAGATGGGGCATCCAAACCCAATTTTTGCTTGGCGGTCAAAATTTTCTGATTTTTTATACAAAGCAGACCCTAATACTCCAGTTAGAACAATAAAGGCTAGTGGTGGCGCTTACACAGGACCCTTGCATTGGAGGAACCGTTTTTTTACATACGAAGAGTACAAACGTCTTCAAACTTTTCCTGACGATTATGAAATCAGCGGAAATAAGCAAATTGCCGTCAAACAGATTGGTAACTCAGTTCCACCACAACTTGCTAGAATAATGGCTATTGCAATTCGTCAACAAGTGTTTGGCACAGAATTTCCGTTTCAGTTGTCTCTTCTTGAAGAATATGAAGAACTGACATTTAGGAAACGAAAGCACGACTTAACTTCTATTTATCGTAGGAAAGCAGAAATGGCCATTAGATTACTAAAAAAAGAAGCTGGGTTATTGCCAGCATCTCATGAATATTATTGTTCTATGAATGAGATTTTCAATTTTTTTATTCTTCAACCAGAACAAGCTGATTTTAAAAATGAAATTAAATGGGGTGATATTTTAACAATCACAGTTACCAATGCACACCAAAAATTTAATAGAATATTTTATGTAATTGACATTACACCAAGAGATGGTGATTGGACTTTAGGCGTAAAAGCTGTTCGTTTAATCATAAAAACACCAGTAAAATTTGGATACACAGTTGCATGGAAAGCTTTTGAAAAAGAATTGAGGGATAACAATATTAAGGCAGATTTAGTACAACTTAATGGTTACTATCAGTATGCACCAAAAATTACTGCTTCAGCTAAAATTATAAGTGAAATTCCATATTCAGTAGTTTTAAACAAAATATTAGCTAATCATGGAATACCAGAAATTCAAACTACCAAGGAATTGTCAAAGACATGGATGGTCAATGAGGAGGATGTGTTAGATGCCGCAAAATATTTACGGTCGTTAGGTTATGAAATACGAAATCATGCCACAAATCCTCAGATTGGTGAGGATCACTGGCTTGTACCTTATATTTTTCCAACATTGACACCATTAAGCGTACAGTTATGGAAAAATTTATAGAAAGGGTGAGCTACTATGATTAATGAAGAAGCAGAAAAGCATCTTGATGTCTACGAAGATCGTTATGAACTACATCAAGAAGGTGAGACGATAGTATATCTCCAAGGGGTTCAAACAGATGAAAGCCAAAGGAGATATTTACGCATAATTTCTGAACTATCAAAAGGTTTCCTTGAAGAAAAATTTCATGCTGTTTCATCTGTTGATTTTACCAAATTAACTGATACGAATCAAAATTTATTACGTAATATCGTAAATGGTGTCACTAGTGAGGTCGGTAGAGCTTTGGTTGGGCTTGCTTTTTTGCAATTAACTATAAAAAGTATTGCACCAAATCAAAGTATTAGGCTACATAAAGGAACCTCTCGAAAAGGTTCTTTTTCCTGGAAAGAAGGCATCTCAATGAGAACTATTGATTCAAAATATAATACTCCTTTTTTGCGAAAATATGGCCTTCTTAAAATTAATAAATACGGTTTATTTATGACAAGAACACTAGCAGAAAATTATCCGTATACTAGTTTATATAAAGCAGAAATGAAAGGTCCGTTCAATGATTGGATTGCAGTTGTTGACGCGGTAGAAAATAACTCAATGCCCGCAGAACTTGGATTGTGTTATATGATGACATTATTAAAGAATCGCTCTGAAAAATTTAAAGAATTAGCCGATAGTGCGTGTAAACTCGTTGAAAATCATATGGATGATAGTTTTTGTCATATAATTGATTTGTTAACGTATTTCTTTAATACGACAAGTTATTCAGCTAGAGCCTTTGAAGTTATAATTCATTGCTTGTTTCAGGCATTATCTGAAATGAAATTACTTAATGATGTTGAACTTGTTCCTCTTTCTCAGATGAGATCAGCAAATAAAAAACATGGAAACATAGGTGATGTTGAACTCATGGAAAATGGTACTATATTTGAATCGTGGGATGCTAAATATGGGAAACCATACCTGCGTGACGAGCTTGAGGAGCTTAGGGATAAATTAATAACTCATTCAGATTGTAGAGTTGCAGGATTTATAGTTGATTCTATAGTTGATATGAGGACTGATATAGTTAATAGGAAAAAAGAGTTAGAAGATGAAACTGGCACAGAGATTTATTTATTTTCTTTTAATGAATGGGTTGATTATGAAGTATCAAAGTTAGAGGAACAACAGAAAAAAACCTTGGGGTATCTGTGGCTAAAAGCAGTAGTCGAGTCTTTTGCACAAAAGCGTTATTCTATTGCTCCTATTGACGAACCATGTGATGATTGGCTTAACGATTTTATAGCTATACTATAATATCGTGAAATTTCTCTTATTCAAACTTTGTAGCCTGCACCAATTAGTGGAAATAAATTATTATATCGTACTTTACGCACATGGTGGTGAACCGATGTCGATTTTAAAGTAAAAATCTAATTCTGCCCGCCCTCGTCACGCTTTATCAATTAAACGCTGAAGTTGGCCCATTACTGGGGTAGATTGGCATTTTTGCGCCTGGAAGCTTAGAAATGTTCTGTCCATGAGTACGTTCCTTTGAAAGTCTGCCATCCTTATTTATTTACGACTTCCTCCCCGTTGGACTACGCTTTAGCTTAGCTAAGGGCCTGACTTCAACGGGGTTATTTTTTAGGCGTAACAGCTGTACCGAATCTTACCAAATACTCTGCAAACTCCGAGTAAGTCTGTTCATAGGTATCGCGTCGCGGCAAACATTTTAAAGCCCCTCTCTGCCCGGGTGAAGCGTGTCCCATTTAGATCGCACCTGCTGGTGGCGACTAATACCCTGGTCGTGGTTTCCAAAACCATCGACAAGATCGTTTACGAAATCGCGGGCGGGAAGCTCTGGGCCGTGGACGCGGCAAGGTACGTGGAGGCGGACCCCGAGGGCGCGGAGGTGATTCACCTGCGCACGGCGGAAGGCGACGACTCCGAGGGGTATCTCATCAGGACGCTAGAGTTTTACGGCTATGACTTGAGAGAGTTGACGGACAAGAGCGCCAAGGCACTGAAGGACGCGTTGGATGCACTGGACGCCACATACCTCAACCCGCGGGTTCTGGTCGGGCTTTCGCAGGGGGACGAGTACGCGGCGGCGCAGTGGCAGACGCACGAGGAACAAGCCGGGCCGCTGCGAGAGAAACTGGCGGCGCTGGCGGGGGCGTGAGAGACATGAAAAAGAGAAAAGAAACAACTTCCTTGGCCGCCGCAGGCGCGGGCGGTAGCCCGCTGATAGCGCTTCGTTATCCGCCGGAGGCGCGGGCGGTAGCCCGCTGATAGCGAAGGCGGCGCGTTCATCCGG
>CAZWBH010000017.1:0-32815 GCA_964632155.1 uncultured Mailhella sp.
GAACGTCAACGATTCGCAAGGGGTGGCGCGCTCTCTCCGTGCCCGCGGTTTTGTCGATTGTCCTTTGGAAAAGGCCGACGTGATCTTTCTGAATACCTGTTCTGTCCGTGAAAAGCCGGAACAGAAGGTATACAGCGCCCTTGGCCGCATCCGTCAGGCCAACCCCCGCGCCTTGGTGGGCGTGGCGGGTTGCGTGGCCCAGCAAATAGGCGAGGAACTTATGCGCCGCGATCCGCAGGTGCGCCTTGTGGTCGGAAGCGACGGCATTGTCTCGGCGCCTGATGCGTTTCTCCGCCTGCTTGAGGAACCGGAACTCAGGCTCTCATTCCTCGATTTCACCGATGAGTTTCCCGATCGCGATCCTTGTCTCGCCACGGCGCCCGACGGGCTTTCTCCCGTGGCCCATGTGAACATCATGCAGGGGTGCGACAATTTCTGCGCTTACTGCATAGTGCCCTACACACGCGGGCCGCGCAAATCGCGATCCGCAAAAGCCGTGCTTGATGAGTGCCGCGCCTGGGTGGATCGCGGCGCGGGCGATATCACCCTTCTGGGCCAGAACGTCAACGTCTTTGGGAAGGACGAAAGCGGCGACGGCACATCCTTCCCCGATCTTCTGCGCCAAGTGGCCGCTCTTCCCGGACTTCGCCGCCTGCGCTTCGTCTCCGCCCATCCTAAGGATTTTTCGCCGGAGACCATAGAACTCTTTGCCGAACTGCCCGCACTTTGCCCGCGCCTGCATTTGCCGCTTCAATCAGGTTCGGATTCCATGCTTCAGAAAATGGGGCGCGGCTATACCATGGAACGTTACCTTGAGGTCGTGGAAGGCCTGCGCCGCGCGCGGGCGGACTTCGCCCTCTCCACGGATCTCATTGTGGGCTTCCCTTCCGAGACCGAGGCGGAATTCGAGGAAACGCTTCTGGCCATTGACACCTGCGGCTTCATGTCCAGCTTTTCCTTTTGCTATTCCGACCGCCCGGGCACGCGCGCTTCAACCATGCCGTTCAAGGTTCCCCGCGAGGTGCAGCTGGAGCGGCTGGAACGCCTACAGGCCCATCAGAACGAGAGATCTGAAGCGTGGTTGCGCGGTCGCGTTGGACTTTCTACAGACGTGCTTCTGGAAGGACTCAGCCCCAAACAGGATGGGGGCGATCCCCTGTGGCAGGGCCGTGATCCGTGGGGAGACAAGGTGAACGTGCGTCTTCCTGAAGGCAGAGGCCGCCCGGGGCTTTTTGTCGATGTCACGTTGGATACCGCCAAAAAGCATTCCCTCATGGCAAGCGTGAGGTAGGGAGGAAGGCTTTTTCCGTTTGCTTTGGCGCGAGTGTTCGTTGCGGGGCGCCGGGTTTTTTTCCAAATACTTTTTTAAATCGCTCTGACGGCACCTTTTCCCAAAAAAACACGCGCCTTACAAAATTTTACAAAAGGCCCAACGACTTTTTTCCGATTTTTCATGTATGTTAATTCCTACGGGCAAGTTCTTTGCTTGCCTGAACATGGCGCGTCAAAACGGTTTTCCTTTTTGTTCTGATTCATCCTGCAAACGTTTTTCCGGAGGTCATATGTCGGTTGTTCTTGATTGTCGAGGTCTGGTCTGCCCTGAACCTGTCATCCGTACCCGCGAAGCCCTGAAGAGTTCTCCGGATACTATTGAAGTCTGCGTGGATAATAAACCTTCCTCGGAAAATGTCAGCCGTTTCCTCGGTCGATCCGGCTACGTTACGGACATCGAACAGTGCGGCGATTCCGTCTGGCGAATCTCCGGCCACAGGGCCAGTGTCAACTGCGCCGAGGCAGAAGAGATCATCGCCGCCACCGGATCCGCGGGATCGGGAAAGACGCTGGTACTGCTCACCTCCGATGTCATTGGTTCCGGCAATGACGAACTGGGCGGAAAACTCATGGGGAATTTTCTTTCCACGCTTGACGAAATGAATAACTTGTGGCGCATCGTTATGCTCAATGGCGGAGTGCGCCTTGCCTCCACCCCGGGCAAGGCTCTCGATGCCTTGAAAAAACTTGAATCTTCCGGAGTGAGCATACTCGTGTGCGGCACCTGCCTCGAATTCTTCCACCTCACCGATCAGAAGCAGGTGGGAGAAACCACAAATATGCTGGATATTGTCACCAGTCTCGACCTTGCCGACAAGGTCATCCGTCCATAGACTTTGCTGCCGCATCGGATCCCGTGCGGGTAACGGAAGGAAGCCTTCAGGAGAAGTCCGGTATGCCTGTGGCTGGCGTTGACGTGGGTTCTGTGGCCGCAAAGGCTGTTATCGTGGAGGAACGTTCCGCAAGCGTTCTGGCGTATTCCCTTGTTCCAACAGGTTGGAATCCCCGCCAGGCGGGGGAGGACGCCCTTGACAGGGCGTGCGGACTGGCCGGTGTGGAACGCTCAGCCCTGAAGGGCATCGTTGGTACGGGTTACGGGCGCATAGCGTTGCCTTTCGCGGACAAGAGAGTCACGGAAATCACCTGTCACGCGCTGGGATCCGTACACCTTTTCCCCGGAACTGGCGTTGTTCTCGATATCGGGGGGCAGGACAGCAAGGCCATTGCCGTGGGTTCCGAAGGTACGGTGCAGGACTTTGTCATGAACGACAAGTGCGCCGCCGGGACGGGACGTTTTTTGCAGGTGCTTTCCGGAATTCTGGGTATGGATATGCGGGAGATGGATGAAACCGCCTCCCGCGGCAAGCCTGCGGACATTTCCAGTATGTGCGCCGTGTTTGCCGAAACGGAAATCGTCGGTCTGCTCGCTCAGGGAGTGCCGCCGGAAGATGTGGCCGCCGGTGTGTTCCGTTCTCTGGCCAGACGTATGGTTACGCTTTCCCGCCGTATTGCCTGCCGCGGCGAATATACCTTTACAGGCGGACTCGCAACCCTCCCGGCCTTCGCGAGCCGCCTTTCCGCTGAACTCGGAACGGAAGTCAACGTTGCGGAACACCCGCAAAATATCGGAGCATTGGGCGCGGCCCTCATTGCCGCGCGCGCATGCGGAGAAGCATCATGACATATCCCAGTGTTGAACGGTTCAAGAGCATTACGGATCGCAACGTTCTGGCGCTTCAGGAGGCAAAGGAGTCCGGAACAAAAGTTGTGGGGCAGTACTGCATATACTCTCCCGTGGAAATAGCGCTGGCGGCGGGAGCCATTCCCGTTTCGCTGTGCGGCACAAAGAACGATTCCATTCCCGCCGCAGAGAGCATACTCCCGCGTACCCTTTGCCCGCTCATCAAGAGCAGCTTCGGCTTTGCCCTGGAGGACAGCTGCCCGTATCTTGCCGCATCCGACATTGTCATCGCGGACACGACCTGCGACGGCAAAAAAAAGATGTACGAGCTTCTGGCCAAACGCAAGCCCATGTTTATTCTCCAGTTGCCGCAGATTCAGGACGAAACGGCGCGCCAGTACTGGAAAGGGCAGTATGAACGCCTGATCAGGGAACTTGAACGGCGCTTCGGCGTTACCATCGGCGAAGAGGAATTGCGGAACGCCATACGCAAGGCCAACCGTTTCCGCCTGGCGCTGAAGAGTGTGCTTGACCTCGCCAAAAGAAAACCGTCGCCCCTTTCCGGTATGCAGCTCATGGAAATCGCGCACAGAGCCTCCTTTGTTCCGGACTGGGACAAGGCCACGGAACTTCTGGAGGACATAGCGCGGGAAGTAGGCCTTGGCGGAGAAAACACCTTTGCCGAATCCGCGCCGCGTCTTCTTCTCACGGGCGTCCCTGTCGGTCTTGGCTCTCACAAGGTCGTGCAGCTTCTTGAATCCTGCGGCGCAAGCGTGGTCTGCCTGGACAACTGTTCCTGCTACAAAAAGGTGCGCTTCATGATCGACGAAAACGCCGATCCGCTGGAGGCTCTCGCATCGCGCTATCTCGACATACCCTGTTCCGTCATGTCGCCCAATCCGAACCGCTATACAACGCTTGAAGAACTTGCGCGGGAGTTTCAGGTCGACGCCGTGATCGACCTCACCTGGCAGGGTTGCCAGACCTATGACGTGGAATCCTGGTCCGTTAAAAAATTCGTCCGGGAAAAACTGCATCTGCCTTTTCTGCAGATCGTCACCGACTATTCGCCCGCGGACACGGAACAGCTCAAGGTTCGTATGGAAGCCTTTCTCGAAATGCTCCGCTGATACGGAAATACCCTCTTTTTGACTTATGCAGGACATTCTCATCAAACATCTGTTTTTCAGTTACACTCCGGATCGTCTGATTCTGGAAGACATTGATCTCGCCATCGACACCGGATCCTTCATCTGCCTTCTGGGTCCTTCCGGCTGTGGAAAAAGCACCTTTCTCCGTCTTCTTGCTGGCTTGGAACATCCGATAAGCGGGGAAATATCCATTGACGGCAGACGCATAGAAAAGCCCGGACTCGACCGCGGCATGGTCTTTCAGGATTATGGCCTCTTTCCGTGGATGACGGCGGGGGAAAACATCATGCTGGCTCTTGAACAGCGTTTTCCCAAGGACGGAAAAAAGCGCTGGAAGGAAGTGGCGCTTGAGAAAATACGCGATGTCGGCCTTGAAGAGAGCGTGTTTTACAAGCTTCCCAAAGAACTTTCGGGCGGAATGAAACAGAGATGCGCCATCGCTCGTTCCTTTGCCATTGATCCCCCCGTTCTGCTTATGGACGAACCCTTTGGCGCGCTTGATGCCGTAACCCGCGCGTTGCTTCAGGATTTGGTTCTTGAGTTATGGGCGCGAACTGACCCTAAAAAGACCGTTTTTTTCGTCACTCACGACGTAGACGAGGCGCTTCTCTTGGCCAACCGCATTCTTGTTTTTGGTCAGACGCCGAGCAAGGTCATTTACGACTGTACCATAGCGCCGGAAAAGCGGCCCACACGCGAAACCCAGTTTGATGATGTGGAAACCCTGAAACTGAGAAATACGCTTATTCACCAGATTAACCGGGATGTGAACAGGCGCATGGCCTGATTTCATCCCTAAACCTACCAGGGAGATACTTCATGAAAAAAACACTTGCTTCTCTTCTCGCCGCATTCATGCTGACCTGCGGAAGCGCTGTAGCTCAGGACAAGCCGGAAGTGAACACCGTGCGCTGGGCGCGCGCCAACAGCGGCAACGTTCTCGTGACTCTTGCCAAAAATAACGGCTACCTCAAAGAAGTAGGTATCAATGTCATTGAGAAGCCTCTCAATTCCAGTTCCGATGCGTTGACCGCACTGAACGCAAAACAGGTGGATGTCACTTCCAACCAGGGCACCAACAATCCCCTGCAGTTCATGGCCTCGGGTTCCGATTTCACCATCGTGGGCGGCTATATGCTCAAGGGTATGTACATTGTGGCCAAAAAGGGCACGGGCTGGAAGGGCATTTCCGACTTCATCGGTAAAAAGATTGCGGCGCCCAAG
Source organism: uncultured Mailhella sp. (assembly GCA_964632155.1). Lineage (GTDB taxonomy): Bacteria > Desulfobacterota > Desulfovibrionia > Desulfovibrionales > Desulfovibrionaceae > Mailhella. The sequence goes on from CAZWBH010000017.1 coordinate 5,389, forward strand.
AGTCAGACCTGGATTACCGGTCCGCTTATGTGGGCCGGCTACAGCATTGACGACGTGAACTGGCTTACTTACAGCACCAACAGCGATCGTCTCACGGCAGTCATTAAGGGCGAAGCCGACTATGCCAGCCTGAGCGGTGATCTTCTCTTCCGCGTTGGCAATATGAAGGATCAGCTGGAAATAGTGGTCTGGGCCGACCAACTTCAGCCGAACTACGGTTGCTGCCGCATGAACATGAACAGCGATTTCATCAAAGCCAATCCCAAGACGGTTAAGCTGCTGCTCAAGGCGCTCATCCGTTCCGAACAGTATTTGTTGGCGCATCCCGATGAAAGCGTGAAAATTCTCGCCAAGGAACTGAATGCCAACGAGGATTTCGTTGCCGCGTATCTTAAAAACCCCAACTACCGCCCCAGTGTTGACCCGGTGCGCAACGCGGTAAAGGCCACATGGAAGATCATGATGGATACCGGTTTCTTGCCGGGAAATGCCAAAAACTTTGATCTCGATGCCCACATCAACGTTGAACTCTACAAGGCCGCCCTTGATGAACTGGTTGCGGAACGTTACAAGGAAGATCCCGCCTTCTACGATGAACGCCTTGCCTTCTACAAGGCCAACAACTTCTAATTAATCCATCGAACCCGCTCTCCCCTCAGGAGAGCGGGTTCTTGCCTTCCAGGGGGCGCCCATGGTCAGGATCGTCACATTCCTTAGAAAATACTGGATAACCATCCTTATTTATATAGGCATTGTTCTCGGCTACAAATACATCGCGGACACAAAATCCTTCAACGCTTTTCTCTTTCCTCCCACAAGTGAAATCGGTGTCGCGTTTTTGAAGGACTGGAAAACGCTTTTCATGAATATGCTGTATTCCTTTCAGCTCATGATTCCTTCCATCCTCATTGCGGTAGCTATAGCTCTTGCGCTCGGAACCCTGATGGGCATGCACAAAAAGTTTCGGGAGGTCATACATCCTGTCATTTATTCCATCAGTGTCATTCCGGCCATTCTTATGTCGCCCTTTGCCCTTCTCCTCGCCCCGAATTTTCGCTCGGCCTCGCTTTTTCTTGTTGTCTATAACACCATCTGGGCAACGCTTTTCGCTACCATCAACGGTATCATGACCATTGACAGCCGCTATCTCGACAATGCGGCCACGCTCGAACTTAGGGGCTTCAAAAGAATGCGCAAGGTCATTCTCCCCGCGGCCATGCCTTCCATCCTTTCCGGTTTCATCACTTCTCTGCGCGGATCCTTTCTTGTACTCGTCTATGCAGAAATGTACGGCGCGGAATACGGCATGGGATACTATGTAAAAAAATACACAGAATACGGTCTGTATGCGGAAGCCTGGTGCGGTTTCGTTTTCATGGTTATAATACTCGTCATTGTCATGCAGATTTTTGAAAAGACCAAAGACCATTTTCTCAAATGGACGATTCACTGATCCCGCAAACAGGAGGATGCTTTTATGAAAATAAGCCACGTTGATGTCATTCTTATGGATATGCACCCTGCGGACAATCCCGGGTGGGCGCCCATACTCTGCCGTATGTACACCGATACCGGCCTTTACGGAGACGGAGAGGCCGCGCTCGCTTACGGTAACGCGCACAGGGCGGCCTTCGGCATGGTTCAGGACTTTGCCAAAAGCATTATAGGCATGGATCCGCTGGAGAATGAGGTCATATGGGAAAAGCTCTATAAATCCTCATTCTGGGGGCAGAACGGAGGACCTGTGGTTTTTGCAGGTATCTCAGCGCTCGACATTGCCCTGTGGGATATCAAGGGCAAGTATTTCAATGTTCCCGTCTTCAAGCTGCTGGGCGGAAAAATGCGCGACAGCCTCAGATGTTACGCCTCTCAGTTGCAGTTTGGGTGGGACGAGAGAAAAATTCCCGCCATCACCGTTGAAGACTATGTTTCCAATGCGCTCAAGGCCGTGAACGAAGGCTATGACGCTCTCAAAATCGACTTCTTCACCTTTGCCGAGGATGGCCACCGTTTCAGCGCCGAAGAAACGACCCGTATTCTGACGCCGAAAAATTACGACATGATAAAACGCCGTCTGTCAGCCGTGCGCGAGGCTGTGGGTGATGGTGTGGATATCATCATGGAAAACCATTCTTACATTGATTCCCAGGGAGCGGTTCAACTTGGGCGTTTGGCCGGGGAATATCGCGTGCTCTATTTTGAGGAACCCTGCACGCCCACTCCTGGAATGAACAAATTTGTGGCGGATCGCATCAACGTGCCCGTAAGTCAGGGTGAACGCATTTACACCCGCTGGGGTTACGCCCCCTATTTTGCGGACGGATCCATACAACTTATACAGCCGGACATTGGAAATTGCGGCGGCATAACGGAAACGAAAAAAGTCTGTGATCTTGCCCATATTTACGATGTCGGCGTACAGGCTCATGTCTGCGCGTCGCCGCTTTCCACTGCGGCCGCGCTTCAACTGGAAGCGGCCATTCCCAACTTCACTATACATGAACATCATGTGTACTGCCGCTATGATTACAATCGCAGGCTTTGTATTCATGATTATCAGCCGGTGAACGGCCGTTTTGCCATTCCCGAACTGCCCGGCCTGGGGAATGAACTTTCGCCGTATTGTTTTGAGAATGGTGAAGTCGTTACGGTAAAATAGCGCCCGAACATCATGGAAGCCGAATGGAAGCCGATGAAGAGGCGCTTCTTGCCCGCGCTGTCAGAAGCCTCAGCTTGACGTTGATACAGCACGGGATCTTTGCTTTGCCCATGCCAAGGGCATTCCTGTTATCGGCATCCGTACCGACGTTCGCAAGAGATGAGATACCGGCTCCGCTTGCGTCATGATTGAGGGAAGCGTCGCGCCCATGACGTCTGGCCGCGCGGAGTCTCTTTTGCGGCCCAAGGGATAGGCTGAAGGGAGAAAGCGCCTTATCCTGAAGGGCGCGTACTTTGTGATCCCACAGAAGGCTTTTCCATTCCCTCCGCCCTTTGAAAAAGACCAGAAAAAAAACCGACGCCTCAGGAAAGAGGCCTCGGCTTTATGTCTGGGAGAGAATGTACAGACCCGGGCTTTACTTTGCCATTTCGCGTGCCATGGCGCGCTTTTCCCAGAGTTTCATGCTCCTCATCTTGGTACGGCGGGTGCGCTGAAGCTCTTTGCAAATAAGGGGCGTATCCTTTTTCAGCCCCCATTTTTCACGGTATGAGGCAGGGTCGAGCTGATGCCTGGCCAAATGTTTCTTGGTGATGACTTTAAAAGTCTTGCCGCATTCCAGGCAGACGATGTGCTTTTCTTTGATGGAACGCTTGACGTCCACTGCCGGACTTTCTGTGGCAGCGCATTCCGCCGGACATCCTTCTTCAGAGCAATCCATCTTTTTGAGTTTGCCCGCAAGAGAAGAAATCATGCTTTCCATCTCTTCAGCGGAGAGTACACGCACGGAAGCCTGGGCCTTTACCAATTCCACAGCATGTTTCAGATAATCGTCCATCTCGTTCTCCTTTTAAAAAATTCATTTATAGATAAAAAAAAAAGAAAGAACTGTCAATGCAATGGAAGAAATAAAAAAAGACGCAGCTCTTTTATTATCAGAGAGGGGAAGAGGTAGAGTCAGCATTTCATTCGCCCTGTAACATTCCCATGGTCATTTGAAGTCGCGCACAGTGCGGAGACGCTTTGTCTGCCGTGGGATTTGAGAAGGTACTCGGCGGCTTGATTCAGTCAGATTCCGCGCCGATACGGAAAGCCATGTGCAAAAATGTGGGATTCGCTGAAACGCGCTTGCACTTGTGGGCGCGCACAGGACTCTTGGAAGCATGAAGACCTTTGTCCGATGGGGGAGTGAGTTCAATTCCACCATGGAAACCTCTTTATTGTGTCAGCTTGCGAAGGGGGGCCATCTCGTCTGCCTAAGGGTACTCCGCACAGACATCTTCCTCATCCCGCGTACATGAGGCATCCCGCGCAAATTCACCTTCATGACTGCGGCGGGCTTCATCAAGGGCTTCGGCATACCCGGCCAGCGCGGCAAAGGGGGAAAACTGTGCCGCCCTTTGTTCTCTGCTCATTCTTGGATGTTTTGCCGGTTCATGGCGCGCAAGGTCGATAATTCTGGCATACTTCGGGTTCATGCCTTGTGTCCTCCAATCTGCCCATTCCGGGCCACGGCGGTAGCTCCTTCCTCAAGGTTCATTCCCTTGAGTATGGCGTTCTTTCCGTATTTTTTCTGGATGGAAAGCAGGGTCAACTGCCGCCTTTTTTCCTTTTCCTTGCCTTGCCGCCTCTGTTTTCCCCTTGCCTTTTCTGCGCTGAAGGAAAGCAGACTGCACTGACGGTTTTTTCTTGTCGTGCGATATTCCGTCTCGGCAAGCACGCGGCAGGCGGCAACCATAATTCTTCTCACCAAGAGGCGCTCATCGATAATACTGTCGTAAAGCTCAAGCGCGGCCTCGGCAAGTTGCCTAGATGAATTGGTATACGCTTTGAGGGATCGTGTGCCGTGAGCGTGTTTGGGAATCCTACGTCCGTAGTGATCCAAAACGATTTCTCCCTGGTATGGAACATCCTGGCAGGTCAGGCTCAAAGCCTCGTACCCCACGGTAAGAACAAGCCGATTCGTCGCAAGCCCCTTCCGGACAAGATCCAGGGCGAGTTGGTCGATCATTTCGTGCAGAACTAATCTCGCCTTGACTGCCGTGTAGGCTGAGTGAAGCGTCTGCCCGGAACTCAGGCTTCGCGAGAAGGGCATATAGGCTTTTATTTCCGCTATGGTACTCGACTCCCAGCCCCAGGCATGGTCTATAAGCAGTTCCGCGTTCACTCCGAAAAGGCGGTAGAAAAAGTCCTCGTTTACGGTTGACCGAAACGCGATTTCCCCCATGGTTCTAATGCCATAGGCCGCCAGCCTTCTGGCGTAACCGTTCCCGATGCGCCAGAAATCCGTGAGCGGCTCATGTTCCCAAAGTTCCCTCCGATAGCTTCTTTCATCAAGCTCGGCTATGCGCACGCCGTTTTTGTCCGCGGGCTTTTTCTTGGCCACAATGTCCATGGCCACCTTGGCCAGATAAAGGTTTGTGCCAATACCGGCGGTCGCGGTAATGCCGGTTTCAGCCAGAATGTTCCGGACAATCGTCATGGTCAGATCATGGGCGTTCTGGCCGTAGAGTCTGAGATAGTTCGTGGCGTCAAGGAAAACTTCGTCTATGGAATAGACGTGGATATCTTCTGGAGCGATATAGTTCAGGTAAATCTTGTAAATCCTGGCGCTGTACGCAATATACAGGGCCATGTGCGGAGTGGCGGTAAGGTAGCCCAGAGAGAGCTGCGGAGAAGCCGCGAGAACGGCGCTGTCCGTAGATTCTCCCGCAAATTGGCCATGTGGAGCCTTTCTCCGGCGCTCCCGATTGATCTCCGCCACCTTGCGTACAACCTCGAAAAGCCTTGGCCTGCCGTGTATGCCATACGCCTTCAGGGAGGGAGTCACCGCAAGGCAAATCGTTTTATTCGTCCTTTCTTTGTCGGCAACGACAAGGTTCGTTGTCAAAGGGTCAAGCCCACGCTCCACGCATTCAACGGAAGCGTAGAACGACTTGAGATCAATGGCGATGTACGCTCGCGGTTTCATAAATGTGCCTTTCCGCGTTTTTTCCCGCGTTGCCACGCGGCAGGGGCGGACGCGACTTCAGGACTTTCTGCGGCAGGGGAGAGTCCGCGACTTCCGGAAACAGCGGCAGGGAAGATGTCCACAAAATAGTAAATTTCTAATTGTTTTTATGCAAGAAAAAATTTATAAAATTAATAAAAAATTGTCAATTTAGTCTTCACGCCAGCCGCAACCCGCCAGCGTACCTAGATATGTGGATGGCAAAGCGATCTTTTTTGTTTTTTTCCGGAAAGAAGAGAGGGAAATCAGCGCTGATTGCTCCGAACCTTTTTCTGCTCTGGTCGGCCTCCGGCAGGATTTGCTTCCAGCCTCCGGTTATAGGTACGGGTGAATACGGTATACGACAGCCACTTTTTAAAATTCGGCTTGCCCTGGGATGGCTTGATCGGTTCCAGGTTATCGCCTGTGATGCGTAAAACAACGTTCTGCAGGGCGCGATCGCATTTGTCGCGCTTCCTGTTCCTCGGAGTTTTTCATTGGCGTTCCGCATCCTTCCCGGATTCGGGCTAAGGTTGAGGACGGCAGACGTAAACTTTTTGATGACCGCACCAAGAATGCCCGCGTCCACCGCGGTATCGATCTGGTTGCGGAAGAAATTTTCCAGAATTTCCTGAACATTGGGCGAGAAGTCGCCAAGATAGGCGGTAAAGTCCGCCCTGAGTCTCTGGGCCTCGGCTCGGCTTGTCAAATCCTTGAGCAGAAACGGAGAGGCATTGCAGTAGGTCTGACCAGCCGCCCTGCACAGCGGAAGCCATTGGTTGGCAATGCGCGCGTCATCCGGCTACTTTTTTCGCACACACGGCACAGTTTTTGTTTCTTCCAACTGTTTCTTTTTATAGTATGTATCTATCTACATGATTTCCATAAAGTATATTTCTGTCCTTGCTATCTGAATAATTTTTTCAGCCATGATTATTTTTTTTCTTTCTTTCTCTTTCTAAATTCTGGATTGAGAAAACGTTTTTCAAGGTTGCCCGACTGTCCCTGCAATATTAACGTTGCATGTTCCCAAACGCAAAAAAACTGAAGAGCTGAGTGGATAGGTAGAAACATCAGGAGAGATGCTGAAGAGTATTGTGAAGACACCCGGAACAAGAAAAGACTTAACCACAGTTCTTAACCATCCTGATAGCCTCCACCAGCAGATGAAGAAGTTCTTTCTGTGTAGTCGTCGGCAAGGGACGAAGCATGTCTTCAATGGTATCAAGTTTGACGTCCAGTGGCTGATCTTGAGATCGAAACAAATCCGCCACCTGGCATTTGAGAATCTGCGCCAGATCTTCAAGCCGTGAAAATCTTGGTGTTGCCTGCCCGCTTTCGATACGCGACACGGCGGCTCCAGTTATCCCGAGATGCTCTCCGAGAGCTTCCTGAGTCAGTCCCGCCCGTCTGCGCCTTTCGGCGATATTTAATCCCACCAGTTTTGACAATTTGGTAATGTTTCGGGAAGCCACAGCCTGCTCCTTTTTTGCAGGATAATTTAACCTGGGAAAATGAGCGGATATACGGCTTTTAAGTCATGAAATCTTGACTTTAAATCATATATGTGAAAATTTTGCTCTGGATAATTTTTGATGGTTCAGATATTTCACAGATATAACCTTCCCTCGGGGAATCGTTATCGTTACACTTTCCGACTCAAGCCTCGTCGAACAGTGTTATCAGCGTTGAAAGAGAAAGCTTTTACAGGTGAACGGAAGCACTCTGATGGACAGCCAACTTCTTGCACATATCTCTCGCTTCATCGAATCAAAGGGGACTGATTTTGTTCCCACGCTGATTCACCGCGTTTTCAAAACCGTAAGTGACCACGGGATAGCGACTGGTATTACAGTAACGACAGGAGCCATAGCCGCTGGTCTGGCAAGCTTCTTTACTGCGCGACACCGCGAGGAACTTGATGAAGCGTTGGACATCAAAGATGAAACTTTCTCCCAAATGCTGTGCCGCAAGATACGGGAGAAAGGCATGAGCAATGCCGACTGCTATAAAAAAGCGCATATTGATAGGCGGACATTTTCGAAAATCCTCAGCGACATCCATTACAGACCGGAAAAAGAGACGGCCATTGCCTTTGCCCTAGGGCTTGAACTCCCCTTGAAGGAAGCCGAAGAAATGCTCATGAAGGCGGGTTTTGCCTTCTCGGACAATCGGAAGTTCGACCTCATCATTAAATATTTCATCCGAAACAACACCTACGACATTACCCTCATCAATGAGATTCTCCTGGAATACGACCAACCCATCCTGGGAGAAGAACGGAGTGAAAAATTGTCGCTTCAGAAGCGACAAAAATGAGAGCAACTCCGTGTATCAGAGGATTGTCACTTCAGAAGCGACAACATTTGATTCGACTTTTCATAGGATGAACAAAGGTCGTCAACAGAGCAGTCAGCGCCCCCCTGATTGTCAAGGCTTAGTTTTCAAACCTATTACCTTTGCAGGAGAATGACATGGCATACCGTTATGACCCGGATCTTGAGTTTCTACGCGATGCTAGCAATGAAGATTTGGACGTTCTCGTCAACTATTTAACAAAGGATAAAGATGGAAGCATTCGGTTTACTGAAGAATTGACTTGTAGTGGAGTTTATAAAAGATTTTATCCTAATCACCATGTATACTGGGATTTAATCGCCGAAGAACTCCAGTGCTACGGTGGTAATACTCTTGCAAACATTTTCAGACGTGGCAAGGGTGTTCTATACGCTGAAATACTTAATGATGTTTGCGATAATCTAAAAGTTTCCTATGACAAAATGGATGATGTTTATCAGAAAGAATTGAATCTCTTGATAACGATTCTGAAAAATATTCTTGACAAAATGTCTTTACAACAACGAAGTCAAGTTGTAGAAGACCTTGAAATTAAGGTAACATCACTTACAACTCAATCTATAATAGATGCAATACAGGCAGCAATAGAACAAAATAAACTGGTATCTTATAAGCTATCTCTTCTTATGGCAAACGCTATTGCAGAAGCAATACAAGGAAAGGGTATTAATTTAGCTATTAACGCAGGTCTAGCTCGCGTAATCAGTGTATTTTTTGGGCCGGTAGTCATGGGAGCATGGGCAGCACACGATATAGCCGGTCCAGCGTACAGGGTAACGATTCCCTCTGTTGTTCATATAGCATTTATGAGAAGAAAATATCTTTACAATGCAGAAGAAAATAATACTGAAACAGAGGAACAAAAAAATGTTCATGATATTTCAGAATCTGGAATCAATGTACTACAATTTCTAAAGAAAAATGGTTCTTCTACTATTGTTGCCATTGAAAGTGCATTAGGTATAGAATCGACTTTTAGAATGGAGGAACTTGTTCAGAGCGGGTATATTATTTTTTCCACGCAGGATATGGAATACCGCATCACAGAGACAGGAATCGCTTACCTTGAGGAACACAAGGAAGTAGCCCCATCTGTTGCTGAACCGTCTGACTCAGCTCAGGAAGAAAAAAAGGAAGAAACGAAGTCCTGTCCTCAATGTGGCAAAACACTTCCTCAGGATGCTAACTTCTGTTCTGAGTGCGGATACGCCTTCCCGAAAGACTAACTCGGAAATTTCCGATCTTTGACCAAGATGCCCGGGGATCCTTCGTCTGCTCGAAGACTCCCCGGGCGTTTATCGGAGTCTTTCAAACATAGCAAGGTTATGCCAAAAAATTAAAATTGTCGCTTCAGAGGCGACAACAAGGGTGCGGTTCTTTTGTAAAAGGAGACATCAACCTCATACAAGGAGATACTCCCATGAAGAAAGACCTTACCGAACTCGTTTTCATCCTCGACCGCAGCGGCTCTATGGCTGGCCTGGAATCTGACACCATCGGCGGTTTCAATGCCATGCTGGAAAAACAGAGGAAACAGGAAGGAGAAGTGCTCGTCTCCACCGTACTCTTCAACCAGGAGAGCGCGGTTCTTCACGACCGCAAGAAACTTGAAGACATCTCGCCGCTCACGGAAGAAGATTATCAGGTAGGCGGCTGTACGGCACTCATAGATGCCATCGGCGACGCCGTACACCATATCAGGACGGTACACAGGTACATTCGGGAAGAAGATATTCCCGAACACACGCTTTTCGTTATCACCACCGACGGCCTGGAAAACGCCAGCCACAAGTATGACAGCAAAACCGTCAAAAACATGGTGAAGGAACAGCAGGAAAAAGGTTGGAACTTCTTGTTCCTGGGGGCAAATATCGACGCCGTGGAAACAGCCGGACATTTCGGTATCGACAAGAATTTTGCCGCGAACTTCCGCAACGATTCTTTAGGGATAGCAACGAATTTTTGTAGCCTTGGGGCTGCCATCTGCGGACTGCGTGCAGATGGAGTACTCTCGAAGAACTGGAAGAAAAACATTGAGGCAAACTTCAAGAAGAAATAAGAGCGTCTCAATTCTGCAAGTTCGTTAGAATTGTACTGAGAACTTTATAGAAACTGTCATAACCAGACATAATTAATGTCGTAAAGGAGAGTTGCCATAATGATTATTGCCATGCCTCTTTGGAGTCAAAGATGTCCTGTCTGTAGAGAACGCTTGTCTTTTCTTAAGGCTCTTGCCATAGAGAAGGGACTGTTGCCACCGTTTTTTACCTGCGGTCATTGCGGAGCAAAACTATCAGTAAGACCTCCAAATCATTTTCCTATTATTGCGGGCGGTCCTTCTGAAGTAGTAGAGATTGATGAAACGGTAAACAGATTCTGCCCTGTTTGCAAAAAATGGGAACCTCATATTACTTATCAGGATGCTGAGCATACAAAGTCGATATGTTCGCACTGCGGAGCGAAATTAACATTGATAAAAAGTCCTCAGTCTCTTAGCTCCAATAAGAACATAACACTAGTTCCTTTTTCGTATCCTATATGGATCAGTGATGATGAATTGGAAGAACAATAAGAACTTATGAATTTCCTTTTATAGTCATAACCTTTGTTTTATTATTAAGGAGGTGAGGCTAAATGATAGCAACTTATCTAATTTTTACAGTGTTATTGTGTTAGAACACGCTAATTATATTTCCCCTCACAGTCTATCTGGGAGGGGAACCAAAAGAACTATTTTTGAAAGGAGTAAACAATGGACAACACGGGTAAGATGTTGATTTCGGTCGTGGCAGGGGCTTGTTTCTGCCTTGGGATGTTCGTCGGCGGTCATGTCGTTGCCTTGTACCATCATTGCTTTTCCAGTTCGGAAAAAGACTAAAAGGGCATCCGTTTTTTCAACCTCTGGATAGCTCATCCGCCATTACCATGATCTACCTGATCGGCGCCCCTATCTCGGAACTTTTGTGGCCCTAATTTCCACATCAAAGAGCGAAGAGGCAATTGACACGGTAAGAGCTTTTTACATATCTTATAAAAAATTTTATGCAGGAAGCGCTTCCAAGATATGCCTCCAAAGGGTAGCAAAAAAGGGAAATACTATTATGGCTACTAATCCCCAAAAAAAACTTGAGCAAGAACTTTTGAAGTGCCGCGTTGTTGCACGGCAAGGATATGAAATTGCAAAGATGTGCCTCCAAAGGGTAGCAAAAAAGGGAAATACTATTATGGCTACTAATCCCCAAAAAAAACTTGAGCTAGAACTTTTGAAGTGCCGCGTTGTTGCACGGCAAGGATATGAAATTGCAAAAAAGAATATCCAGGATATGGATCAAGATATTGAATCTATATCACAGCTTCTTTTGCGCGATCTGAAAACCTTAGATTCCTCTAAAATTCGTACAGAACAAGTTAAAGAAGAACTTAAGAAACAACTTTCTTCTATTATCAATGAATTGAAAAAACTTGTATCTACTTCGTCTCTTGCTTTGAGTGAACGATCCAAACAGTTAGATAGTTTTAATATCACTCTGTTTGGTCGAACTATGGCCGGAAAATCCACACTAATGGAAATTCTTACCAATGGCACAGGCGCATCCATTGGAAACGGATCGCAAAGAACAACGCGGGATGTCCGTAGCTATGAATGGAAAGGACTAAAAATTACAGATGTACCGGGAGTAGCCGCGTTTGAAGGTGAACACGATGAAGAAGTTGCGTACACAGCGGCCTCAAAAGCCGATCTTGTTCTTTTTTTAATAACCGATGATTCTCCGCAACCTGTTGAAGCGGAATGTCTAGCTAAAATTATAAATTTAGGAAAGCCCGTACTTGGCATTTGCAATGTAAAAGCGACAATTGGAGATCTCCTAGATATAAAACTATTTTTACGTAGTCCAGAAAAAGTCTTCGACCGTACACGTCTGCTTGGTATAAATAAACAATTCAACCAATTTCTTGCAAAATATGTTCCTAGCGTTCACGTAGATTTTATACCGGTACACCTGCTCGCGCGTTATCTTGGCGCCCAAACAAAATATATCAACCAAAGAGAAGAATTAATAAGCGCTAGCAGATTTAGCGAAGTTGAATCAAAAATAATCAACGTTGTTGTTGGCAAGGGGAGGTTTTACCGAATAAAGAGCTTCATCGATGGCGCGGTAGTCCCAATGCTGCAATTGATTGATCAACTTCTTGATTTTAGTGCGCAAAATTCCTCTAACGGGCGCGCCTACATTGACTCTCAGCGCAAATTAAAAACTTGGAAGCAAGAATTTGAAGAATTGAGTGAAAAAAGAATTCAGACATGTGTATCTCGGATAATGGAAGAGTTACGGAAAGAAATTCCGTTTTTTGTCGAATCTCATTTTGAAGATACGAACGCCGGTTCAGCTTGGGTAAGGCTGCTAAAGAGTAAAGATATAGAAGGTAACGTTCAAAAGCTCCAAGAGCAACTTACACAGGAATGCCAAAATAAACTAAGAGAAATAGCAAAGGAATTGGAAACTGAAACTTCTCTTCTTACGAAATTTTCCATGGCTAGTGAAATACGAATGGATCCCATCCATGATTACAAAAAGTGGTGGAATTGGGGAGTGGCGATAGCTACTGGCGTGCTTGGCATAGCTGCATTGTTTGTAAGCGGTCCTTTAGGGTGGGCAGCTGCAGGGATTAGTGTTTTGGGTTCGCTATTTTCCTTTTTCTTTGATTCCCATGAAGAAAAAGCGAAACAGGCACGTGATAAACTTACGAAACAGTTAAATACAAATATCAATGAGATGGGAGAAAAAATAATTCGAAAATTGAAGGGATGGTTTTACAAAAATTTGATGCAAGAACAAGTGCCTGTTTTGATGAATAATTTAAAATTAGTAACGGATGGAATCTTCCGTCTTGCGGACGCGCAGCGAAGTCTTGCTTGGATGCTGAATGAAAGACAAAAAAAACTCAATCGCGAGTTAATTGAGGAAGCCCTGCGTCAATTGGACGCCAGCGCTTATTTTAACTCTATAAAAGATATTGCTCGCAAACCAAACACTGCCACCATGTTTCTTATACCTCCTGAATTTTCAATGCCTCAAGAAATTCGATACAAGCTTGCAGGACTGCTGGGCGAAAAAATCTGGTTTGTTATTGATACTCAAAATAACTTTTTTCTTTTGAAACAGGCTATTGGAAGAGGATGCGAAAGTCACAAAATCAGGATCGAACAAAAAATCAAAGTTGCCCATGTACCGCTCAATGAATTTGATCCGTTAACAAAGGAACGTGTAAAATTGGCTCAGCAACTTACTGGATTACATATCACACTCTAACTTTGTGAGGTAACTATGAAAGAAGAAACTTTGGCATTACGCAAATGGCTTGACGCCGGCAATTTGTTGCTTTCTCAGTCCAAAGAATTTTTAACCTTTGCTACAGACAACGCTCTGAATATTTTGGCAAACAGAATACCAGACAAGATGCTTTCAGAAAACAAAGGCGTAACTTTGGTATTTGCCGGGCAATACAGCGCCGGCAAGTCGAGCGTCATGAAAGTTCTTACCGATCGTCAAGATATCGCCATCGGAGAAGGCATCACCACCGCAAAAGCAAATAGCTACGATTGGGATGGAATTACCATAATTGATACGCCAGGAATACATACAGAAATTCATCCAGATCATGACGAAATCACATACAAAGCAATTTCCGAGGCAGATTTATTAGTTTTTGTAATAACAAATGAATTGTTTGATGATCATCTTGCAAGTCATTTCCGCAATCTGGCCATTGATCGACACAAAGCCTCAGAGATGATGCTTGTTGTCAACAAAATGCGCAGATGCGCAAAAGGAAATACACTGGAAGCTCAAAATATTATCCGCGAAGATTTACGTAAAGTTCTTGCTCCCTATAGCCCTGAAGATTTACATATAACATTTATTGACGCAAAAGCGGCACTGGAAAGTCGTGAAGAAGAAGATAAAGAGCTTTCCGAAATGCTTTGGGAAAAAAGCGGGATAGATAGTCTTACCCGTGAAATGAACAATTTTATTCGAGATAAGGGTCTTAAATCTCGATACACGACAGCCTTATATACGCTGGAGCAGACTCTTCAGGAAGCAATTTCCAAACAACCGGGAAACGATATCGATTTGGCTGGAACAGAAGAACTTTTGCTACAGAAACGCGGTAGACTTAAGGAAACTGAGAGTTCCATACACCTTTCCGCGGATGAGGAAATTCAGAAAGCAGTTTCTCAAATCAGGGAAATTGGACGTAACGAGGCAGAAAAAATTCATGCCGGCGCGGATGTAGAGCTTGTTAATAAAGAGTTAGCACTCGCGCAAAAAAATGTTGAAAAAATAACAGAACAACTTGAACACACTCTTGATGTTGTTATTGGGCGTCAAATAGAGGGTTTAAACCGAAAGTTACAGGCTCTTGCAGATAGTGAATTCGCAAAGGTGCTTTTACCACGTTTACAGCAAAAAATTGAACAGATACCAATATCACAAAAAAATAAAAATGATATAAAAATTGTCGCGGATAGCGCATCAAACCTTGGAAAATTCTTAGTGAAAAATGCAAGTTCGCAAACAGGTGACATCCTGACAGATTTTTTTAGACTCAATCAGTCTTCAGGAACGCCTGTCCATCAGGCGATAAAAAACATTGGAAACGTTCTAGGTTATAAGTTTAAGCCATGGGAGGCCATAAGATGGGCCAACAGAGTCGCAAATCTTGGTCGCGTTCTGCTTGTGGCTGGTTCTATAGTCCAATTTATACTTCTATTAAAGGAAGATAGTGATGCTCAAAAGCAGGAAAATGCCTTGCGAGAAACCCGCGATTCTATCCGTTCAGGATTCAATGAAGCTGCTACAATAACAGAAATGCATTTTAATGAAGCTACAAAAGTATATACGATTGATAAAATTTCAAGCGAAATTGCGAATATAGATTCGCAATTAGAAAAACTTCATACTATGCATAATGAAAAAGATAGAGTCTTTAAAACGCTCCTTGAGCTTCTAGAAAAAACAAGAAGCCTCATAAAGCAAATCCAAGAGGAGGAAAATGCAAATTTATAAGGAATACCTCTGAAAGACTCTTCAGAAGTATCAAGAATCCTGCTTTTGCCGCGCTCTGTATTGAAGAAGCAGCGGCAACAGTACCCCCCAGCAGAAAGGTCAGAACGGCAAGGGCTGTGGTTTTGTCAAGCGCATCGGGCAAGGCGGGTGGATCCTCTCTTCCTTCCAGGGCCAGACCTTGCGCAGGTAGCTGGCCATCACGCCAATAAGCGTGGCGTTGCTTGTCGCGGGGTAAAGCAAAAAGCAGGCCGAAAGAACGCGGCTGAAGACCATGAAGTCCGCTGGCCCCTCCTGCAAGGAGTACCGCAAGAACGAGAATATCCATGTGAGCTGCGGCGGAAAGGATGAACGTTGCCCCATGAGAACACGCATGAAGGAACCCGAAATTCCCGGCAGAATCTCAGAAGTATCAAGAATCCTGCTTTTGCCGCGCTCTGTATTGAAGAAGCAGCGGCAACAGTACCCCCCAGCAGAAAGGTCAGAACGGCAAGGGCTGTGGTTTTGTCAAGCGCATCGGGCAAGGCGGGTGGATCCTCTCTTCCTTCCAGGGCCAGACCTTGCGCAGGTAGCTGGCCATCACGCCAATAAGCGTGGCGTTGCTTGTCGCGGGGTAAAGCAAAAAGCAGGCCGAAAGAACGCGGCTGAAGACCATGAAGTCCGCTGGCCCCTCCTGCAAGGAGTACCGCAAGAACGAGAATATCCATGTGAGCTGCGGCGGAAAGGATGAACGTTGCCCCATGAGAACACGCATGAAGGAACCCGAAATTCCCGGCAGAATCATGGCGCAAAAGGCAATGAAGTCGGCAAGAAAGATCTGAGGAAGGGTGTGGGCAATGCCATGCCTTCCGCACTGGAGGGCATCCAAAACAGCTCCAAGCGTCATGAGGACAACGTTTGTCAGCCGTATAGTCTTTTTTTGCGGAAGCATGCTAATGGGCGAAAGAATAAGCCCGAGAAAAAAGGCCCCGAGCGCTTCCGGCCAGGCGCGGAGCAGGTAAAGGGTAAGCCGGGCCAGGCTGAAAATAGACACAGCAATGCCACAAACCAGGGGCAGAAGAAAATTCCAGGGGATGCGCCGTAGGGCCTTGCCTATGGAAAAACTCAAAAGCAGGCGGAAAAAGCCGACGGCAAAGGCCTTGATGGTCTGGAGCAGCTGTTCATACGTGCCCGTGATATGGGCAAGGGTGCTTCCAGAGACGCCAGGGACAATATCGGCGGATCCCAGCAAGGCCGCAGAGAAAGGTGCGGAGAGTGGCGCGCCTGGCGATTACTCGGAGACCCAGGTGATGTCTGGCTGTTTGCGAAGGGGTATGCGGGCATAGCGTACCTTGGGCCAGCCCGCCATGAGTCCGGCAAAGGGCCGCGTGTCTTCCTTCAGGCCCATGGCGCGGCGAACGCTTTTACTGCGCAACGCCGCCGTTACAACGAAGCCTGCCCAGCAGGTACCAATGCCCATGGTAGGCAGGAGCAGATCCAGCCAAGCTATGGCAATGGTGCAGTTTGCCGCGGAGAGTGGGTACGTTTCATCGGCATGGGCAAAGATGGCGCAGGGAGCACCCCGGAAAATCGGATCCTTGCCACCATCATGCGCGCGGACAACGCCTGCAAGTTCGGGGAGGCCGCGCATGGCGTCCACCACGGACGAGGCCACGCTCCGCAGCTTTTCCCTTCCGTCAAGGACAAGCCACCTTACGTTTTCCACGTTTTTGCCGGTGGGTGCGTAGCGGGCTGTATTAAGCGCGCGCAGGATGAGTTCGCGCGGAAGCGGGGCGTCTTTGAACTGGCGGATGGAGCGATGCGAACGGATAAGCGAGGTCATGGACTCTTCCGTGGGCAGAGCGGACACGCTTGGCAAATCATCGGGGTTCTGCCCGTCCAGAGAAATGGCGGCCCTGGGGCAAATGGCCACGCAATGCCCGCATTTCAGGCAGTGGGCGTTGGCGCGAACACTCGCGACGCCGTCTATCAGCGTCAGGCAGGCGGCAGGGCAGTCGCGGACGCAGAACCCATCGCCGGAACAGCGTTTTTCATCAATGTGCAGCATAGTAAGCTCGGCTTGAAAAAGGAAAGAAAGGAGAGACCTTCACTATCATTAGGTTGCGTGGGAACGCCTTTACGAAGAGCAACTTCAACCTGTTTTGCTGTGAGCAAATTTTCCACCCGAGCCACTCTTGCACTCCCGATGTGTACCTTTGTTTGAAAATCCCTGCCCAAAAGGCACAGGAAAAATAACACAAATTCCTGCGGATGGGTACCCATTAAGGTACACATCTCTGCGTTATCACGAACAACGCCTATGGAAAAAAAGAAGTCCTTTCAAGTGATGACACGCTCAAGAGGACTCAAAAAATTTTTTCTGGCGGAAAGGGTGGGATTCGAACCCACGTACCGGCTCATCACCGATAACTCGATTTCGAGTCGAGCGCGTTACGGCCTCTTCGCTACCTTTCCGCAGATGTTTTGCTTATACAATAAGTACCTTTTGCGGGCAAGCGTTTTCCCGCGCAGAGAAATTGAGGCATTCTGGCACGCTAAAAATCCAGAGGCGTGCAGGCATTCACTCCGCTTCGTTCTCCAAAGAGCTTTTTTCTTATGGGGAAGTATACGGCAAGCATGAAGCATCCCGTGATGGCCCAGGACACGGGATAGACGGCAAGGAGCATGTTATAGGAAGGGAAAAGCGGAAAGACTGTGTACACCCAGACAATGCGGAACAGGCAGGAGCCAATGAGAGTCACTACAGCGGGAAACATCGAAACGCCCATGCCGCGCAGAGAGGCTGCGGTGATTTCATAGCTTCCAATCAGCCATTCCAGGCTTTCCACGATGAAAATTCGTATGACGGAGAGTTTTATCACTTCGGCGTCGGTGGTATACAGCCCCGAAAAAAATTCCGCTCCCGCCGTGAAAATCAAAGAACTGATCCCGGCCAGAAGGAGTCCGCAGGTCATGCATTCCCGAAAGATTTTTTTGCAGCGATCGAGCTGGCAGAGGGCATAATTTTGACTGGTAAACGTTACCGCGGCCTGTGAGAAGGCGTTGATAATAAAGAAGGTAAAAATCTCAAAATTGACGGCAGCTGCCGAGGCGGCGGCGGAGCTGGAGCCAAAGCCGTTGATGCCGGAAAGGATGCACACGTTGGAAAGAGAAAAGACAACGCCCTGTAGGCCCGCCGGCGCGCCAATTTTGATAACGCGGACAAGGTGTACCTTGGCGATGGAGAGCTTTTTGGGGTGAAGCCGTATCATTTCCTCTTCCGTGAGAAGAAAGTATACCACAAGCGCGGCGCTGAGGGTATTGCCCGCCAGGGTTGCCATGCCGGCGCCGGCCACTCCCAGCTTGAAAACAACAACAAAGATCAGGCTCAGCGCAACGTTGGCGATTCCTGCCACCAGAAGACTGTACATGGGTCTTTTGGTGTCTCCAATACTGCGCAGAATGGCCGCGCCAAAATTGTAGATCATGACGCACGGCATGCCGAGGAAATAGATGCGAAGGTAGAGGACGGCTAAATCCATCACGTCCTCCGGCACGGCCACAAGCACAAGCAGGAGAGGAGCAAATACTTGACCGGCCAGCAAAAGAAAGACGCCGCTCAACAGAGAGACGGCCATGACCGTGTGCACGGCGGACTGACAGTCCCGCAGGTCTTCCCGGCCTGCGTAGCGCGCAATAACAACGTTGGCGCCCACCGAGAGTCCGAGGAAGAGCGTGATGATTAAATTGATGACAGGCCCGTTGCCGCCCACGGCCGCCACGGCCTGGGGGCTGACAAAATGCCCCACCACGGCAACGTTTGCGGAGACAAAAAGCTGTTGCAGTATGCTACTGAGGGCCACGGGCAGGGCAAAAAAGATGATTTTGCCAAGCAGAGGGCCGTGCAACATATCTATGTGATCGGCGTGACTCATTTTTTAACGTTTTAAGAGCAGGTTTTTCCTCTGGTGCAGGGAGTTTCCCAGGGCACGACAGAGTGGAAAAGGGATTTTTTACACGTTGAAAAGGAAATTCATCATGTCGCCATCTTGAACCACATAGTCCTTGCCTTCCACCCGCAGTACGCCGGCGGAACGGCAGGCGGCCTCGGATTTGTACTTCATGTAGTCCTCAAAGCGGATGACTTCCGCGCGGATAAAACCCTTTTCAAAGTCGGTATGGATGACGCCTGCGGCCTGCGGGGCCTTCCAGCCCTGTTTGAACGTCCAGGCGCGAACTTCCTTCGGGCCTGCGGTGAGGAAGCTCGCCAGGCCTAAGGTACTGTAGCCGGTGCGGATGATGTTTTCTAGGCCGTTTTCCCTGATACCGAAGGATTCCAGCATTTCAGCCTGTTCTTCCTCGGTAAGTCCGTAAAGCTCTTCCTCAAGTCTGGCGCAGATTTTGACCATGTCGCACCCCTTAGCCTCGGCAAGAGTGCGGAGATGGCTGACGTGCGCGTTGTCTTCGGCAATGCCGCCTTCATCCACATTGGCGCAGTAGATGAACTTTTTGGCCGTGAGCAGAGAGAGTTCGCGCCAGATTTGACGGAAAGGCTCGTTCAGTTCCGGGATGGTGAAGGTCGATGCAGCTTCCCCTTTTTTCAGGTGGGCCACTAAAGCTTCAAGCGGTGCCATGGCCTTCTGCATCTCTTTATCGAACTTGGATTTTTTCTTGAGCGTATCTAGGCGTTTTTCGGCGCTTTCAAGGTCGGCAAGGAGCAGTTCCGTCTCAATGGTGTCCACATCCCGCACGGGGTCGATATTGCCGTCCACGTGCGCGATATTTTCATCTTCAAAACAGCGGACAACTTCCACGATGGCCGCGCAATCCCGGATATTCGCAAGAAATTGATTGCCCAGCCCCTCTCCCTTGCTCGCGCCCCGAACCAAACCGGCAATATCCACAAAATCCACGGTGGCGTAGATGGTTTTGGCCGGTTTCACGAGTTCGGCGAGAGCGTCCACGCGCCTGTCCGGTACGGGTACTGTGGCCTTGTTGGGTTCTATGGTGCAGAAGGGATAATTGGCGGCCTCGGCGTTCTGTGCCTTGGTCAGCGCGTTGAACAGGGTGGATTTGCCCACATTGGGAAGCCCTGCGATACCTAAACTGAGTGCCATATTGATGCTCCAAAGAGTTGCACGGGGGGGGTCAGCCTTTGATGGCAATGTGGATATTGGCCACACCCAGGGTGAGGGAAAAATACCGCACGAAGGGGAATCCCGCTTCTTTCAGTTCCAGGCTGAACGCCTCGGGTGAAGGAAATTGCTCAATGCTTTCCGCAAAATAGTCATAGGCCGTGGCGGAGCGACTGATCAGCCCCGCCAGTCCGGGCAGGATATGGCGCAGATACCAGTGATAGACCTTTCCGAACAGCGGAGTAGTAACCGGCGCAAATTCGAGAATGCAGGCCCTGCCCCCCGGGACAAGAAGGCGGTGCATTTCCCTGAGGGCCGCGTGGCGCGGGCGTACGTTACGTATGCCAAAGGCCATGGTCACGGCGTCTGCACAGTGATCCGGCAGAGGCATATTTCGGGCGTCAGCGATGAGGGTGGTCACGCGGGCGCGATCCGCGGGGCGGAGTTTGTGTTCTTCTCCGTAGCGGAGCATGGGTTCGCAGATGTCTGTGGCGTACACCTTCAGCCCCGGGTAGCGGCGGAGTATGGCCAGAGTGACATCGAGCGTGCCCGCCGCCATGTCAATGACCGTGGCCGTAGGGCCGGGGACAACAGCGCCAACAAGCCTGTGCCGCCACCAGCAATCCAGAAACAAACTGAAGGCACGGTTCTGGAAATCATACCAGGGGGTCATGCGGCCAAAGAGTTCGGAGACCTTTTGCCTATGCGCCTCGTCGGATGGACGAACCTGGCCTTCGCTCATTCTTTTTCCTCGTTTCTTAGATGACGCTGTCCTTCCAGGGCCGTTTTCAGCACCACGCGATAAATGGCGGGGAATATCTCCTCAAAGTTGCCAGGAGAGAGTCTTTGTGTCTCGATGAACTTGACGGCCAGTTCTTTGCTCACCTGCATGATTTCCTTTTCGAGTTTTTCCATATATTTCCTCCCGCGCGATAGCGCAAGCAAATGACAAAAAACCCGCCAACGGGGGGAATGGCCCCGGCCACCGTGGCTGGGAACCGGGCGGGTCAAAAAGACGGAAGGTGTACCCCCAGCCTTTTTATGTTAATTTTCAGCAGGAGGTGGAAGATTTCACTGGAAAAAGGACTTCAGCAGATCTTCTCCATCCTGCGCTTTCGTTTTCGCTTCCGTATCCTCAAGACCTTCGGTCATGGCATCCAGACCGTAGCCGCTGCCCGGATCCGTGCCCTCCATAAAGGGCAGGCTTTTATCGTCCACCTGCGCGAAGACAATGCCATCCGGCTTCTTGAAGTCGTCCGGCGGATAGGCGGCAAGCGCCTCTTTGGCGTAGTAGACATAGGCGGGCAACGCGGCACCCGATCCAGTCTCTCCGCGCCCCATGGGCTGAAGTTGATCGTAGCCTATATAGGTGGCGGTGACGAGGTATGGCGTTACTGCCAGGAACCAGGCGTCATTTTCATCGTTTGTCGTGCCCGTCTTGCCGCCCATGGGGCGGTTGAGAACGCGGGCCTTGCCGCCCGTGCCGAAGTCAATGACCCCTTTGAGCAGATGCGTCATGACATAGGCGTTCTGTGGCGTGATGGCCTGTATGCTTTCCGGAGTGCGCTCGTAAAGGGTATTCCCCCAGGGACCCTGTATACTTTGGATAAAGCGCGGCGTGCTGACCTTGCCCTCGTTGGCAAAGGCGGTGTACGCCTGCGCGAGGTTCAGGGGGGAGACGGCCACGGCCCCCAGACAGATGGCGAGGGTTTGAGGAAATTCCGGAGTCAGCATAAGCGTTTTGGCCCGGGCGACCACATGTTCCACCCCCATCTCCTGCACTATGCGTACGGTGCAAAGGTTGCGTGAACGCGCCAACGCCATGTAAAGCCGCAGAGGGCCGAGGAAGCGGCCATCGTCGTTGCCGGGCCTCCAGGCCTTTTTTGTCCAGGGGTCAATAACCAGGATAGGGGCGTCCAGTACCATGGAAGCGGCGGTAAAGCCGTTGTCCAGGGCGGCAGAATAGACTATGGGCTTGAAGGCGGATCCTGGCTGGCGCTGAGCCTGCGTGGCGCGGTTGAATTGAGAGCCTTCGCTGCCGAAGGAATAGCCGCCCACCATGGCTACCACATCGCCTGTCTGTGGCTCTATGGAGATCATGGCGCCCTGCGTATCCGGCATACGCTGGAGACGCAGGGGCAGGGTATTTACCGTTTTCGCTTGTTCAGAGGGTTCTTTCTTTTTGGAATTTTTTGCGGCGTCTTTTCCGGGCGCGGGGCTGTCATCGCGTGAAACCCAGATGACATCACCCGGGCGGACTACTTTTGTGGCGTTATTGACAACGGTGGCGGTGACGGAACCGGCCACGCGCTTGTTGGGCTTGCGCGCCCAGTTCATGGTTCGCACACTGACATACCCGTGATCTTTGCCGGAAAGTCGAACTTCCGCTCCGGCCTTGTCCACGGCAACAACCAGAGCCTTGACCCAGCCGTTCTTATCGAGATCGGAGAGAGCGAAGTTGTTTTTCTTGAGGAATTCTTCGTACTGAGAAGGCTCCAGATGTTCCACGGGTCCATCCCAGCCGTGGCGCTTGGCGGCATCCTCCAGGCCATGGCGGAGTCCGGCGTTGGCGAATTTCTGTTGCAGAGGATCCATGCTCGTGCGCACGGTAAGCCCCAGTTCGTACACGGCGTCTTCACCATAAATGCCAAAATCCCAGCCGTTTTCTTTGCAGTTTTGTTCGGAAAAAAGCTCCACAAGCTGTCGGCGTATCTCTTCCAGGTACCAGAAGCCATCGGGATTTCCTGTGGGCATGGCGTGAAAGTCCAGTTTTTGGTAGAACGCTTCATCGTATTCACCGTCCGTGATCCAGCCTAAGTCGCGCATACGGCGTAGAACATGGCGTTGTCGAGCCTGTGCGGACTTGGGATTGCGGTAGGGATTATAGGCGGAGGGTGATTGCGGCAAGCCGGCAATGAGCGCGGCTTCAGCAAGGGTGAGATCCTTGGCGTTCTTACCAAAGTAGGTTCGGGCGGCGGCTTCGATGCCGTAGGAATTGTTGCCGAGGAAAATCTGGTTCAGGTAGAGCGTGAGTATATCGTTTTTGCTGAGTTGCCGTTCCAGCCGATAGGCGAGGATAGCCTCCTTCAGTTTGCGTTCATAGCTTTTTTCCGGGGTAAGCATGAGGCGTTTGACCACTTGCTGGGTGATGGTGCTTCCGCCCTGGCTCGTACTCCCGTGTTGAAAATTGGCGATGGCCGCGCGGGCTATGGCCTTGAGGTCAACGCCAGGGTGCGTGTAGAACTGGTCATCCTCTACCGCCAGAAAGGCCTTGGACACAAAGGGCGGGAGTTGTTCCAGCGTAACCAGAAAGCGCCGTTCGCGGTAGAATTGCCCAAGCAGACTGCCGTCGCGCGCAAGCACGGTGGTGACGAGCGGGGGGCGGTAATCGGCGATTTTGCTGAAACTTGGCAGATCTCCCGTGGCCCATCGATAGAGGGCATAGCCGGAGCCAACCGCGACAGAGGCGCCGAGAATCGTGAGGATGAAGAAAAAACGGAACAGCCTCCAGAGGCATCCGCCGCGGACTTTTCGGGGAGAAGTCGGGCCGTGCAGAGGGCTTCCTTCCAGATGTAACAGTTCATTGGAAGGGTCGGAGACGGTTTCCTTGAGTTCCAGAATGTCCGAGCCGTCATTCCGTGTGTTCTGTGTATTCATAAGGCGCTGAGAGCTTGCAGTTGAAGAGAAGGTTAGACGAGAAGGCGGGAAAGAGCTTCGTTGACCAGGGCCGGGTTGGCCTTGCCGCGCATTTCGCGCATCACCTGCCCAACGAAGAAGGTGATGAGTTTTGTTTTACCGCCGCGGTAGGCCTCAAGCTCGGCGGGATGTGCCTCCAGAACCTTTCGCACGGCGGAGTCAATGGCGCTGGTATCGGAAATCTGCGCCAGCCCGCGTTCTCGAACCAGAGCCTCCGGCATGAGGCCATCCTTTGCCAGTTCGGGGAAGATTTCCGCGGCAATTTTGTGGGAAATGGCGCCGTTGTCAATAAGTTTTACCAGCTCCGCCAGGGCTTCTGCGGTGATCTTGAGTTCGGACAATTCCATGCCCGATTCGTTGAGCAGACGCATCAGCATGCCAAGCATGATATTGGCCGCCTTTTTGGGCTGACCGCAGAGGCGCGCGGTCTTTTCAAAGAGCGTAGCCAGGGCGGGGTCTTCGCAGAGTTGCGCGGCATCCTGCTCAGGGAGGTGAAATTCCTCCATGTAGCGCGTCATGCGTTCTTCGGGGAGTTCGGGTTGTGTTGCCGCCCACAGCGCCAGTTCCTCATCTGTGATGACAACGGGGAGCAGATCCGGATCGGGGAAGTAGCGATAATCCTGCGCGTCTTCCTTGTTGCGCATGGGGGCGGTGAGGTTGCGATTGGCGTCGTAAAGGCGGGTCTCCTGGACAACCTCTTCGCCGTCGTCCAGAACGTCCGTCTGCCGGGCAATTTCATAATCAATGGCCCTCTGGACGTTGCGGAAGGAATTCAGGTTCTTGAGTTCCGTGCGTGTGCCAAACGTTGCCGCGCCCCTGGGGCGGAGGGAGACGTTGGCGTCGCAGCGAAAGCAGCCTTCTGCCATGTTGCCGTTGCTGATGCCCAGGCTCACCACCATGGCGTGCAGTTTTTTTAAATAGGCAACGGCTTCCTCAGAACTGCGCATGTCCGGCTCGCTCACAATTTCAATGAGGGGTGTGCCGGCGCGGTTCAGATCCACATAGCTGAAATTTTCTCCCTGCGGGTGTATATTCTTGCCGGCGTCGTCCTCCATATGGATGCGCGTGATGCCGATGCGCTTCTTCCGTCCGCCAAGGGAAATATCAAGATAACCGTGCTCGCAGAGGGGGAGTTCAAACTGCGAGATCTGGTAATCCTTGGGCATATCCGGGTAGAAATAATTTTTTCTGGCGAATTGGGAACGCTGGTTGATTCTGGCATGGACGGCCAGAGCCATGCGGGAAGCGTATTCCACGGCCTTGCGGTTGAGCACGGGCAGGACGCCGGGCATACCGGAACACACTTCGCAGACGTTGGTATTGGGGGCGTCGCCAAAGGAATTGGGGCAGGAACAGAAGAGTTTGCTGGCGGTACACAGGTGGACATGGACTTCCAGCCCGATGACCGCTTCATAGGTAGACATGGGAGACTCCCTGAACAGAGATTCGGCAGAAAAAGGTTTCCGCGGGAAGTAGAAATCTATAGCACGAAAGGCAGGGAGACTCAAGGGGAAGAAAGCGCGCTTTGCGGCATTCGCCCGAAAGCATGAGAGGGGAGAACCCGGGCTTTTCCTGCGTCGGCCTTCATACCCGAGAGACTTCAGGGGGGCGCGCAGGAAAGATGGCCCTTTGAACGCAGAGTCCACCGTGCAACGGATGCGGCGGACGAGAGAAAGGACGCCTGGCGAAAAGCTGTTCAAGGAAATTTTAGCAAAGAAACCGGACGTTTTTCTAGTGCCAGTGATTGTCTAAAAATTTCTTGCAAAAATTATACTTTTGTATAATGTTTCATGTGTGCGGTGAACATCCGGCGGGCGGCTGGACTGGCGTACATGGTGAAAAGAAGCCTGACCCGCGAAAAAAAGAAGAAGGAACTCGCCATGCCTGAAAATGTGAAAGGTTTTATGGTTTCCAGACGATTTTTCATGGGGATTTCTCTCCTTTCCCGCCAACAGAAAGGCGCGCTGCTGGAAGCACTGTTTGCGGACATGGGAGAAGGCGCCTTTCCGGATCTTGACCCGGTAACGGAAGCAGTTTTTCGCATGATGTTGCCTACGGTTCACGAGGCGCAGGAATCCTTCGCCCGGCGCAGTGAGGCCAATCGCGAAAACGGCAAGCTCGGTGGACGGCCTAAAAAGGAGCAGGGACTCGGCGAAAACCCATCGTTTTTTGAAAAATCCGACGCTTCTTCTGAAAACCCAAAAAATCCATCGGTTCTTGAAAAACCAGATAAGAAGAGAAAAGAGATGAGTGGAAACGATCCGAAGGTTAAGAAAGAAGAAAACAAAAAAGAAGAAACGTCGGCGCGTTCGCGCCTCCCCTCCTCCCCGGCGAAGGGGGAGAGCGATGATCCTGAACAGTTTTTTGGCGAATACCAAAGCGTCCGCCTTTCGGAAAAGGAATACGAACGCCTCTGCGCCAGGTACGGCAAAGCAGAAACCGACGAAGCCATCGCCTTTTTGGACCTGCACATCCGCGCCAAG
This sequence comes from uncultured Mailhella sp., assembly GCA_964632155.1. Lineage (GTDB taxonomy): Bacteria > Desulfobacterota > Desulfovibrionia > Desulfovibrionales > Desulfovibrionaceae > Mailhella. Next base: position 31,752 of record CAZWBH010000017.1, read on the forward strand.
GGCAAGGATCCGTACAAAGACCACTGTGCCGCGCTCCAGAAGTGGGTGTATGACGCCGTGGCCAAGCAACAGGCGGAGCGGAAAAGTGCCGAAGCTCGTGCCTCGCATCCTTGGCAAAAGGAGTGGATTTCGAACGAGGAACGCAGACAGCAGCACAACAATGATGTCTGCCGACAGGTGCTTGAAGAATTTGAAGCCATGGGGGAGTCCGCTTTGAGCGCGCCACTAGTTCGGGCAGACGAGAACGGGTAGCGCAGGCGAGGGTGGTCAGTGGGCAGAAGAACTGGCAAGCGGCCAGAGAACAAAAAAATCCGCGGGCAGGCCTTACGGACGTTTAGCGGAACCGGGTATGAGGGGGGGGGTACTTTGAAAAATTCTTTGGAATTCGCCAGGTGCCCTTCTCCGCTCCGGCAACGCAGGATCGTACGGGCATCAACAACAGAAGCGGCGCGTGGACATAAACGATGAGCGAAACCAGGGCCAGCGCCAGCGCGTATGGTTGAAAACTTGTAGCGTTTTCCTTTACAGATGTTCTGTTGACGGAAACAGGGCAAAAAAAGCATTAAATTTTTCCCCAGAACTTGACATTTCCCTTGGACAGCGTGTATGAACAAAACAACGGGGAAGAATTAGCGTCGTCCCCCAGAGATCCTGCTGAGTCATGGGATTCTCGCATTCTTTTGGCTGGGAGCCTGAGATGTGTGTAACCTATTGATTTTGCAGGTATTTTTTATGCTCTCTCTCTCTCTCTCTCTCTCTCCATTCAGGAGCCTTAGTCGCGCTGAGCGCGGCGTACTCTCCAGCTTTATCCTTAACATTCCCATTTAATACAGCCCATGCGAGTTCTTCTCGCGTGGGCTTTTTGTGTTTTTGCTGATTTTTCTTCGTCCCTCGTTCCTTTGCAGTAAAACCTTCTCATCAAGGAGTTTCATCATGGCAGACATCCGTCTTATCCGTCCCGCGGCGGGCGTGAACCAGAACATCGCCTGCGAACCGGAAGCCAACTTTGTTTTTGATTTCCCCACCGATGCCGCCACGCTTTCGAGAAGCGGCGATAACCTTGT
>CAZWBH010000018.1:0-32056 GCA_964632155.1 uncultured Mailhella sp.
TGACCGTAACCACATTGACATTCGTGACCTTGACCTTGAAGGCTTCTTCCACTGCCTTACCGATCTCGATCCTGTTGGCCCTGGGAGCAACGAAGAACGCGTACACGCCGCCCTCGCGGAGGGCTGTGGCCTTTTCCGTCACCACGGGTCGAAGAAGAATTTGAGTATAATCCATGTCCATTCCTTTCAAGGCGAGTGATTACTTCAGCCTCTCTTCCAGGTGGGGCAGTGCGCCTTCCAGCACCACGAGTTGCTTGCAGTTGAGCACATCATACACGGTGACGTCCTCGGGAGCGACAACGGTGACGCCAGGAAGGTTGCGGGCGGCCAGAACCAAATTGGTATCCACGGCGCCGTCCGCGGGTGCGGCTACAACCAGGGCTTTAGTGAGACCAAGAACCCTGGCAACGTTGGCAAAGAGTTTGGTTTTTGCTTCGGCGAGTTCAATGCCCTTCACAATCATAAGCCCATCCGCCACGCGGGAGGAAAGAGCCATACGCAGAGCCAAGGCTCGCACTTTCTTGTTGACCTTGAAGCTGTAATCACGCGGTTGAGGGCCAAACACGATCGCGCCACCGCGCATGATGGGAGAGCGATTGGAACCTTCACGAGCGTTGCCGGTACCCTTCTGCTTGAAGGGCTTTTTACCACCGCCGGACACAAAGGCTCTCGTTTTGGCCGCATGCGTTCCAGCACGCAGAGACGCGCGGTAGGCACGAACCACAAGGTTCAGAATCTCCGGCCTCACTTCGACTTCGAACACTTCGGGAGCAAGGGTAACTTCCCCGGCTTCCTGATTGTTCTGATCGTAAACTTTCATAACAGCCATTGCTTCATCTCCTGTGAGTGTCTACTGCTTACGCACCAGTACCAGACCGTTTTTGGGGCCGGGGACGGAACCCTTGACGAGGATGACGTTATCCTCAAGGCGTACGTCCACTACTTTCAGACCCTGCTGGGTCACGCGCTCGGCGCCCCAGTGTCCGGCCATTTTCTTGCCCTTGAACACGTGTCCGGGGAAGGTGTTGTTACCAATGGAACCGCCGGAACGGTGTACCTTTTCATCGCCGTGGCCATCATTGATGCCACGAAAGTTCCAGCGGCGCATAACACCCTGATAACCCTTGCCAATGCTACTTCCCGTAATCTTCACGGTTTCTCCCGCGGAGAAAATTTCTGCGGTGACAACCTGACCGGTTTCCATGGCGGCAGGCTCGGCGAGGCGGATTTCACGGGTTTCGCGACACGGAGTCACGCCGGCCTTGGCAAAATGTCCACGCATGGCTTTGGTCACTTTCTTTTCAGCAACCTCATCAAAGGCGATCTGAAGAGCGTTGTACCCGTCTCTTTCCACCGTTTTAACCTGGGTCACGGGGCAAGGCCCGGCCTTGATCACTGTTACGGCAACAGCTCTGCCATCGTCGGCGAAAATGCGGGTCATGCCCAACTTTCGTCCAATAATTCCCATTTTTTCAGACATGACGCCCCCTCTAAAGCTTGATTTCCACATCCACGCCAGCAGGCAGGGAAAGTTTGCCCAGAGCGTCAACGGTCTGTTGTGTGGGGTCGAGGATGTCCATAAGACGCTTGTGAACCCTCATCTCGAACTGCTCACGGGACTTTTTGTCCACATGCACCGAGCGTTGAATCGTGTACTTGTGAATATTGGTGGGCAGAGGGATTGGCCCCGCCACACCGGCGCCGGTATTGCGCGCCGTGTCCACGATTTCCGCCACAGCCTTGTCCAGGATGCGGTAATCGTAAGCCTTAAGCTTGATACGGATACGATCACTGCCAACTGTCGTCATTGCGAATCTCCATTTTCTGGCAAACCCGCTCCGGCCGACCTTGCGGGAGTATTTCAGCCGGAGAATGCACCGCCCGGGGGCGGCTGATCGGTCAGGATACCGATCATTCATGAAATGTTTCTTCTTCGCTTGAGCAACGAAAGAAACTTTTTGTTCCTACGCCTCATGTCAGGAAACGACCAAAGAGGCCTTTGACGTTTCGTCAGGCTTCTTCAGAAAAGAGAGTACGGGGAATGGAGAGGAGTGGACGAGATGGCGACACTTCCGCCCCCAAATCTTTTCTGAGAAGCTGGCCCGGTCGCCGCCCTGACATGCCGGAATTTCTTCCGTCAAACAGGTGGTCCCGCAGGAGCCAACACACACCCGGCATAAGGATTGCCCTCAATACCGGAAACCCTTACAGTCCAAAAATTCGGACTGGCTGAGGTTTGACATCCTAGGCATGTGGCGACGCCTGCAAATGTCAAAACCCTGATGCGATGCTCAGAGTACAGCAGGACAGGCTCAACCTGTCCTTCCCTGCCGTCCAGGGGGATCCCCAAAAAGGGGTTTTTTGTTTGTAGTCATATCGCTTCCGGTCGTCAAGCATTTTTTTTGTGTTTCCGCATTTTCTTTTACCTGAAGCTTGGGAGCGATGGGTAAGGATCTTGCGCGGGGAGTCTGTGTAGCGAGCGCCCGTTCAGGCCAGAATTTTTGATAGTAGAGAACCTCGGCCTCGGAATCTCCCACAAGGAAAAGTTCGTCGTCGGACTCAAAAATACGGTGAGGGTCGGGGTTGACCAACGTTTCTCCAGCGCCGGTCTTCACGCCCACAACATTGCAGTGTGTACTTGAACGGATGTCGCTTGTGGCAAGGCTTTTCCCCGCCAGGGCTTTGCCCGCAGGGGCGCGGAAGAGGTTTATGCCCTCATTGAGCATAAAGACTCTTCCCGGATCAAGGAGGTTGATTATGCGGTTGGCCACAAGTGAGGCCAGGGAAAGCACAAGGTTGGCCCCGGCCGTGTGCAGGACATGTACGTTGCGATCCAGGTTGGTGCGGCTGATGATCTGCACGTCAGGGCGGATACGGCGACAGTAGATAGTGAGGTAGATGTTGATGTCATCATCGTGTGTGGTGATGATAATGGAAGGCGCAGTATCCACACCAGCCGCCTTAAGGGTGATCAGATCGGCCGCGTCACCTACCTGCACGCGGATGCCCGGCGCTTGGGAGGCTATGTTCCGCTTGTCCACAATGACAACATCCACACCGCGGTCGTGCAGAGCCCGCGCGGCGGCTAGGCCGACCCTGCCCCCCCCGAGTACCAGCACAGATCCCGCGGCCTTGACCGCGGGTTCGATAAGGAGCGCGCGGTTAAATCCCTCCATCTGTTCGCGGGTGCCAGCGACGACGAGTACCATATGTTCGAAAAATTCGGTATCCGGCGTGGGAAATTCAAAAATTCCCCTGTTCCAGAAGCCCACCACATTGATGCCGTAGCGGCTACGCAGTCCGCTCTGCCGCAAAGTCAGTCCCACAAGGGAGGTCTGTTTTACCGGCGCCTCGGCAATGACAAGTGGTCCAAGCGTGGTAAGCGTACTCAGTGCGAGCTTGCCCGTGAGTACGCGGCGCGTGAGCGAGCGCCCCAAAGCCTTGCGGAACTGGAACACCCAGGTACACCCAGCAAGGGCGAGGATATCAACGGATTCATCCCGTTCCGCCCGGGAGACCACGGGTACGCTACCGGTGAGTTCGCGGAGTTTGAAGATGGAGTTCATGTTGCGGGCGTCATCGTCTAGAGTGACCACCATGCGGGCGTTCTCTGCGTGCAAACTGCGGTAGACCTCCACATCATCGTAATCGCCCATAACGGCATACAGGCCCTGATCCATGAGATCAAGCGCCTCCTGTGCGCTACCGCAGAGGAGTACGCTGTAAAAGCCGTAACGCCCAAGAACCTGGGCTAGGTTGCGACAGATGGGGCTGCCGCCCACAATGATGACGTGACCAGATGTGCTGGCGGGCAGGCTGTGTTTGACTTCCCGCGTCTTTTGCGCTTCCAGCCAGGGGTTGTACACCAGCTGTATAAAGGCGGTTGGCAGGACAATGAGCAAAGCCAGTATACCCGTGAGAAGCACCATCACGGAAAAGAGTTTCCCTGCGTCGGAAAAGAAGGTGATGTCGCCAAAGCCAAGCGTGGACATCACCGTAAGAGTCCAATATAAACCGGTGAGCCAGGAATACGAACGTCCCTCATACGCCATAACGTAATGGAAAAGCACGGTGAAGAGCAGAATAACCACTCCCAGTGCGCAGATGTATCGAAAAAAGTAGCCGTAATTGCGTCTGGTACTGCGTTTTTGCACTACAGATACGCCCCGCGGGGACTTTCGCAAAAAGGTAAATTGTAAGGAAAAGAACTTCATAAGAAAGAGTATGCCCTTCTCGCCCCGGCGATGCAAGGTGAAATCCGTGCCGCACAAAAAAGAGCCGGAACATTTAGTTATTGTCCGCTCAGGCGTCACGCAAAGTTTCGTCACTGCTTTCAGCCGCCAGCGCTCTGCGGATCCTTTTTGGGGGAGTACCGCTCTTCCCGGCGCAAGCGGCGCGCCTCTTCTTCAGTGGCAAGTCTGGCCGCCTTTTCCTTTTTTTCTTCAGCACGGCGCAGGGCGACGGCCTCCCGCTGGGCGAGGGCTTCTTTCCGGCTCAGAATGCAACCGCACCACTTTTGTCGGTACAGGCCAAGTTCCCTGCTCAGAGCTATGCCTTCCTTCCACCACGGTCGGAAATCCCTGTAAAGAAAGTTCGCGCCGCACCGTACCGCGGCCACTTCCGCCTCTGCGCGTATACTTTCGTGATGCTGGTAGACGGAATAAAGCAGGCTTGTGGTGAAAGCAGCAAACCCCTGGGCCGCGGCCAGCACTGCCGTGCGTTCCATACGCGGTCGGTAACAGAGGCGACAGCGTTCGCCTTCCCGTGTCACTGAACCGAGAGATTTCAGCCAAAGCGCAGGGAGAGACGCTTCTCCTTCCATGACAAGTGGAATCTGAAGGGCTTTCGCGGCCTGACACATAGCCTCGCGCCTGCGTTCCCATTCCTCCCGCGGATGAATGTTGGGGTTATAAAAAAAAGCCGTGATTTCCCAACCTTCTTCGCGGAGCCGCAATATGGGCATGAGCGAACACGGTCCGCAACAGACGTGAAGAAGAAGACGAGGCATGGCGTGAGTTTCCTTGGGGGAAGTATCTTCAGCGTAGCGTAAAAAGAGGAAAAGAAAGCGCCGACCCGCGTAGATCGGCGCTGGAACGGCGTTTTATGGAACTTACTTTTCAGAATTGTAATCCCGAACCATCTTGAACAGTACAGGGCTGAGGAGCAAAAGCCCGATGAGGTTGGGCACGGCCATGAGGGCGTTCAGCACATCGGCGATATTCCACGCGAGGTCAAGCGAGAGCAGTGCGCCCACGGGTACGACGCACACGAAGATGATGCGGAAGGGCTTAAGGGCCTTGTCGCCCAAAAGGTAAATCCAGCAACGTTCGCTGTACACGCACCAGCCAAGTATGGTGGAGAAGGCGAACATGGCCAGGCATACGGCCACCATGACCGAACCCAGGCCAGGCAGGGAGGCGTCAAAGGCGGCGGTTGTGAGCGGAGCGCCGGAAAGGGCACTGTCCACATTCCAAAGGCCGGAACACAGGATGGAAAGCCCGGTCATGGTACAGATAATGATGGTGTCGATGAAGGGGCCAAGCATACCTATGTAGCCCATGGCCACTGCGTCATCCGTGGTGGCGGTGGCGTGAGCCATGGCTGCGGAACCGAGACCGGCTTCGTTGGAGAAAATGCCGCGGGCAACGCCCATCTGAATGGCTTGCATCACCGTGGCGCCGGCAAAACCGCCCAGCGCCGCGGTACCGGTGAAGGCGTCATGGAAGATGAGGGCGAAGACGCCGGGGATTTTGTCGACATTCATAGCGATGACCACTATGGCGCATACGACATAGACCACGGACATGAACGGCACCAGCTTGCCCGACACGGCGCCAATGCGCGAAACGCCGCCCAGTACCACAATGGCGAGCAAAATAAAGACGACAACGGCTGTTACTTCCACGGGAATGCCAAAAGAAGCGTGCATGGAATCCGCGATGGAGTGGGCCTGCGTCATATTACCGATGCCAAAGCCGCACAGACCGCCAAAGAGGGCGAAGAGCGCGCCGAGCCACGCCCAGCGTGGCCCAAGACCGTTCTTAATATAGTACATGGGTCCGCCTACCACGTTGCCGGCGGGGGTGACCTCACGGTATTTTTGGGCGAGAACGGTTTCGGCAAACTTTGTGGCCATACCCACCATGGCGGTACACCACATCCAGAAGAGTGCCCCCGGACCGCCTGTGAAAATGGCCGTGGCCACGCCGGCGATATTGCCTGTGCCCACCGTGGCCGCAAGTGCCGTCATGAGCGCCTGGAAGGGCGAAAGTTCGCCGTGAACAGCATCGTTCTTTGAACGGCCATGCCACGTGAGGTGGAAGCCTGCCCCGAGTTTGATCCAGGGGATGAAACGCAGACCCACCGTCAGATAAAGTCCGGTACCCAGAATGAGAATCATCATGAAGGGACCCCAGACTATGCCGTCCACCCATGTTACAAAATGAGAAAAAGATTCCATAAACACAGACTCCTCAGCAAAATCTCTTGGAAAAACGAAGGTTATATTTATCTAACTAAAAAGGCAAGGAAAATGAGACTGTTCACAGCTTCTTTTACAGCTTTTTCCTGTCTGCTTTCTGCCAAAAATGAAAATTTTGCTTTGCCGAAAAAAACGAAGAATGCGCCGCTCTCTTCCGCAAAAAAGCCCGCCACGCGGCAGGCCTCAGGAGAATTTTAGTCTTCAAAGAAAATGGGTGGGATATCCGCAAGCGTGGCAACCATGACAGCCTTGATGGTATGCATGCGGTTTTCGGCCTCGTCAAAAACAATGGACTGTGCGGATTCAAAGACTTCTTCGGTGACTTCCAGCCCGTCCAGCCCGAACTTTTGGTAGATGGATTCGCCCACAGTCGTCTCGCGGTTATGGAAGGAAGGCAAACAGTGCATGAATTTGCAATTGGGGTTCCCGGTAAGTTCCATGCTTCTTGCGTTCACCTGATAGGGCAAAAGCATATTGATGCGTTCCCTCCAGGCTTCTTCCGGTTCTCCCATGGATACCCAGACATCGGTGTAGAGAAAATCGCAACCCTTGAGGCCCTCGTTTACGTTGTCGGTGCGCAGGATTTTTGCACCCGTCTCCCTGGCCACGGCACGGCACGCCTCGTAAACGCCGTCGCTCGTCTGCAACGCACGCGGGGCCACGGAACGGAAATTCATGCCCATCTTGGCGGCGCCCATCATGAGGGAATTGCCCATATTGTATCGGGCGTCGCCCATATAGGCAAAGGTGACTTCATCAAGCGGCTTGTCGCTGTGTTCCCGTATGGTGAGAAAATCCGCGAGAACCTGCGTGGGGTGCGCCTCGTTGGTGAGTCCGTTCCATACGGGTACGCGGGAGAACTCGGCGATTTTTTCCACAATGTTCTGACCGTATCCGCGGTATTCTATGCCATCGAACATGCGGTCAAGCACGCGGGCGGTATCGGCCATGGATTCTTTTTTGCCAATCTGCGAGCCGCCGCTCAAATAAGTGCAGTGTGCGCCCTGATCGTGTATGGCCGTTTCAAAGGCACAGCGGGTGCGGGTGGATGTTTTTTCAAAAATGAGGGCGATGTTCTTCTTTTCCAAAAACTGCTCCTCCCTGCCTTCCCGACGCGCTCTTTTGAGGCGAGCGGCAAGGCGCAGAAGGTAATCAATTTCGTCCGGTTGAAAGTCGGCGAGCTTGAGGAAATCTCTGTTTTTGAAGAGCCGCATGGGATTCTCCTGTAAAACGGGGCGTCAGAAGTGCAGCATCATGCCGACTTCATCGCATTTGTAAAATTTGGGGCATTTGCTACACTCCGCCCAGACAACGGGGGAGAGCGTATCCCGATCCACAGCCGTGAAGCCCATAGAGGCAAAGAAGCCAGGGGCCAGCGTAAAGGTGAACACGTGCGCCGCGCCCAGAGTCCGTGCGTCCGCTAAAAGGTCGAGAACCACCCTGCGGCCAAAGCCTCTGCGCTGAAGCGCTGGATGGACGGCCACAGAGCGCACTTCAGCCAGATCTTCCCAAAGGACGTGCAAGCCGCCACAGGCCAGCACCAGTTCCTGACCGCCGCGCCTCACCGTGACCACGCGGTAATTCTGGATATTCTGGTACAGATAGAGCGGACCGCGGGCAAGCATGATGCGCGCCGAGGCAAACTCGTTGATAAGGTTGGACATACCGTCCACGTCCTGTATACGGGCCTTGCGGGTGACAAGAACCGAAGGCGGTGCGACGCCGTTCAGATCGGGCAGAACGGAAACATCCGCGCCGGAAGCGCAAGGGAAAGAAACACGGGGAGGCATGTTGTTCCTCACGGTAATTCGCCTTCTCTGGATGCGTCTGCTTCCTTTTGGCCTCATCCGCCTGGGGCGGGTTGACAAAGGCCATTGTCAAAGCTCTGTTGACGACGGAAAAGAAGTCGTACGCTCCCGCGAAGGAAAAGGTAACAGGGCAAAAAAGAATTTCTAGCCCGTCTCAGCAGTCTTGGCAAGTTTTGTTCCCCCTTTTTTTTAAATTTTCCCCCGCAACAAAAAATTTGCCGCTTACGTGTTCTTTTGCTATGCTTGCACCGTTCGCGACAGTAGTACGCCATCGGATGGTACGCGGCGCAATCCAGGCGGAAAAGGCTGTTCCGTCTCTAACCCCCCAGGGGGGGGGAGTTGCGCCCGTCCGGCAAAAAAGCCCGCCACTCGGGCTAAAGGAAAGGAATCATGAAAAAAGTCAGAATTGCCATCAACGGCTTTGGACGCATCGGTCGCCAGATTTTTCGTAGCGCCTATGACAGGCATCGCGAAAATGTTGAAATTGTGGCCATCAACGATCTCATGGATGCACGCACCAATTTTCACCTGCTGAAGTACGACAGTACCTATGGCATTGCGGATTTTGATGCCGTGCCCGCAGAAGAAAAGGCCTCTGTGGGCGGCGTGGAATACACGCCCGTGAAGGTTGGCGGCTGGAACGTAGCCTGCCTTGCTGAACGCGACCCGAACAATCTGCCATGGAAAGAACTCGGCGTGGATATTGTGGTGGAATCCACAGGCATCTTTCGTAGCGCGCCACAGGCCGCGGTACACCTGGAGCGCGGCGCCCGCAAGGTCATCATCAGCGCGCCCGCCAAGAAGCCCGATCTCACCGTGGTCATGGGCGTGAATCAGGAAATGTACGACCCGGCAAAGCATCACATTCTTTCCAACGCCTCCTGCACCACCAACTGCCTTGCCCCTGTGGTCAAGGTGCTAGATCAGAAATTCGGTATCCTTCTGGGCAACATGGTCACGGTACACTCCTACACCAACGATCAGCGCATTCTCGACCTGCCCCACAAGGATCTGCGTCGCGCCCGCGCCGCCGGGCTGAACATCATCCCCACGAGTACCGGCGCTGCTCAGGCCGTGGCCGAAGTCATCCCCTCGCTGAAGGGTCTCTTCACAGGCTACGCCCTTCGCGTACCCACGCCCACGGTTTCCGCTGTGGACTTTAACGCCCTCCTGAAGAAATCCACCGATACTGAAACATTGAAGGCCGCCCTGCGCGAAGCCGCCCAAACGAGCCTCAAGGGCATACTTGGTGTGAGTGATATGCCCTTGGTCTCCTCGGACTTCAAGGGCGACAGTCGTTCCTCCATTGTGGATGCCGAATACTGCACCGTTCAGAACGGTACCTTCGCCAAGGTGGTGAGCTGGTACGACAACGAATGGGGCTATTCCTGCCGTCTTGTCGATCTCATCCTCTATATCCGGGAGAGAGGTCTGTAGATTTTTCTTCCCCAAAACACCATGTCGCATCCGCGCTCCAAACGGGGCGCGGTTTTTCTTTCCCGCGGTTTTGGCAGACGCAACAAGCTTGTTTGATTGTCCGATGCATCCGATGACGACCGGAGAGTACCCTTATCTTGTGAAGAATTTGCGTTTGAGGGAACTTCCCCATTGCTTTTTCAAGAAAATCAAAGGGAGCCGGAACGCCGTACGGGAGACGCTTTTTAAGATTTTGCTGAGTTTATCCTGAAGCAGTTTGACAACGTTTATGGCAAAATATTCTCATAAAGGAAGTTCAGAAAGCGGGTGAGTTCAACCTTCCTGTCGACTTAGTTCTTCCCATCTGCGGAAGCGGCGTAAAGTCAAATGGCAGACGGCCACGGCCAGTGCATCGGTAATATCCAGAGATACTTCCAAATGCGCCTTTCCCAGAAGACGAGCCACCATATAGGCTACTTGCTCTTTTTTGGCCTGGCCTGTGCCCACAAGCGTCTTCTTCACCAGGGAGGGTTCATAGTCAAGTACGGGCATACTGAAGGATGCGCACGCGGCTATGGCTGCCCCTCTGGCCTGTGCCAGTTTGATGGTGGAAAGCACATTTTTGGCGGCAAAAACCTGCTCTACCCCTGCTTCATCCGGGCGGTATTTTTCGATGATGCCGTGCAAGTTATGGTAGATACAGGCGATGCGCTCCGGAAATATGGCGCCTTTCACCTGCAAGGCGCCACAGTCCACGAGGGAAAGATGGCCCGATTCTTCGCGCACAACGCCCCAACCAGTAACGTGGGAACCCGGATCTATACCCAACGCCGTGATGGTTGTTGCGGAAAGGGAAACTGTGGCCACGCGTCTCCACTCCTGAAAAATTCTGACGAAATCGTCTTTTGCGAAGGCAAAAAATATCAGCCGGGGCAACAGGCTCTGCCCCGGCGGAAAGAAAACAGAAAGAGTAGGCTCTTAGAATAGTTAGAAATTTTTTTGGAAAACTGTCCGGCGTTCTGCAGGAGAAACCCGCGACAGAGCGAGTGGATTTTTTCCCACGAGATGATAGGAAACTTGTAAAGCTTCCAACGAAAAAGGCGCTAGCTGGCGACTTCTTCGGTGGAGGATTCCGCGCCTTCCATAAACACGGAAGCCATGGTGAAATCAGATTTATACACGGCGCGGACACCTTCAGGAAGAGGTATGGTGGATACGTGCAAAGACTGGCCAATTTCAAGGCCGGTAACATCGAGCAAGACCTTGCGGGGCATGGCCTCGGGTCTGGCGGAGAGGATCACTTCACTGCGATAGGTCTCCAGCGTGCCACCCATCTTCACGCCCTTGGGCGTACCCGTGTATTCCACCTGAACCTTAACCTTGATTTCCTTATCAAGATCCACACCAAGAAAATCTATGTGGGTGAAAGTCTTCTTTATAGGAGCATATTGCACATCCCATACAAAGACGGGGTGCAGTGTCCTGAGGCCAGTTTCGTCTTCAATCTCCAGCTGAAAGACATTGGTGCGCCCAACCTGCTCATATATCTTGGCAAGCTGCAATTCGGTAATCTGTACGGGAATATTCGTTCCATCAGCCGTGTAATACACGCCGGGCACAAGATTCTTCGTGCGGAGACGGCGGTTGACGCCCTTGCCAAAGGCGGTACGCTTCTGGACGGGAAGAGTTTTCAGTTCGGACATGTTTTTCTCCTTAATAGACCGACTACCGTTGGACGGTGTGCGGCGCAATATATCGTCTTCTGGCCCCTCTTAGAACAGGGCGCTTACGGAAGAGCCGTCGTGAATGTTGCGTATACTCTTAGCCAGGACTCCGGCAATGGAAGCCACGCGGAGCTTTTCGCACTGGTTGGCGTGTTCTCCAAGGGGGATAGTGTCTGTAATAATGACTTCCTTGAAGGGGGAGTTCATCAGGCGCTCGCAGGCCGGCCCAGAAAGGACGGCGTGCGTGACGCAGGCGTAGACTTCCTTCGCGCCCCCCTCCATCAGGATATTGGCGGCCGTGCAGATGGTTCCGGCAGTGTCTATCATGTCATCAACAATGACGGCGGTCTTGCCATTCACATCGCCAACGATGTGCATTTCGGCCACCTGGTTGGGGCGATCGCGACGCTTGTCTATGACTGCCAAGGTGGCGTTCATCTTTTTGGCGTAGGCGCGGGCGCGTTCCACGCCTCCGGCATCAGGGGAGACCATGACGATATCCCCGGAAAGAGCGCTGAGTTTTTTCAGGAGTACAGGGCGGGCATAGAGATTATCAACAGGACAGTTAAAAAAACCTTGGATCTGACCGGCGTGCAAATCCACCGTGACTACACGCTGAGCGCCCGCAACGGTGAGGAAATCGGAAACCAGCTTGGCGCTTATGGGTGCACGGGGTGTTACCTTGCGATCTTGCCGGGCGTAGCCGAAATAGGGAATCACAGCGGTGATGCGTCCGGCGCTGGCACGCTTCAGTGCATCCAAAATAAGGCACAACTCCATGAGAGATTTGTTGGTGGGAGCGCAGGTAGACTGGATGACAAACACATCGTGACCGCGCACGCTGGCGCCAATCTCCACACGAAGTTCGCCATCGCTGAAGGTGGTACACAGGGCGGGAGTAAGAGAGCATCCAAGATGGTCGCAAATATCCATGGCCAGCTGAGGATTTGCCGTCCCGGTAAGGATTTTCAAATCTCCGTACATAGAAGCACGCCTTTCTCGCTAAAATATTTCGGGATACGAACATTGCCTGAAGCGCAAACCGCGCGGCGCTGTCAGGACTCCAGGCAATAACGGAACCCAAAAATGGCTGGGGCGGAAGGGTTTGAACCTTCGCATCGCGGAACCAAAACCCGCTGCCTTACCACTTGGCTACACCCCATTGAACAAGCACGGCAAATGGCTTCAAAAAAGAAAAGGCCCGGAAAGCAACTGTACGCCGTTTTCCTGTCCCATAACGACTGCGGCATGGAAAGCCGTCGCCCTGTTGCGGAAGAGACCGAACAGTGCCGAACCGCTCCCGCTCATTCCCGCGAAATCGGCGCCCGTCCGGATTAATTGCATTTTTAACGCCCTTAGTTCCGGGTGCGCGGCGAATACCACGGCTTCAAAGTCATTTCTGCCATAAAGGTTCTGGCAACTCGAACGATTTTTTTTATACGTCTTCCTTTCTTCTGTCAAGAAAAATGCGTGTTTTTCTCTATCCCAGGCCGCGTATGCCCAAGGAGTACTCACGCGGAGGGAAGGGCAGACTATCAGGCCATACCAGCCCTCAAGTGCGAGACTTGTCGGAGTGAGAATATCGCCCGTACCTTCGCCAAAGCAAGTGCTACTTTTGAGGAAGAACGGAACATCGGCCCCAACGCGGGCGGCAAGAGAAAGGAGTTTTTTTCCCCCCAACGGGCGCGGAGCCTTGCCTTCAAGCCATTTCAGAACAACCGCGGCATCGGCGCTGCCGCCGCCCAGACCGGCTCCATGCGGTATACCCTTGAAAAGTTCCACATCCACCGCCGGGGAAAAGCCCGTGGCGTCGGCATAGAGTTCCGCGGCATTGGTAAGTGTGTTGTGCAAAGGGTCTATGTCCGGCTCAAGGCAATGTACGCAAAGCCCGGTCTCCCGATGTGCGGGGCGGATTATGAGCGTATCGCGAGGCTCGGGAATGCGCGCGAAAAGAGTGAAAATCTCGTGGTAGCCATCGCTCCGCCTGCCTGTGATAAAGAGGAAGAGGTTGATCTTGCAACCCGTAGTCAGAGTCTCTTCACGGAACATGACCGAGTCTTTCAGGGCAAAGGGTAAATTTCAGGAAAGTCGTGCTTCATGAGGCGTGCCTGGCTTTTGGGTCAAGGCGTCGAGGAGCGCCTTGAGTACACCGGACGGATCAAGGTCGGAAGTATCCACAAGCACAGCATCTTCAGCCGGGCGCAAGGGGTCTGCGACGCGGGTTCTGTCCTGTCGGTCGCGCTCCTGTATGGCCTTTAGTATATCTTCTTCCGTTTTTCCGTTCAACCTGCCCGCTGCTTCCAGCTCCTGGTAGCGCCGCCGCGCGCGGATTTCAGGGCGTGCATCCAGAAAAAATTTGTGACGAGCCAAAGGAAAGACGCAAGTACCCATGTCCCTGCCTTCGGCCACCAAGGGAGACGAGGCGCCGATCTCACGTTGCGCTCTTTGCAGTTCTTCTCGCAATACGGGCAGACGCGCCACCAGCGAAGCCAGGCGACCCGCCCTCTCGGTGCGGATTTCTTTGCCCACTGGCTCGCCGTTGCAGCAGAGCGCTGAACCTGCCCCGCAATCTTTCAGAGAAAAGCGGCACTCGTGACAACGTACGCGTAGTTCCTCCTCGTTCATGTCCGCGGCTTCGGCGCCAAGGCGCAGGCCAAGCACACGATACATAGCCCCGGTATCTAAATAGGGAACGCCCAGTTCCGCAGCCAGGCGGCGAGCTATCGTGCTTTTGCCCACGCCGGCCGGACCGTCTATGGTGACTATGAGAGGTGCGTTCCTGTGAACGCCGTTCAGAATTTCGCGGAGTTTCTGAAGGAAGAGAGCGTTCTCTTCATCTGTACCCATGCTCACGCGCAACCATTCCGGCAGGTGATAACTCTTGAGGGCACGGATGATGATGCCGCAACGCAAAAGCCCGGCATGTACAGCGGCGGCGTCCGCGCCTCCGGCAGGCGGTCGGAACATGAGGAAATTGGACATGCTGGGTATCACGTCGCAACCCATGGCGCGAAGTTCGCGGGTGAGGTATTCACGCCCGCGGCGCACCAGAGAAAGTGTCTCTTCGCGGAATTTTGTGTCGTTCAGCGCGGCAAGAGCGGCTTCCTCCGCCAAAACATTGAGCGAGAAGGGCAGACGCACGCGCCAGAGGTAGTCGGCGATGCGTTCCGGCAGTATGCCGTAGCCGATGCGTTGGCCTGCCAGTCCGTATATTTTGGAAAAGGTACGCATGAGCGCCACGTTGGGAACATCCTGAAGCTGGCCCAGTAGAGAATGTTCCGGCCCGGCAAATTCCGTATACGCTTCATCCACAATCAAAAGGCAAGCCGGGGGCAGGGCGCGTGAGAGGGCTTTAAGTTCAGCGGGGGAAGCCACCCGTCCGGAAGGGTTGTCCGGCGAGGTCACAAAGGCCAGGGTGGTATTTTCGTCAGTAAGGGCAAGCAGGGCTTCAAAATCAAAGGAGAAATCCTCACGCAGAGGGGCCTGGCGCAGTTCCACGCCAGCCATGCGCGCCTGTGTGGGGTAAAGCCCGAAGCAGGGGCGAAAGGCAACAGCGTTGTGTACGCCGGGGATGGCGCGGACGCGGAAAAGGAGATCGATGAGTTCATCGGAGCCGTTGCCCACAAAGACCGCTTTCGGACTCACGTGGTAAGCCGCGGCCAGAGCTTTCACCAGACGGGGATTGCCGGACTGCGGGTAGCGGAACACTTCGTCGGCGTGGTCAACTATGGCCTTGCGGGCGGCAGGAGAGGTGCCCAGAGGATTTTCATTGCTGGCCATCTTGATAACCCGCTTCAGGCCATAGCGTTCGGCTATTTCCGAAATGCTGAGGCCAGGTTCGTAAGGCTCGAAAGCCTCCACTTCAGGGCGAAGATCCAGAAAGGAATGAAAAGACATAGCACACCTTTATTGAAGAGGAAAAAAGGGCTTTCCGTCCCGGAAAATACTGGGAAAAAAAGCCCGGTAAAGCTCTGGCGCCCTGCGCTAATCCTTGTAGGCGGATCCGCCCTTGTAGCCTTGGGAAGGACGGATGGTCAGAACCGGCAGGGGTGAATTCATGACAACCTTTTCGGCCACGGATCCAAAAAGAATGCGATCAATGCCCTTGCGGCCATGGGTACCCATGACGATCATATCCGCGCCTTCGTGCTGTGCGATGTTGAGTATCTCTTCCGCAGCGTAACCGACTACGACCCTGCCCTTTGTCTCAACGCCTTCGAAGTTTTCGGCCACAAACTGATCCATGGCCTTTTCTGCTCCGGAAACGATCTCGCCAACAAAACTGTCAATGGTATTGGGCGGTACATGGAAGCCCGTGTACTGCGTCAACGTGGGAGCCGCGTATACGGCAACAATACTGGCGCCAAGAGTCTTGGCAAGAGTAACGGCGTATGCGGCTACCGTTTTGCTGTGCTCGGAAAGGTCGAGAGCGCAGAGTATCTTTTGCAGCTTGGGCATACTTGCCTCCTTCGTTTGCGGTGTTAACCGACACCATGCCTTTTGGAGCTTGTCCGGCGGACAACTCCATGAAAAAGCCTATGAAAATTCCTTTAAAATTGCAAGAGTTAAGGCAACCCGACGGAGTGAAAAAACAGTCCACCAACGCCCTGTTTTTCTTGCAAATTACAAATAGGTGACGGTTTCAGTCAACGCCTTCCGCTTATGATGGTTGGGGAGGGGTCCACTCCCTTGAGCCGCGTAGCCTAAATCCAGAAGCATCAAAATTTCTTCGTTTTCTGGCAGACCTAGTTCTTTGGCTGCATCGTCCGGATTGAAAAAATTGAGCCAGCAACTGTCCACGCCTTCGTTAGCTGCGGCTAGCATCATGTGCGTGGCTACAATGGAGGCATCCTCCACACCGGAATTCCGCTTCCCGCCCGGGTAGGTAAAAACGTTTCCCGCGTCAAAGGCTACCACTAAAACGGTTGGCGCGCCGTACCGACAGGGAGTAAGCCTGTCGATCTTGGCAAGATCCGCTTCGGACTGAAGTACATAAATCCGCTGTTCCTGAAGGTTTTTGGCCGTTGGCGCCATACGGCCCGCTTCCAGAATGGCGTTAAGTTTTGACGCTTCAACCTGACGGCTGTCAAATTTTTTGCAGGAGTAGCGAATTTTGATGAGTTCTGAAAATTCCATGTCTTTCCTCCCTGTGTAAAAGGATTCTCTAAGAGCAGACTGATAAAGCTTTCTCGTGCCGCGCTAACGCTCTTCCTGCGCGTGGGCCAAAGTCGAAGGCGCAGTGGAGAGGACTTCCTTTTCCGTCAATTCCCGAATGTCACTCGCTTCCGCTACGATTTGATCCCCTTCCAGATCCAGCACTTCGCCTCCTGTAAAGACTATGTTTTCTCTTCGGAGTTCCACAGGCGTACTCTGTACTCCCCGTTCACGAGAAGCTGTGTCTGAGCGGCTGATGAACAGGCTTGCTCGACGCGGCTGAACCGTGCCGGTACCTGACGGAGAAATACGCTGTGTCGTGGGGCGGGAAGAGCGTCTTCCGGAAATGAGCCATTCCGCGAGAAGGCGCAAGTCCTTGCGCAACACGGGTTGCATAAGCGCTTCTTCAAATCCGGCCTTGGTCATTCGCTCCGCCTGTTCTTCGTTCCTTGCCAGAAGCAGGAAGGGCGCGGCAGGCAGGGAATGTTCTCCTTCAAATATGCGGATAGAGGCTAAAGTTCGGGCCATGTCCTCTTCTCCCAGTGACCCGTCAAAAAGAAGAAGCCCAGCCGGGGACGAGGTGTAGAGCAGTAAGGTCTCGCTCCCATCGCGGGCTTCCCGAAGGCGGTAGCCCAGTCCGTCAAGATAGTGGGCACAGAGTTGACGGCACAGCCCATCCGCCGCGGAGAGAATGACAAGGCGTCCGTCCGGGCAGGGAAAGGCAGAAGAGTCCTTGAAGGAGCTTTCCCGCACTGCGGGTCTCCCTGCGTCCAGAGGGGTAAATTCCATGCTGAAGGAAAGATCCATGCCCTGTGATGCGACGTCCACAAAAAAATCGCCACCGCATTCCGTCGCCAATTCCCAAACCCCGGAAAGGAGCAGGCTGTTCCTTCCGTGAGGCGGGCGACCTTCTCCATTGTCGCTGACCGTGAACAGAAGATGTCCGGGATGCGTGCTGGTCGGAGAACGGCGCACTTCCAGTCTCACGGCGCCGTGCTTCGATGAACGCACCGCATCCCTGAGCAGGAGGGAGAGAAACGTTGTTAGACGGACGCTGTCGCCGCGGTAATTCCGCTTCAGGTGCGGGGCCACATACCACGCAAGCCCAAGCCCCTTGCTGTCGGCTTCATCGGCAACGGAAGCAAAAACGCGCTGTATAACTTCGCGCAGGTCGAAATTCTGCTCAGAGTGGGGGGGCAGTGCGGAAGAGAGCAATTTTCCCCCCGCGACCTCCATCATGCGACGGGACACGGCCACCATGCCATCGGCGTGCGTCATGACATCTACCGTTTCCGGACTGGCGTCAATGCGGCCCAATGCCTGATTCAGCTGGCAGGATTCAGCAAGAAGCTCCCCGGCAAGTTCGCGCAGCGCGGCCTCTGCTTCTTTTGCGGAAGCGGAATTTTTTTTCTCCGTTTCTTCCAGGGGAGAAAGTTCGAGAGTGGGCAAATTCGTTGTTCTGCCTTTGTCCGTCGTGTCTATACGGTGGGGCGTGGAGAACAAAAGGCAGAGTATGCCAAGTACCGTGCCGCAGGGCAACGCCTGTTCCCAAAGGGCTTCTTTGGCGCCGTGGAACAGGCCGAAGAGCGCCACGGCGACGCCGCCGCCAAAGAAAAGACAAGCCAGAACAAAAGATACGCTACCCCGGACGCCTCGCAATAGAAGAAGGAATGCCGGAATGAGACAAAGGGCACCCATGACAGGCCACAGAGGGAGAAAGCGCGCTGTAAATCTCCAGCCAGGAAGAAGAGGCAAGGCGGACACGCAGGCTCCGCACAGGGCAAGAAGGAGAAAAATAATGTCCAGAAACGGCGAGGTGCGATGCGTGTTCATGAGCGTGCGCCCCTGGTGCGGGAGCATGACCAGCGCCACGCCGGTCGCCAGTACGCCGGGGAGAATGCCCATCGCCGTTTGTCCGGAAGCGATGACCGGCGCCCCCCATGCCGTCTGTAACAGCGTGGCTGTGGCAAGAATGGCCGTCCAGAAGCTTTCTTTTTGTCCTGTTATGCTAAGAAGCAGACAAAAAACACTGAGCAGGGCAAGAGCCGTAAGGAGAGATCCGTGCGCGATGCGTTCGGGAGAGTCGCCAAAATCTTTCAGAGGTCGCAACATGGGTTGAAACCACAGCCCTGGTAGGTCGCCAAGACGGATGAACACCTCAGCGTTCCCGTTTGTGTTCCGGAGCAGGTACAGACCGGGAAGGGCAGGTTCAAGAGCCTGCTCGTCTCCGCCGGACACTTCCCACGCCTTTGTCCCCCTGGGTATCTGAAGGCCTAAGTCCAGCCAGAAATTTGAAAAAAACGGCGCCGCATCCGCCAGGGAGAGCGCGAGCCACAAGGCTCCGGAACGACGCAGATTGAGCGTTTGCAACGGCACAAATTCCGAACGGTGTTCCTGAATACTCTTTATGTCCAGCAGACCTGTTTCGTCTAGAAGCATGGTCAGCGCGACCGGTTTTGCAGAGGCCGGGAGAGCTTCCTGTTCCCGAAGCATTGCTGGTCTGGCCGGGGGAATTTCCGCACGGATACTTTCCAGTGCGGGCGCGGGGAGTTCTATCACGGGCGTGAAGTCCGTCTGCGGAGCCTCATCTTCCGCCCGTGAAAGGGAGACCTGAAGGACAAGCGCCAGTAGCAAGGCCAGATTTCGGCAGAAAAACATACGGCAGGAAATCATGGGAATACCGCGTCATTCCTTTTCAATATGGCTTCGCGCCGGCTTGCCCTGCTCGTCCACGGCCGTTGGATCCAGCTCCAGAACCCGATGCCACAGGAGTACAGCCTCGCCTCCCAGGCCCAGTCGTTCTAAGAGTTCAGCCCGGAGAATGACGGCATTCACGTTGGCGGGATCGGTTTCCATTGCTCCGGCGTAGGCTTCCAGAGCAGCCTCAGGGTGTCCGTTCTCTTCCAGTTGTATTCCGCCTTGAATAAGGTGTATGGGAAGAGTCTTCGCGAGAGTCCTGCCAGTATTCAGGGTAAGATTGGGTTCGCGCTTGAGAACACTCCTCCAGAAGTCCAGGGCCGCGGCTGGAGATTCCTTGTCAATCATAAGAACCGTGCCCTTGTTAAAGATGGCATTGCTGTGTCCGGGTTGGATGGCGATCGCCTTGTCATAGCATGCCACGGCACGATCCGCCTGCCCTTTCATACGGTACATGGAACCCATGTCTGTTATCACATCGGCATTGCCCGGTTCCAGTTTCAACGCCTCTTCATAGGCTTCGATGGCGCCGTCCGGATCGCCGGAATCATAGCAAGCGTTTCCCAAGCGTATCCATGCCGATGTCTGCGTGGGTGTGGCCAGCGCCGCCTCCCGAAGAGCCTTTATTTCCGCCTCAGGAGATTGTTCCTGTATGGGAACCTCCTGCTGAGGCAAGAGGGAAGCAGAAATCTCGGCACCATGTTTCGCCGTCAGCGAACCACCCATAAAGCCAGCGGCAAAGCTGACCGCGCACAAAATAAGCGCGGTGCTTATCAGCATGGTTCCGCGGGTTGTTTTCTTCTCTTGCATACGCATAGCCTTCTTGAATCCCCATGTCTAGAGTACGGGGGTGACGACCCAGCCTTCCTTCTGTGCCAGGGCGGCGGCGTCCGCGTTGCCCATCACGCAGGGAACGCTATGTTCAAGACCACGGGCGAGGAAGGGGGCAAAGTCATGGAAATCGGCCAATCGTGTACTCAAAAGCTCCTCACGAATGCGTTGCCGTTCTTCTTTGTTTTCACCGGCGAGCCAACGGCTGAAGGATGCTGCGCCCTTTGCGCCCGGGAGCATATAAACGTCCATATCGCCGATGGCGCCCACCACGGCGCGAGTGATTTCCGTTTCGGAAAGCGAAAGATTTCCCAGATAATCCGCCGTTGCTCGATAGATGGCAAGCGTTTTCTCAACATTGGGGTCGCGGTAGGAAGTAAAGGTGAAAGCGCCGGTGATGTGGCTACAACGGGCGGAACAGCCGTAGGCACCGCCTTGTACGCGCACCCTGTCCCAGAGATAACCCATGCGCAAGTGGCGCATGATAACGGCCAGAGAACCGTGATGTCGATAGCCAGTACCCGCAAGGCTCAAACCAAGCCCTACAAAGTTCACCTGCGCCGGAATGCTCAAAAGTTCCGCCCCGGGTAGCGCGGGCAGTTTCAGTTTTTCAGGCGCGAACGGGCGGGAGGGCAATCCCTGCGCCAGGGCAAGCAAAACAGGTTCAGAAGCTACAAGGAGGGAAGAATCCGCTGTTCTGTCGAGAATCGCGCCATCACGCCGCGCTATCAGAGCATGGAGTTCGGAAAGATCGGCGACCACGCCGGGCCAGTCTTCTTCCACACGGCGGCTAAGTTCCCGCAAGAAGAAGAGTGCGGAAACGCCGTTCAGCTCTTCGGCAAGACGGCCCACTTCCGAAAGGCGACCGGCGAGGCGCGTACTCACGAAGGCGTGTCCCGTAGGCGCCATGGACTGCTCCATGTCGGCCTTTTCTTCCAGCACCATCTGGACAAAGCGCTCCTGATTGTCGAAATCTGGTTCCCGCAGAACTTCCTCCATAAGCGCGGCCATGCGTTCCACTTTGTCGGCGGTGCATTTTCCGGTCAGAAAGAGGTAGCGCACAGGCGAGGCGTCTTTGCGGTGTGCAAGGATAAAGGGAGCGGCGTTCAGGCTCCCGGTATGCGCCGAAATTTCAAAGCCCAGCTCCACATAGTTGCGGCGTCGGGTGCCCAGTTCCGTGAGGGCGCGGGCATAGAGCGGCACAAGCGGCAGCAGTCTAGTGGGTACAACCGAGAGATCGAGTGCCAGGCATGCGTAAAGGATGCCCGTGGTATCAAGTTCGTGAGAAAGCAGGGGAATGCCGTCGCAGTTGCGCACTTCCCGGGGAAGGGGCAGATTCTTTTCGGGCAGGTCTTCCTTGCACAGGCTGGGTATGGTGTTCAGCGCTTCGGGGCTGTCCGGACGCTCTTGGGCAGCGTGCAAAGCGGCAGTTTCTTGCGTCACCCTTTCACGACCGGCGTTGTTCATGCTTTGTCGCAGGACTTCAAGACGATCCGCCTCTTCCTTTTTGCAACGCGCGGCAAGTTCGGTGTCGGGCAGAAGTGTTACCGTCACGCGGTGAGGGTTATTGAGGAACCAGTGTTTTATGGCCTTCTCGAAAACCGGCTCTCCCGCTGCCAGGCGGCGTTTGATGGAGGCAAGGGGCTTTTCCCAGGCCAGAGGGGCAAAGGGGTCGCCTTCATAGAGCCATTCGGAAAGACTGCGGAACATGGCGGTCAGGCCGCGCGGGAAAGAACCTGTATTGTTTTCGCGCAACATGAATTCCAGGGAGTTAAGCGCGGCGTCAACAGCCGGAGCGGGAACGCCCTGTTCCGCCAACGCGGAAAGCGTATCCAGCATGAGGCTTTCCACCCTAGAAGCGCGGGCGGGGTCAACGGAGCGCAATCCCATGGAAAAATACGCCTGGCGCAATTCACTTTCCAGACCGCAACCCGCGATATCCTCGCCCAGCCCGGAATCCATAAGCGCCTTGCGCAACGGGGAACCCGGCAATCCGGCAACAATGTGTTCCAGCATATTCAGCTCGAACAATATCTCTGTTTCGCGGGATTCGCAGAGTAGCCAGTTGACGGCAATGTGCGCCTTGTTTTCCCCCGTTTTGCCAGAGGCCGCATAGTATTTTTCCACCCGCCGCGGGGCGGACAGGCGGGGCTGAAGCGGAACTTCCGACGCGACTTCGCGACGCTTGTACGGTGACAACGCTTTTTCCAGCAGTGCCAGGCGGACGTCTTCCGGGTCATCTCCCCAAAAAAAGAATCGAGCATTGGAAGGGTGATAATACGTTGCGTGAAAATTACGGAACGCCTCAAAGGTGAGGCTGGGGATGACGGCAGGGTCGCCGCCGGAATCCAGGCTATAGATCGTATCAGGGAAGATGGCGTGCTGGCAGGCTTCCATGAGTACGGAATCCGGTGAAGAATAGACGCCCTTCATTTCGTTGTACACCACGCCCTTGTATTCCCATTGGCCATCCGGCGCGTCCGCCTCGATATGCCAACCCTCCTGCCGCAACACGTTTTCGTCTATGCGCGGGTGGAACACGGCATCAATATAGACGTCTATCAGGTGGTAAAAATCCTGAAGATTGCAACTGGCCACGGGAAAGCATGTCTTGTCGGGGAAGGTGAGCGCGTTCAGAAAGGTCTGGAGCGAACTTTTGAGCAGTTCAACAAAAGGTTCCTTCACCGGATATTTTTCGGATCCGCACAGGACGGAATGCTCCAGAATGTGTGCTACGCCTGTGGAATCCCTGGGCGGCGTGCGAAAGTTTACGCCAAAAGTCTTGTTTTCATCGCTATTGCATACGGAGAGAAGTTCCGCACCCGTGACATCGTGCCGCCACAGGCGAACCTGGCCGCCTGCTTCACGCATCGTGGCTTCCCGAACCAAGTTGAAACCGTGTAATGTCATACTTCTTCCTGCCGTCTTTTGTCTCTCATAAGGAAAACTTCCAAGGGAGAGATTCAGCGGCTTGCTGCCCGCAACATCTCTTCGGCCTGTTCCAGAGCCATACCCTCCGCTCCGCACATGGCCTTCAGCCCCAGCATAAGGAGATCAATGGGTATATTCATGCGGGCCATGCCGTCAAAAATCTCACATTCTTCACCGCGAACGGTTACTCTGTAGGCACGGCAGTTTTCTATGTCTCGGGATTCCTTCTGGATGACGTAAACCTGATCCCAGTTTTCCGTCACATAAAGTTTATGATGGGAAACCGTGCCGCTGTCTTCATCGCACCACACGGCCTCGGAAAAGAGGCGACCCAAAAACTCGAACCTCGCCCCGTTGTCCAGTTGAAAGACCATGTTCTCCATGGGATCCGTACGCATAGTGCCACCCTTGGTATCGCATACGCGTCAAAAATGCCGCTAAATATACTGCATAACACGGACAGCTGGAGCTGTCAATGGATCTATTTTAACTATTTAGAATCATTTATTTTAATGTTTATTTTTCGGCTCTCTTTGGCAAATCGTCGGCGATAGATTGTCTTCAAACCGCATTCCCTTTATACTTTGACAAGATACAACGTTTCCCCTGGAGGAGCAAATATGCGCTATTGGCTGTTCAAAACCGAACCAGCCTGTTTTTCGCTGGACGACCTCATCTTTTCTCCAAACGCCACCACTTCGTGGGACGGGGTGCGCAATTATCAAGCGCGCAATCTTCTACAAGCCATGAAGTTGGGAGATCTCGGCTTCTTCTATCATAGTGGGAAAAAACCGGAAATTGTCGCGCTTGTGGAAGTAGTGTGTGAGGCCTACCCCGACCACACGGCACAAGATTCAGAAAGCCGCCATTATGATCCAAGGGCAACGCCTGAAGATCCACGCTGGTTCATGGTGGACGTAAAACTTGTCCGCAGTTTTAACACTCCTGTCACGCTTGCTGAGCTTCGCAGGCAACCTGAGCTTGACGGCATGGAATTGCTCAAGCGCGGGAGTCGACTCTCCGTACAGCCGGTGGAAGAAGCGGCCTTTCGGCGCATTCTGGCCATGACCCAGAAAACTAAAAAATCACGGCATGACGCGGTTCCTTCTCTTTGCGTTCCGCCGTCTTCCTAATAAAAAAAACTGGCGCACAAAGAAGAACTCTGAGTGCGCCAGTCTTAATTTTGTGCTTGAGAAAAGAACTCGGGGATGGTTTTTACTCCGCTTCCCTGGCGGCCTGATGCGCGGCCACAACCTTATCAACCACAGGCTGTGGCGCTTCTTCGTAGTGATCAAATTCCATGGTAAACACGCCCTGACCTCCTGTCATACTGCGCAGATCCGGGGCATAGCGGAGTACTTCACTCATGGGCACATTGGCCTTGAGTTCCGTGAGACCACCCTGGGAGTCGGAACCTAGAACCTTGCCGCGGCGGGAGGAAAGATCACCAATGACATCGCCCATATATTCATCGGGAATGGTCACGGTCATCTGCACGATGGGTTCAAGGAGTATCACCTTGAGCTGAGACATAGCCGCCTTGAAGGCAATGGAACCGGCCATTTTGAAGGCCATTTCCGAAGAATCCACAGGGTGATAGGAACCGTCGTAGACGCGTACCTTAAAGTCCACCACGGGGTATCCGGCAAGATAACCACGGGCCGCGCTTTCCTGAATGCCCTTGTCGATGGCGGGGATGTACTGGCGCGGGATGACACCGCCCACGATGCCGTCTTCAAAAACATAGCCGGAGCCGCGGGGAGAGCCTTCCATTTCAATCCAGCAGTCGCCAAACTGACCGCGCCCGCCCGACTGCTTCTTGTGCCGTCCTTGAACCTGCACTTTGCCGCGTACGGTTTCACGGTAGGGAACTTTGGGCGTTTTGAGGACGATATCCACCTTGGAGCGTCTGCGCGCTTTCTCCACGGAGATCTCAATGTGCAACTGACCCATGCCGGAAAGAAGGATATCGGAGGATTCCTCATCACGAGCAAGCTTCAGGGTGACGTCTTCATCAAGTAATTTTTGCACGGCGGCATAAACCTTGTCTTCATCGCCCTTCTGCCTGGGGGCAAGGGCATAGCTGATAAGTTGCGGAGGCAGGCCGGGCAGTTCCAACTCGAAGGGCGCCTTGTCATCGCACAGTGTGTCGCCCGTGCGCGTTCCTTTTAGTTTTGTCACGCCAACAATGGATCCCGGACCGAGGATATCCTTGCAGGGCGTCTGCGTTTTGCCCGTGACATAGAGGAGGGAACCCATTCGTTCCATTTCTCCGGTGCGCATATTTTTGAGCGCGGAATCACTGGAAATTGTGCCCGAAAGAACGCGGAGCATATTCACCTGGCCGGAGAAGGCATCGTTCAGAGAACGGAAGACCACACAGGAGACCGGAGCTTCCGGATCAGCGCCGCGTTCGGAGCCATCCTTGCCGACAATGACAGGACGATCCAGGGGAGAGGCCAGAAGAGAATTGACGTGAGTCAGAAGGCGCCGCCCCCCCTTCTTTGTGACGGCGGAACCGGGCAGAACCACCACGACTTCGCCGGAGAGTACGCCCTTGCGCAGGCCGAGGGTGATGTCTTCGTGAGAAAGAGAACCTTCTTCCAGATAGCGCTCCATAAGTTCTTCATCGGAAGCGGCGATATTTTCCACGGAGGTGTCGCGAAGGAGTGTGACCTCGTCTTCGAGTTCAGCGGGGATGGGGATCTCTTCGGTTTCGCTACTGTCACCCTTGAAGCGTTCCGCCTTTCCGGAAAACACGTCCACCAGGCCTATGAATTCGCCGTTTTCAAGGATGGGAATAGACAAAACCACAGGGCGGATGCCAAGGTGCGAGGTCAGGCTGTTCAGCGCTGCGTCAAAGTTGGCCCGATCCCTGTCCATCTTGGTAATGAAGGCGAGTGTGGGCAGACCGGCTTCCTTGACGCTTTTCCACATACGGCGGAGTTGCGGACGTACGCCGTCCACAGCATCAAGAACCAGAACAACGCTGTCCACAGCGGTAAGGAGCCAATCCATGTCTCCGGAGAAGTTGGCATCGCCAGGGATGTCAATGAGGTTATGACGGTATCCCTTCCAGTCAAACACGGCAAAACCGGGCTGAATGGAGCCGCAACGTTTGATTTCCTCGGGTTCGTAGTCCAGAGCCGTGGTGCCCTCTTCTATCGAGCCTAAGCGATTGAGCGCTCCCGATTGAAACAACAGCAGTTCCGCCAGCGAGGTTTTCCCACAGCCGCTTGTCCCCACAAGCGCGTAGGTACGTTGTTTTTCCAAGGCAATGGACATACGATTCTCCACAGAGTTTGAGTTTAAAAAGAAAAACGGAAGATACGCCCGTCTTCAGAATCCTTCAGCGAAAACTTTACAGTTTCTGCCAAGTCATTCGCGCTTGGGCCTTGTAAAAAATAAAATTTTTCACTCGCTTTGGCGCGACTACCCAAGTATGGGCAATGAGCAGTCTGACAAAATTTCTGTCAAACTGCTCTATCATCGCAAATTCTTATTTACTTCATAAAAACCACATACGTATTCTGTCAAGCGCCTATCCGTCCTGGAACATCACCTTTTCAATGATTAGAATTTGTTACAATTTCTCTCACTCAAAAAATCGGGAATACTGCCTGGCAGATGTACTGGATTTCTGAACAGCGGATGAAACTTTTGATTCTCCTAAATCGACCAGTCCGGCATTTCCGCTGTAACGCATTATTCCGTTCTAACTTTTAAACCTCCTCTCCTTGCCATAGCAAGTAATTTCCCATGAAATCTGGGTAACTCGTACAAAAACAGTATATATTTTTGATCTTGACTAACATCTTTCAGAAAAGAATTATTTCAATTTATAAGAATTTTATGGATAAAGAAATAATCCTTTCTGATACAGGTATTTGACTGATTTGTATTTTCTTGTCATGAACCTTTATCAGTTGTGTTGTCATTCTTTGAAAGTAAATTATCCTTTACTTCCTGAACAATAAAGTCCGATATAATATCGAAAATTTTGCGTCCTGTCTCCGCTGTTGCCGATGCAGGATCTCCAAAATAGGCATTTGGAGCGCCAAGGTCAATAAAATTATTAATACCAGCTTCCCATTTTTCAAAAAAATGCTTTGCAGCATAATTCGGTTCAAGTGTCTTTAGAATTTCCATATCTACCAACTCAGGGCGGATGTACAAAATCTGTGAAGTTTCAATCTCGCCCGCGTGGATATCCCATTCAGGGTGTTCTCCTTTGCATACATGAAAAGTCAACGGAAGTCCCTTTGTGAAGAACTCCGAAAAATGATAAGTAAAGTCTGGAGATATCCTCTTTACATTATTGGCGCCCTGTAGAATGGCATCAATACTTGGCCCTTCCGCGTGACCGCTGATGAGCATAATTTTTTTGAAGCCCTGGCGCGCAAACGCCGTGCAGACGTCTTCGACTATCGCCGCAAGTGTTTCCGCACGGATTGTCGTTGTGCCGGGAAAACAACTCGCGGCGTCAGCCAGGCAATAATTAATGGGCGAAGCGATTAGCGCTTCCATACCTTCTGCCTGAAGTTTTCTTGCGGCATCCTCAGACATCTGGCAGGCGGTCAGTACGTCCGTACTCAACGGTAGATGCGGACCGTGGGCTTCCATTGGGCTTACCGGCAGAAATGCAAGATTCGTGACTTTTGCAAGACTTCTGAACTGTTCTCTGTTCATGGAAAACATACGATTAAGCATAGTTAGAACTCCTTCTTGCCTGTATTTTTATTAATGGTCTTCTGTTTAGTTAAAGTCAATATTAAGCGCGAGACATTCACATTTCCAATGAAATTCACGCTTCAACTGTCGGAAGTGCAAAGCGAATTTTTCAGGAAATCATCAAAAAAGTTACTCCCTCAGAGGTACGAGTGTATCCCTTCGTCCATGATAAACGTTCATTGAAAAAATTTATCACTCTTCAATGTTACGGAGAAAAAGCGCGCCAAACGCGTTTCGAAGGAAACCCCTCTTGCTGATGACTTTGAAGGGGTTTTTCTGTATACTGACATTGTTTTTTGGGGGCGATGCCAAGTAAAAACGGGAGTTTTCATGCAGGATATCGTGATCATCGGCGGCGGATTGGCCGGATGCGAATGCGCTCTGGCCCTGGCCCGGGCAGGCATTCCATGCACGCTTTTCGAACAGAAGCCTGAAGTCTTTTCTCCTGCCCACACAAGCCAGGATCTTGGCGAACTTGTTTGTTCGAATTCCTTCCGTTCCGACGATGCCGAAAGCTCCGGCGTAGGTCTGCTCAAGCAGGAAATGCGCGCCTTGGGGAGTGAAGTCGTGGCTACGGCGGATCGCGTGCGCGTGCCCGCCGGAAAAGCTCTGGCCGTGGATCGCGTACGCTTCAGCAGTCTGCTCACTTCCCGTGTGGAAGAGGAAGCCGCCGTGACACTTGTACGTCGCCAAATTCCCAGCCTTGACGCACCGGAACTGAAAGGCAAGGTCGTTGTCGTTGCCGCGGGTCCCCTGGCCTCAGAAAACCTCACGGACTCGTTGACCGAACTCCTTTCTCAAAACGGGGACTCCAGGCGGCTCTATTTTTATGACGCCATCGCCCCAATTGTACGCGCGGATTCCGTGGACATGAGCATAGCCTTCTGCGGTTCCCGATACGGCAACAATACCCCTCCGCCCTGTTCGGACAACGTCCCCTTTTTATCCTCGTCCAAAGAAAACATGATGGTCGCAGACGCCCATGAGTACGGCGACTATCTCAACTGTCCCATGACTCGCGCGGAATACCACGTTTTTTACGAGTCTCTGCTCACGGCGGAACGTGTTCCGACCCGCGAATTTGAAAAGGAAATACACTTCGAGGGATGTATGCCCATAGAAGCCTTGGCCGATCGCGGCGAGCGCACTCTCGCCTTCGGACCGCTCAAGCCCGTGGGCTTTACCGATCCTCGCACGGGTTGTCGTCCCTACGCCTTACTCCAGCTCAGAGCTGAAAACGCGGAACGAACTTCCTTTAATCTTGTGGGTTGCCAGACAAAGATGACCTATGCCGCCCAAGAACGAGTTTTTCGCCTCGTGCCGGGGTTGGCCCATGCAGAGTTCCTGCGCCTTGGAAGCGTACACCGAAATACCTATGTGGATGCTCCGGTCTGCCTGGCTCCCGATCTTTCGCTCAAGGTGCGCCCCGATGTCTTCCTTGCAGGGCAGATCACCGGTGTGGAAGGCTATGTGGAATCCGCCGCCTGCGGACTCTGGCTGGGCTTGTTGCTGGCCTTCCGCGCCAAAGACAGAGAACTCCCCCCCCCTCCGCCGACCACGGCGCTGGGAGCCTTGCTCCAACACCTGCGTACGCCGTCCAGGCAATTTACGCCATCCAACATTCACTTTGGTCTCATGCCTGAACTCGCGGAACGTCCCAGAAAAAAAAATCGCAAGGCGGAAATGGCCGCTCGCGCTCGCGCTGATTTTGCGGCATGGCGTGCTGTTGTCCTTCCGTGAGGGCAGGGGCAAAAGCTTCTGAACCTTCAGAACTTTCCCCGAATATCCTTGCTCTGCTGTCACAGGCGTCGCAAAATTCCAGAACTATAATGACAGTAGCGCGTTCTTCACGTCAGGCAAGGCAATCGCATGAAGTATGGGGGACTCAGAACTATCTCCAAAAACTCGTCTCTCCATCAGCCAACTTCCGGCACACGCGCCTGCTTGATTTTATAAGACAGAACTTATCTCACAGGACTAAAGGGTTTATTGAAAGTTTGTCCCATAATGGGCATTATGAAAACCAAATACATACATTGTTTATAAAACAATCAAAAGTTAAAAAAACGATCAAAAAAATCAAATTTCACCGAGGAAAAGGGATTAGCATTATAACCATATCCATGAGTATTCGGATACCACTCGCCACGACCGGAATTAAAAACCCAATAAGAAGCACCTTTAGGCAACCAAGCTTTCGGAGGAGCATATTTAGGATTATCAAAGTAAGCATTACCATAGTTGCGAAGATTCCAAAGGATATTACCGACGAGATCATCGTCAAGTCTGTCGGCAATATCAGAAGAACGAACCATAGCATAGCCACCATCGCCAGCAGCGACAAAAGAATGGTCAGGAATGGACGCCGCTGAAGCACCGGGAGAACCTGGAGCATTAGCTTCTCTCTCCGAAGGTTTAACATCAATAATAGAACCTTGACCAGAAACAGACGGATAAGAATCACCTTGCCCTGAAATAACAGATCCGTCAATACCAGTAGAAAAAGAAGGCATAGAAGGAACTCGCGAAGCATTCCTAAGCGCAACCATGAAAGCAATCTTATTACGCAATACTTCGGATTCCATCAAATTAATTTTGGAATCTTCTAAACGGGCGGCACGATCCATCATTGCAAGCTGAAAAGTCTGATTAATCTCTTCATTAGCTTGCAAACGATCTCTCTCTTCACGGGTCATTTTAGCCTGGGCGGCACGATCTATGCCCTGGCTAAATGTATTAAAGGCATCAGAAATGCCATAATCTCCGCCATAACCTTGAATAGGCGAAAAAGAAGCAGATGAAGCGCCGAGCGCATAAAGAGGATGAATGCCAGCGGCCTTAGCATCAGCAACACGCCAGCGGATCGAATTTTGCGCAAACTCTTTCTGCATATCAGCATTAAGCTGAGCATTCTTTCGAGAAGCATGAGCGGCAATAGCACTACCAACACATTACCGGCAGCTCCAAGAGCGTCAGAAGCAAGACACGTAAAATTTTCCACGATGTTTCTTTTGGTAGCTCATGGCATAGATGGAAACCAAAGCACATTAATTTAATAATCATTGTAATAATCATTTATAAACACCATAATATACATTTCATGATAATAGCCTGTAACTTTTATATTCATGAATGAAGAAGTACAAAAAAGAGAAATAAAAGTTTTCAAATTTTTTGAATATGATAATAAACATGACAGGAGTAATTTAAAATATTTGAAAATAATGCCTGAGTCATGCTTTTATGCCGCGAATTTGGAATAATACAAGAATTGGATCAGAAAAGTATTCAAGGAATAATACCCTAGAATAGTTATATTTTTTTAAACCCATCGTGCGAATGACCCGAAAGTCGTCCCCTGCCTTGACAGAAGAAGGCTAGAAGTGCAACATAGTAAAAAATACGGAATGTATTCTAGGTAATTGTATGCTGCCATGTTTTTTCCTTGCCGTGCTTGCGGGTTTGACGCTGGTTTGGGGAATATCATCGGATTCTTGGGCGCGACCGGAAGACGAACAAGCCTTTCTTCCCTCCGTGAGTACTTCAACGGAGGAAATTCCGCTTTCCGCACTGACGTCGGAAAAGCTCCCTTCGGTCAATGTTTGCCCCACGGTCAAGACTCTCGGAGAGAATGTTTCCGGCATCGCTCTTGAACAGCTCGGCGTACACTACCACCGCGGAGGTTCGTCCCCGCGTTCAGGTTTTGACTGCTCAGGATTCGTCTACTGGGTCTTCGCCAGGCATGGCGTTCGCGTGCCGCGGGATTCCGTGCGCCAGTCATCCGCCGGGCATAAGGTGGAAAAAAAGGATCTTTTGCCTGGGGATATACTCATTTTCCGTATTCCCCGAACTCCCAATGGGCGGCACAGCGCCATCTACATCGGCAAGGGGCGATTCATCCACAGTCCTACCTCGGGATCCCGTGTACGCCTTGAAAAGTTGAACGACAGCTATTGGCAGAAACATTACCACACCGCTAGGCGCATACTCAAGGCTCCTCCCTGCAATCTCGATATCTACGCCAGCTCCGATTATGGAAATACCCGGCGCCTTACCGACGAGATTTCCTCTGAGTAGAAATCCGGCGTGTGTTGTCCACATCTCTTTTCTTCATGTTTCTCACCAGAGCGCCGCTTTTCCCCGGGGTTAGAGCCTCTGTTTTTGATAACGGACGCTGAATGGGGTACCACCGGCATAGCCGGTGGTACCCCCTATGCGCCTGTAAGGTTTTCTTACCAGCAGCGCCCTAACAGGCGCATATCGATCTGACACTTGCATTTCTG
>CAZWBH010000019.1:0-31071 GCA_964632155.1 uncultured Mailhella sp.
CACGGATGGAATCCAGACGTTCCTGTATAAAACTATCTTCGTTTTCCGGCCAGCAATCTTCTTCTTTTAGAAAAAATTCATCAATCTTTGTGGCCACAAAGAGCATATGCTTTATGGGTCCGCCAATGGCCCGAACCTGCGCCGCCACTTCTTCCAAAAGTTCCCCCTGCTTCATGGGGTCGGTTTCGGTGCAGTCGTAGGTTAAAAGGCAGAGAGCGTCTTTGCAGTTGCGGATCACCTTGCTGTTGCGCTCATCTCCGCAGTACTTCAGGCCCGGCAGATCGTAGAGTTCAAGGCCAAAGCTTTCGGGCAGATCCAAGGCCTCCTTGAGGCGCAGAGGGTAGCCAACGCGGGCCAGGGGAGGCTCAATATCCTTGCCCTGTGCCACGGCCTGGCGATAGTTGTCCATACAGTCGTTCAAAATATCGCGGATTTCCTGCGCCGAAGAAACCTCCATCTCTCCGCAGTCCCAGCAGGCGCCTTCTGTCTTTATCACCTCCAGCGTCGGGGCATTGGCGTGGACAAGGCACACCATTCCCGCGCTTTTTTCCTGCACATCGGTAGGGAGCACTTCTTCGCCGCAGAGGAAGTTTAGCAGAGTACTCTTGGCGCTGGAGGTTGTGCCCATGGCGGCGATGGTAATGACCGGGTGATTCAGTACCTGGGAGAGTTCGTTTTTTTTCTCCAGAAGATCCGCTTCGTACTTCTGGCGTTCCTGTTCCAGCGCCGGGTGTTGATCTGCCAGTATGGCGGCCGCGGCCTTCCAGGCACTGACATAGCTCTCGGCCTCGCCTTGTACGGTGCCCAGTTCTTTTTTCAGCAACTCAAGGTGCGATGTATTTTCCAGGGAGGTATCCATCGATGGCTCCTTAGATCGATGTTTGAGAAGTGTGGGGGAATGTTTTGGGGCGGGTTTTGCCCCGCGGAAAAAGGCATGAGCGCGGAAGCGGGCAGAGGCAGGCTACTCCCGCGCTCCTGCGGCGGTGTCAGATATCAATCTCATCGAGCGGGTCTATGCCGTCGTCCTGCTCGCGTTGTACCAGTTCCGCGATCTTTTGCGTGCGGCCCATCATGGAGGCGACGCTCGCGGCTTTGATAAAGCTGTCTTCCCAGGCGTTTTCTTCCAGTTTGAAGAGTCCGGAAAGGCGTTCCTTCATTTCCAAAAAGTCGGGGAATTTTTGTTCAAAATGCTCACGATCGCCCAGAAATTCCTCAATTGTTTCTTCGGAAATATCCTCGTCTTTCGCCAGCATCTTGGCCAGAAGAACTCTTTCGGCCTTTTTGTTGTTGCTGCCAGGCTTCCACACTTCGCAAAGATAGGTGCAGATGAGTCCCAAAATTTCGCGGCTGATGTAGTTGGAGGGGATAAGGGTAAGGGTTTCCAGCTCCATGGGGTGATAGGTGATGTAGTAGTGGATATCGGCCTTGGGGAAGAGCCTCTCCAAAGCCGTGGTCACCACCGTCTGTTCCCATGTGGAGGCCTTTCCTGATTCGGGGACTCCGCGAAGCACCACGACATTCTGGCAGGAGCGCATGGCCAACGGCAGATCGTCCTTGGGGTTGGGGAAAAGTTCGGTCGCCAGACTGCGCAGTTTTTCGATGTCTTTTTCCGGATTCTCTTCTCTCACGCGTTCTCTAAACTCCCGTAGGGTGTCCAGTATGGCGTTCCATTGCTCGGCGCTGAATTTATTATCGCTCAGAAGGATACTGCTCCCCTGGAAGGTATCGCCTCTTGCCGCGCTTTCTTCTTCTGCTGGCGGAGGAAGCGTATCATTGCCGCGGTCTCGTGTGAGCCAGCTTTTGAAGCCCCCGTCTTTTTTTACCGGATAGGTAGTTACCGGGCCGAGCGCTCGAGTTAACAGTTCCATACCGATGAGTCCGTCGGGATCGATGGCTTTTTCGTGCTGCCCGTAGCAGAAGTAGGAGAGTCCGTGAATATTCTTCCGCAGTTCCGGGCCGTCGGTATTGACAGGACTGCGATGGTATTTTGAGGAAGAGTTGATGAGCGAGCAGATAAAATGAGCAACAAAAAGGTTGGCCCGGCAGAACGTTAGATCTTTGTCCTCGTCCTTTTCCTGCATGATGGAGTTGCTGATGGTGAAAATGGTATCAAAGGAAGTTGCGCGTTCGGCAGAGAGAAATTTGGTGAGAAAGCGTCCTGCGGAGATTTTATAGTTATTGGATTCCTGGTCGCCGGGCAAGGCGGCCACGCCAGCGAGAAGCATATTGACAAATTCATTTTTTGCGCGCTGGGCAATTTCCTGTGCCAGTATGGTTGAAGTTCCGCAGCCTGTCCCGCCGCCGGCGCCGAAAAGGAGAATATAGGAGGAGACGTTTTCGCCCCTGTTGTTTTCCCTGTTGATATAGGCGTTGACGACTTTCTCTGTTAATCCGGCTGCCTTTGACTGGGAATCCTTTTCGAGCAGATTGCGCATGACCTGCTCGCCTATGATGTGGTACTGCCCGCAGCCGTCATGATAGTTGCTAAAATCTATGACGTATTCTTCCAGTTTCCGGCGGTTTTCCGTTTCCTTTTCATCCTCGGAAGGCGTACGGCACATATTGATGACTTCGTTATTGGCGTCAGCATCTCCCATATGTATGTGGGGAACTTCATCCGATTGGATATTTCGTGCCAGCGTGGAATAGGAGGGATTGTTGCTCTTTCCGAAGAGCTTGGCCCAGAAGCCTTCCCTTTCCTTTTTAATAAGCTCCCTTGGAATATGCAACTCGTAGGAAAATTTGCCGTCAAAAATAAGACTGTGGAAATCAAGCGCCATACGGCAGCCGCACTTTCCCAATCCACAGAGAACGGTTTTCATAGAAGACTCCTTTTCAGTTTAGGTTCATGAACGCGGAAAAGGCTTCCGCAGCGGTTGCAAACGGCTTTACTGCCGTGTTTCGCTGGCGCCCGCTAGGTGTGTGGCAAAAAATTCCTTGGCCCTGGAGACATATTCCAGGGGCTGAAGCTCGGCGGCAAGACGCTTGATTGTTGCCTCACCTATGGAAGGCAATTGCACCTTGAGCCAACGTTTTGTGTCTTCGCTCAGGCATTCCTCCTGAAGCAGAGAACCCTCAGGGCGCCAGTACTCCTTGTAGTACGCCTTCAGAAAATGCTTTACGCGATCGGGGATCACGTCTGCGCTGAGTATGCCGGCCATGTCTTTCCTTGTTTCCCCTGGCTTTTGGAATCCTGCGGGGAGCGGCAATTTTGCCCAGCCGTAGCGGCGCGCAAAGGGAATGTGGATGATTTTGTTTCTCTCCACATACTGTTTGTACAGCTCC
Organism: uncultured Mailhella sp.; assembly: GCA_964632155.1. GTDB lineage: Bacteria > Desulfobacterota > Desulfovibrionia > Desulfovibrionales > Desulfovibrionaceae > Mailhella. Next base: position 3,286 of record CAZWBH010000019.1, read on the forward strand.
TGTAAACGGCTCTCGCGCTTCCAGGATTTGGCGGTGCCGCTGGAAACGGAAAAAGAGAGAAAATCCGGCGAGGTTGAAAAAACACGTTCTCCCCCTGAGTTGTGTACGGTGTTGCGCCGGGCAAAGAGCTTTGGGAAGTTGAGGCGTTCGGAGAGAAGCTCCTCCATATTCACCATGAACAGCGATAAAGAACGGGCCTGCATGCGCTGCAGCAGGGGCAGCATACAGCAGGAGCGGTCGAAGCAACTGATCAGTGTGACAAGGTCTATAACGGTTCTTTCAAGCAGGGGATCATCCCACTGGAGCAGAAGCGGAGAACAGACATCCAGAAGAATACAGACATCCAGAAAATGGGGCGCGCCGTAGAGGCTGGCGCAAAAGCGTCCTACCGTAGCGTCGTTGCAGCCCTTGGGCGGCAGCAACACCAGCCCTATGTCCAGGGATTCTTGCTGCGCCCCAGCCTCGCGCAGAAAGGCTGTGGCGGCGCCGGTGGCGTAGTGTTCGCCGGCGTGGAGGATGTGCAGGCGGACGGGGGCGTCCAGAGAAGAGGATAATTCGCCTGTTCTGAGGCTGAAGAGCAACTCCGCGGCACAGGGTCCTGGGCAGATTTGCGCCCGGCCTTCCCACTCTTCTTTGTCATAGATCGTTATTGCCACTGTGGATCTGGAAGAGAGTTGATCCAACTGCTCTATAAGCGCCTGAAGCAGATCGAATTTCCCGCGAGACATTGCCAGAGTACGAGGGTTCAGGGTACGAGTGACATTCCTTCCCCAGTGCCCCCAGCCGATAATCATCAGTTCAGTGTTTTCAGCCATTCTGAGCCATACCTTTTTTTGAAGCAACGTTCCCGCGCAAAGATCAAAGCGTGGAGAATTTTTGCCGCGTTGTTTTTGGGAAAGATTTCATCACGCTTTCTTCCCTTCGCAAAGACAAAATTTTGCCAGAGTCCACACCTGTGTGGACGCGGAGGCGAGGGATGGGCGCGCAGGCGGGGCTTTGCACCCGGGCGCGCTCTGACGCGTAGTGCAAAAAAAGGAACGGTGCCATGACGGATACAAAAAAGAGCGTTGTGGAAGGGGAATCTGGAGGAACTGGTCGGGCTTGACGCGCAAAAAGGGCGTTTTTTGCGGGATGAGAGCCGCATGGTACAGGCATACGGGAAGACCGGCATCAGAAGATGGACGCGCTCTGGACAAGATTGGGTGTTGGTCGGAGTCAGTTTTATAAAGACAGAGCCGCCTTTACCGAGGCGAGCTTTCAGTTTGACTAAATGCAGGGCAGGGACTTCAGGATACTTGAAGACAGGTTTGCGCCGCTCACGGAACTCAATTTTTCGGACAGGCTCATACTCATGTTTGCCTTGGAGCAGCTTTTCGCCACGGGCGACGAACTCTTGCAGCCCTGGGCCGTGAGCGCGCGGGCAGAAAGCTCGCGGGTGTCCTGCCGCAGCTCTTTTCAGGAGTAGTTTTAGGCCTGTTTTGATCAGCGCGTGACCGCGCAAGGCTACGGGGTAAGGCCAGAAGTCTTTTTCGCCCGGCGCGATGCCGTGGAAGAGTGCGGGCGCGTGCGCATTTTCTGCACGCGCAACGGGTTCTGGACGAAGATCTGGAGAGAAATTGACCCGCGGCGCCTGTATATGCGGCTGCGCACGATCTATGTGTACGCGCGCACGGTGGATGAAACGCCGTTGCAGTGGAAGTTCTTCCGCCTGAGTCGCATCGAAAAGGTACAGCAGACGGGCATGAGCGTGACAGGGAAGGCGGGGGAGGACGGCTTTCTTGAGCGCCTGAACAATGCCTTTGCCGTCTTTCTTGGTGAGGAAGCGCGCAGAATAACCATCAAATTTACGGGCCAAGTCAGGCATTATGTGGAAGAGGCGCTGTGGTACCCTTCGCAGAAGCTGAAAAGAAGAGGTGCGGATGAGCTTTTGTTTGCCGTTGAGGTTGCCTATGTCCATGAAGTGATCCGTTGCGCGAAGCAATTTGGCGCGGAGGCCCAGGTTCTTGCAGTTCAGGAAGAGTCCAGCGTACGGCTTCAAGAGGAATAGCACGGAAAGATATTCTTTTCAAGTTGTAAAATGAACGTTTTACGGTTTCCCTCTGCGAAGATATTCAAGGCATGATACGCTTTTGACCTATAATCAGGAGCGCAGCATGGCGGGAAAGCGGGAGGGAAACCTGGCGGTTCTACTGGGGCAGGCCATTATGAAGCGCAGGCAGCGCCTGGGGATGACGCAACTGGAATTTGCCGAAAAACTTGGCGTGGAGCAACATTCGGTATCGCGTATGGAAAAGGGGATTATTTCGCCCAAGATGGCGCGCCTGCGAGACGTGGCGGACATACTGGACTGTACCGTTGCCGATCTTTTTCGGCAGACGGACGCCCCCGCCTACGCCAAGGCCCGGGAGATCTGCCACATGATAGAGGAACTCTCGCCGGACATGCAGAATATTGTTGTTGAGCTTGTGGAGCAGACCTCCGCCGCGCTCAAAAGGCTGGAGGCAAAGCACGGCGTCTGACGCAGGCTCTGCAAAAACCTTCCCGCGCGGTTTTTGCCGCAAAAGCGGAAAGTTCTTTGGACAGTTTGCCGCTTGCGGAATACTAACGAGCTTGGTATGCTTATAAAAACAAATTATCAGGAATACCCGTGCTGAAACTTTTTGAACCGCAAGAGAGCAAGACAAAACCTGCCGCGTTTCCAGCAGAAAAAGCCGCCCTTGGGCAGTATATGACGCCGCCTTCTATCGCGGCCTTTATGGCTTCCTTTTTTAAAAAAAGTTTACCTCTTTTCATTTACTTGATGCCGGGGCGGGCGAGGGGAATTTGACTCTCGCCTTTCTTGATAGGCTAAAACATGAGGAACGTTTTCCCAGCGGTGAAATTTCACTCTTTGATTGCGACATAGATACGACGCGCACACTAGAAAAAAGGACAGAGCAGGTTTTAAAGGGTTTTCCTGTTCAGTGTCATATTTATCATACAGATTTTATAGAATATGCCACGTTTCTTATTTTAAAAACAACAGATTTTTACACACGCCCTATTGAACCCGCCTTATAAAAAAATAAATAGTAAATCTACTCATAGAGCAGTGCTACGTTCTGTAGGTATTGAATCCGTTAATCTTTATGCTGCTTTTGTGGCGCTTTCTCTAGCCCTACTTAAACAGGATGGTGAGTTAATAGCTATTATACAGCGTAGTTTTTGTAATGGTACATATTATAAACCATTCCGCAAATTTATTTTAGATAATGCAGCTATTAGGCATATCCATCTATTTACTTCAAGAACAGATGCATTTAAAAAGGATAATGTGCTACAAGAAACTATTATTGTTCTTGATCGTGGAGCAGAACAGAAAAATATAACAATTTCTACGTCTAAAAATAGTGAAATGGTAGATTATCGTGAAACAAGTTATATATTTAATGAAATTGTTCACCCAACAGACACGGAAAAGTTCATCCATATTCCAGAGAATCGCAACTCACAGAACATTTTTCCTAACGCCAAGTATTCTTTAGCTTCTTTGAATATTGAGGTTTCCACAGGTTCTGTGGTAGATTTTCGTTTGAAAGAATTTTTACGTAATATGCCCTTGCCTTGTGATGCCCCATTGCTCTACCCGGGGCATTTCAGTGGCAAAGCTGAGTGGCCTAAAGAGGACTTTAAAAAGCCAAACGCCGTGGTCAGTTGCCCGGAAACGCTGAAATGGCTGTATCCCAATGGCCATTATGTGGTTGTTCGCCGTTTGTCATCCAAAGAGGAAAAACGTCGAGTTGTGGCGTATCATATTCAGCCGCAAGATTTTCCCAATCGACCGTTTTTAGGGTTTGAAAACCATCTCAACGTATTCCATTGTCATAAACAGGGCTTATCCCCTGATTTGGCACACGGCTTGACGCTTTATTTGAACTCCGCTTTTGTAGATACGCTTTTTCGTTGCTTTAATGGGCACACTCAGGTTAATGCAACGGATTTGCGCGCTCTTCCTTACCCGTCAGTTGATACGCTTATAGAGCTTGGGCGCTGGGCCTGTGAACAGCCGAAGGTATCTCAGGAAACCGTGGAGAGTCATCTGCGGGAGGTGCTGGCATGACCGCAAACAAAAAATTAGAGCAAGCGTTGTCTATCATTAACTCTTTGAATTTTCCGAAGGCTCAGCACAATTTCCGTTCAGGGCTTTGTTTATTGGCTTTATGCGACATGACCCCGGATAAGAAGTGGGATCAGGCGCGCGCTGTCTGTATAGGTATCACGCCTATTATGGAATGGGTGAAGAGGTACTATGATGCTGAGTACGCGCCAAACACGCGTGAAACTTTTCGGCGTCAGAGCATGCATCAGTTTGTTGATGCTGGATTGGTCATTTATAATCCGGATGATCCGGCGCGAGCCGTCAACAGTCCGAATACGGTGTATCAGCTCTCCCCTGAAGCCTTGAGTCTGATTCGGCTTTATGGCACGGAAAGGTGGAAGACGGAGTTGGAAAAATTTTTAAAACGGCATAAAAGTCTGGCTGAACGTTATGCTCATGAACGAGAAAAGGTATTGGTACCTGTAACGCTATCAAATGGCGAGCAGATCGAACTAAGTCCTGGAGTACACAGCGAACTTACTTAAAGCCATTGTGGATGAGTTTGCTCCACGCTTCATGCCTGGTAGCATTCTTGTATATTTGGGAGATACAGGCAATAAATTGGGGTATTTTAATGAAAGTTTGCTTGCTGACTTAGGGGTACACATTGATACACATGGTAAAATGCCAGACGTTATTTTATATAACCCTGCAAAAAATTGGTTGTTGCTGATAGAATCTGTGACTAGTCATGGATCGGTTGACGCTAAACGTCATGAAGAACTGTCCAAGCTCTTTTCTGGCACTATAGCTGGATTAGTTTATGTGACCGCTTTTCCAAACCGTGCAGTGATGGCACGTTTTGCCGGAGAAATTTCTTGGGAAACGGAAGTCTGGCTGGCGGATGCCCCAGCGCATCTTATTCATTTTGATGGCGAGAAATTTTTAGGCCCGTACCAAAAGTAACGGTACGGCGTACCTGTACCCGCAAAAACCGTCCCAAAAAGAGGATGCGCGGCTAACTAGTTAAAATTCTTGATGAAAAAAAATTAAAACCGTTATCAGAAACTGGAACGATAGGAGGATAGTTTCTTCTTCAGAGCGGATGGACAGGTACCTTGTCTGGCAGCTCGAAAAAAAAGGAGGAGCTATGCCTCGCCGTAGTATCATGGTAAAATCTTTTGAGAATATGCCGGGGAACCCGGAAACCCTTTACGCCAGACTCCAGACTGTGGACTGGCTTCGCACCCTTTGCGAAGAGGGTGTTGAACTTTCCTGCAACTTTTTTGAATGCCTTGCCTGGGCTTGCGGTACGCTGGAGCCGCTTGTGCGGGCGATGGAGGAGCGGACGAGAACGCTGCGGACAAGAACCGGTCGGGCCGCCCACGAGGCCGCGGCAGAATTTTTGGAAAGATCGCCGCTCTATCAGATGAACAACTGTGATGACCTTTTTGACGATCATCCCTGCCTTGTCCCGTATGTGGCGGAGGAGCTTCCGCGTCTGTACGAAGAAGCGATAAGAAGCCTTAGAGAGGCGCTGGCGAAAGAGGCGCCGACAGGGCAGGGGGAAGAATTTGAGCATGACTGGGGCGAAGTGCCGGAGCGCTTTCTTTCCGCGCGGCACGCGCTTCGGGAAGTGTTCGGTCTGGATGATGAGAGCGCGAGGATCTGCGAGGCTGTTTTCCTCCTGCAGAACTTTTCGGAGATTTCGGACTATTTCGAAGACCATCTCGGCCTGTTCAAGTTGGGCGGGGAGCGCCTTTTTGCCCGGCTTTTGGGGATGCGGGCGGATCAGCTTTCCCGACGCGTGGGCGAACTTTGCCGCATGGGGCTTTTCGAAGGAGTGCAGATCAGCGATTGCCTCCGCCTTTCCGATGTCATTCTGTCCTTCTGGGCGCCGGAAGGGATGAATTTGGCCACGCTCTTCTGCCACCCGCTGGAGGGGGAAACGCTCCCTCTGGAGGCATTCCGCCTCTCCCCCGATGTGGTGCGGCACACGCGCCGTCTGCTGGAGAGGAAGGGCGATGAGCCGGTGCATATCCTGCTCTACGGCCCTTCCGGCACGGGCAAGACAACCTTCGCGCGGAGCCTGGCAAAGGCCTGCGGGCTGAAGGCGTGGTCGGTGACGAGCCGCGAAAGGGATGACGAGGATGACCGCCGTGCTTCCCTTTCCGCCTGCTTGCACATGGCCTCCAAGCACGAAGGCTCCTTTGTGGTGGTGGACGAGGCCGAACGCCTCCTCGACACCGAGTTCTTCTTTATGCGTCGAACCAAGGACAAAGCCTGGTTGAACGACTTTCTCGAAAAGCCGGGCCTGCGTATCGTGTGGATTTCCAATCAGGTGGGGCACATTGACCCGGCCGTGCGGCGCAGGTTTTCCTACAGCATTTACTTTGAGACACTGGACTTGCGCGAGCGCGTGGAGGTGTGGCGGCAGGTGCTGAAGCGGCTGAAACTTTCACGCCTTTTCAAGGAAGATCGCATGACAGAACTTGCGCGCAAGTATCCGGTGGAGGCCGGCGTTATCCAGAAGGCCGTCGTGCAGGCGCACAGCCTCTACCCCGCGCGGGAATTCACCGCGGCGGTCAAGCGTGTTTTTGAGGCGCACCTTACCCTTCAGAACGAGGGCCAGGTCTGGACGGGGAAGGAAATTTCCGTTGCCAGCGACTTCACTCTGGAAGGGGTGTGCATGGAAGGAAGCGCTGCGGCCCTGGTGGAACGTTGCCGCCGTGTGGACGAGGCACTGCGCTCCGGGCGGGATTTGCGGCCCGGCTGCGGAACCATGCTTTTTTACGGCCCTCCGGGCACGGGCAAAACGGCCCTGGCCCGCTACCTTGCAAAGCAGCTGGATCGCGAATGTCTGGTGAAGCGCGGGAGCGACCTGCTCGGACCCTTTGTGGGTTTATCCGAACGTCAGGTGGCCGAGGCCTTCCACGAGGTGGAGAAGAGCGGGGTCGTGCTCGTTGTTGACGAGGTTGATTCCTTTCTTTACTCTCGCGATCAGGCTCAGCGTTCCTGGGAGCATTCACTGGTGAACGAATTTCTCACCGCGCTGGAAGAGTGCCGCGGCTTTTGCATCTGTACCACGAACCGCCGCGATCAGCTGGACGCGGCGGCCATGAGGCGCTTCACGCACAAGGTGGAGTTCCGCTACGCCGAGAGCGGGGAGGCGATGGCTCTCTACGCGGCGCTCCTTGCTCCTCTGTGTGGGGGCGAGCTTCCCGACGCGCTTAAAAATCGCCTTCTTGCCATGAAGAGGCTTTCCCCCGGCAGTTTCCACGCGGTGCGCGCGCGTTTCGATCCGCTCTTCACCAGCCCCGGGGAAGTCACTCACGAAATTCTGTTGGATGCCCTTGAGCGGGAAAGCGAACTCAGCCTTGACCCTGTGCAGCGGAGCATCGGCTTTACCGGGGCGCGGTGAACAAAACGCAAAACAGGAAGGAAGACCCGTGAACTCTTCGGAACGACTGCTTGCCCTCTATTCACACCTGCTTTTTACCGGCAGGGAGGTGTTGCTCCGCGATCTGGCCAGGAAAATGGGCTGCTCCAAACAAACTATTCTGCGCGACCTGACAAAGCTTGAGGCGTCAAGCTTTGGCAAGCTGCTCTGCGAGAAGCATGGCCGCGAATCGGCCTACAGACTGGATCGCCCCAAAAATCTCCCCAAATTGACGCTGAATGCCAGAGGCCTTCAGGATCTGGCCCTGTGCCGGGCCTTTCTGTTGCACCTTCTTCCGCAGAAAATGCGGGAGATAACCGAGGTGGCCCTTGGGCAGGCCGCGGTCTACGCGTCCGAGGCGGGGGAGGCGCCCGCCGCCTGTTCCGCGTCCAAGGGCGCCATTGATTACACGCCGTTTGAGAAAATTTTGGAAACGATCACCGAAGCCATCCGCGCTCAAAAGGTGTGTTGCGTGCGCTACCGCGCCCCGGGGAACGATGAGCCAAAAACGCATTTTTTTGCGCCAAAGTTGCTTATTGCCTACCACGAGGCGCTCTACGCGCGCGGTTGGTTAGTTTTGGAAAAGGGACACGCCGCGTTGAAGCATGAGAACCCTGCCAACCTTGCCCTGCAACGCTTTGAAGAGGCGCAGATCACCGATCGCACCTCCGATCATCTGCCGGACGTGGAGGAATACGGCCAGGGCGGCGGCGAGGAGGGCTTTGGCTTTATGGAGGGCGAGGCCTTTACCGTGCGCGCCCGCTTTTCGTCGGCGTCCGCCCCCTACGCCATGGAGCGGGTGTGGAGCCTGGGGCAGACCTGGGTGCGCCACCGCGACGGCTCGGCAACACTGACCATGACGGCGAGGAGCTGGCGCGAGGTGCGCGCCTGGATTCTTGGCTTCGGCGACACCGCTGAACTTCTCTCTCCGCCGTGGTTGAGGAAAGAAGTGAAGGAGTGCCTGCAAAGGATGGCTGCGCTCTATGCGCCGCGCGCGGGCAATGACCGCGCCAAAGCCGAAACAGGCCTTGTCGAAGAATGTGAAAACAACTTTCAACAAACAGATGATCGACCGCAAGGTTAGGTAACGCTGAAAAGCGACTTGCCGCTCAGTGTGAAATCTGTTTTCAACAAGGACGCAACGCGTGGAAACGCTTGAAAGTCCGCGCTTCCGCGCATGAAAAAAAGGAGGAGAAAGAAGAAATTTTGAAGCGATGAAACGTACAGCTTGAGTTCTTTGGCATTCCCTGTGGGGGTAAAATTTCAATTTTTTTTCGAGTGTTCGCGTCTTTTTTCTTGCGCTTCCGTTTTTTTTAAAACTATTTCTTTCCGGCGGCGAGAGCGTCGGAGAATGGGGCAACTGCGGATTGAAACATACCTTCAATAATACTGGCCAGAATCAGGATGATGGCGGGTATGCGAAGCATAAGCGGGGAAGTTCGTCATGAAGACAGCGGCTTTAGAAAACCACATCAGCGAAGGGAACACTTTGGCAAGTCCGCAAAAGCCCGCGACCGCTTTTGAAGCGTTCATTAACGCCTGGAAAGAGCTGGAACAAAAGCCCGAGGCCAGACTGGGAGACTTTATCGGCGAGTGGAAAGCTCTGGAAGACGAAATTGCGCTCATGACCGGGCTGGAAGGCTTTATCGGCAAATGGAACGTTCTGGAAAGCAAACTGGCGCCCTTGGCCGGGCTGGAAACCTTTATCAGTAAGTGGAAAGAGCTGGAAAGCAAACTGGCGCCTCTGGCCGATTTGGGAAACTTTATCGGCGAGTGGAAAGCTCTGGAAAACGCGGAGGCCTTGCCGGATTTTTTGAAAAATTTTACCTCCGTCAGAGAGTCCGAACTGAAGTCTGGCAACTGTGTCGACCTCTTTGCCATTGATGAAATTGGGCGGCAGGAAAAACGCTACAGCGCGTATTTGGCATGGTTGCTTGACGCCCGGGCGGATCACGGGCAGGGGGATATTTTTCTTCGCGAATTCTTGAAGCAGGCGCAGCCGGATTTTCTGGAGAACGTACGGGAAGGCGATAAATATTCCGTTAGAACGGAAGATCAGGTCAGCGAAAACAGCAGGTTCGACATTTCGCTTGAAGGAACGGAATTTCTTCTCGGGATAGAAGTCAAAATAGGCGCCGAGGAAAGCGCCGACCAGTTGAAAAAATATGCCGAATCTCTTCGCAAAAAGGCCGTGAGAACCGGCAAGAAGTTTTTGCTTGTCTATCTTACCGTTGACGGGAGGCAAGGCTCCTCGGAAGAAGCCGTCCCCTTCTCATGGCGCGGGGTCGCAAACGTCCTTTCCCGGGGGGTGAAACAGCTGGAAGAAAAAAATTCAAACTTCTCTCAATCGTTGGCGTTTCAGGTTATTACCCAATTTCGGGACAGGATAAGAAATTTGTAAAAGCAGGAGTACAGTATGGCTTTATCGAAAGACATGGCACAGCTCGTGATAAAGAACGCGGCAATTATCAAAAGCGCGAAAAAATCTTGATAGTGTTGATGTGAATTTTGGTCAGGCCTTGAGCGGATGTATTGAGGAACTGGCGAAAAAGAACGGCTGGTCTTATAAGGATGATTGCTTCTGGCCGGAAGCCTGGGGTCAGCCTGAAGAAAAACCTGGGACTTGCTACGGCCTTGAATGGTTTGGTGAAGAGGGATGGTGGTTGTTCCATGCCTCGGGCAGTGAAAATAGTGGCATAGGTTTTGCTTTATACATTGATCCAGAATTAATAAAAGGAAAGGCGTATAAAGCCAAAATAGAGGAATTCTATGAGCAAAACCGTGAAAAACTGAAGGGTGCTGAAATCGGGAAGCAGAAGAACAATATCTATTTAAGTTTTCCGTTCAAAGTCAGCCCCGAAGATCTGGCCGAAGCCTACCCGGACTGGCAGGATGCCCTGGAAGAGCCTGTTGGCGCGGCCTTTGCAAACTTGCTCAACGCGCACAAGACTGTTGATGCCTTCCTGAAAAAACTGGCGAAAGAAAAGAAGGGCGAAAGCTGAGCCTTCCCCTCTTTTCATCTTACTTCCTTATTGCTTTGAGACCTCGCAGAGGTTTCTTTGGCGGAATGTTTGGGAGGGAAACCGGGAAGTTAGCGCGCGTTTTGCGCGCCGACTTCACGGCTTCCCTGCTTTTTCATGGCATTGCGCGCAGTTGTCCACCGGACCCTTGCCCTGTGTTTTGTGACAGCCGATGCAGAGCGTATGGAAGGCCGACTGGATGCCCGGGATGAGGCGGGACGGTTCGGCTTTGTGGCAGGAGGCGCAGGGCACAAGAGCCGCCTGCAAAGTTTGCCCGTCTTCCCCACGCGAGGGGGCAAAGCCGTGGCAGTGGACGCAGGCTTTCATGGTTTCCGCCGTGGAAAGTTCCGCGGAAGCGCTTTCGGCAGTGCCTGGAAAGGACTCGCCGTGGCAACTTGCGCAGCGCGTGTGTACGGCGTCTTTCAGGGAGAGAATGGGACCCATGGTCTTGCGCCGGTTGTGGCAGTTGGCGCAGTTTTGCGGATACTCCTCAATTTGCGTGGGGTGATGGCATTCGGTGCAGGGCAGGGCAAAGGCCAGATGATCGTCGTGGCCCCAGTTTTTCTTTTCCAGAGTCTTGTGATGGCACACGGCGCAGTTTTCTTTGGGCATGGTTTGGCTGTGGCCCTTGAATGAGGCGTCAAATTCCAGGCCGTGGCAGTTCTTGCAGGCCAGGGCCTCGGTGTTGGCCGTGGGCGCGTTGTGATGGCAGGTTTGGCAGTCTATGCCGTGGGCGCCCCTGTGGGCCTTGTGGTCAAAGAGGACGCGACCGGCCTTGTTTTGCATGAGTATCCTGCCGGAGGGCGCTTCGGATTCGTTGGGCAGAAGGTAGTACCCCACGGCAAGAACAAGCAGGGCGCCGACGATAAGAGAAGGTAGTTTGCGCAAGGTTCCCCTCCCAGGGCGCGCGGTTTGAGGGAAGAGGAGCTTCCCGCGTACGCGCGGCGAGAGAAAAGTTATGATTTTTTAGCCCGAAATTTGGAGAAAAGGGAAGTTAAAATATTAAATTCACAAGGAGGGGGGGGCTTGCGTTTGGAGAGATCAGCATGGGTCATGCCTGGCGTTATAGTCTTTTTGAACTCTCTTAGCTAGTCATGCCCCAAAGAAAAAATCTCAGTCAGGAAACTTTTTGATTGGCACATTTCGCTCCTTGTCTGAAAATGGAAATCCAACGTTCACGTCTCTTAGGCAAATAGCAAAAGTTCTGGAATATAAAATGGTCTTCCAAGCAGTATAAAAGGCCTTGTATTTCTCCGTACTCAAGGCGTTGCCGTGTTGTCCAGGGCATTTTTAGTGAAAACGTTACATGTTTTCAACCAGACGCGCCGGCGTTGAGTTCCCCCGCTCTTTTGTCTGCCTTCCATAATAACGTTTTAAAAATCAGCATAAGAGTGATTCTTTCTCTTTCGTCGCAACATGGTGTGATGGAATACCGTTCTATCCGCGAAAGGGTGCAGAGCCGTGTACAAAAGCTCTTTGCTCTAGAGTCTGTTGACAAAATCGAAATATTCGATACTTCTGGAACAGAAAGAACCTGGGCGCCGCCTATGCACGCTTTATAATTTTTATAAGGAAACCACATGCCTCCCCTTCAAGAAATGGTAGAAATCGCTATCCGCAATCAGCCGTTGATTCTTGCGGAGGATCAACGCCAGGGCGCGCCGCTTTGCTATTACGAAAAAGGGGTATTCATTATTAAATATCCCGACGGAACCATTGAGAAACATGACAAACCGTGCTTGCCCAAAATGAGAAAGGCTCATGCCTGAACTTATTATGGTTTGCGGCCCAAACGGGGCAGGGAAAAGCACGTTTACTCGTTCGTTTGTGGTTTTTCAAAATGTTCTTTGCATAGATCTCGACGCGATTTCCGCAGCGGGGCTTTCTCCTCTTGCGGCTGGAAAGGCTGCTGCGGCCATGGCAAAAACGTTTCTCAGTCAAAAAGTATCCTTTGCCAGAGAATCAACGCTGACATCGCGTTTCGACTTTCGTTTGATGCGTGAAGCCAGGCGGCAAGGCTATACCATACGACTCGTCTATATAAAGCTGGCTTCCGTTGAAGTAGCTCTTTCCCGCGTGAAAAGCCGTGCCAGCAAAGGCGGCCATGATGTTCCCTGTGAAGACGTTGTACGCCGTTTCTATCGCTCGCTGAGCAATCTTCCAAAGGCCATAGAATTGGCAGATGAGTACACGTTGATTGATAATACCGAAGCCCGGTACCTTCCTGTGTTGACCAGCCCGGTCTGAAGCAGAAGGAAACGGAGCGCCCGCTTTACTCTGCCTCCCGCGTCTAAACCGTATGAGAACGTTTAGGAAAAGAGGCTGAACAAGCCGCTCTAGCCTTGCAGCGCCGCCATTTCTTTTTTTACACTTTCTTCACAGGAGCGCATGGAGTCGAGAGCGCGCTCGAACAGTTCTTCCAGCGACCAGCCCAGGCGTTCCGCTCCCCTGCGGATCACGTCTCGAGAACAGCCGGCGGCGAATTTTTTATCCTTGAATTTTTTCTTCAGGCTTGAAACTTCCATATCCATGACGCTTTTGGAAGGCCGCATGAGGGCTGCCGCGCCGATAAGTCCGGTGAGTTCGTCCACGGCAAACAGGATATTCTCCATTTCGTGTTCAGGTTCGATATCGCAGCAGATGTCGTAACCATGACTGCATATCGAGCGGATCATATTCTCGCTCACTCCGCCTTCCCTGAGCAGTTCCGGAGCCTTGCGGCAGTGTTGCTCGGGGAAGCGTTCAAAATCAATGTCGTGGAGCAGACCCACCGTGGCCCAATAGTCCGCCTCTTCTCCATAACCCTGGCGTTGTGCAAACCAGCGCATCACGCCTTCTACGGTCAGGGCATGGAGCAGGTGGAAGGGTTCCGCATTGTACTTTTGCAAAAGAGTCAGGGCTTGTTCTCTGCTGATAGAACTTGTTTTCACGATGCGTCTTCCTTTTTTTTAAACGGATGGGGTGGCGCGCGTCCGTTCATTGTCGCTCCAGGCGCGCGGCGCTCAGGGGAGAACCTGGCGCCCTAGTGCCCCAGGGTAATCCGTTTCAATGTTTCTGTGGTGGAATAGCCCTCCAGCCTTGAGAGAGTGACGGCCCTGCCGCCGTAACTCTGCACAAAGCGGGCTTCCGGCCAGCGCTCAAGGGTATAGCCTTCCTTTAAAATGCAGTCCGGGCGCAGGGCTTCCACAAGGGGCAGGGCCGTGTCTTCATCGAACATGACAACGTAGTCCACAAATTCCAAAGAGGCCAGGAGCAGGGCGCGGGTCTTTTCGTCCTGTACGGGGCGATCCGGGCCTTTGAGCCTTTTGATGGAGGCGTCGGTGTTCAGGCCGACCATGAGTACGTCGCAGTGTTGGCGCGCCTGCATGAGAGAATACAGGTGGCCCTGGTGCAAGAGATCGAAGCAGCCGTTGGTAAAGCCCACAATTTTCCCCCGCGCCCGAAGTTCCGCGGCAATGCGGGCGGCCTCGGCGCGGCTCACGATTTTCTTTTTCTGCGTCCAGCCCTTGTCCGCACTCTGCCGCCTGGAGAGTGCGGCCTGTATTTCCTCGGCGCTCACGCGGGAGGTGCCCAGCTTGCCCACGGCTATGCCCGAGGCGATGTTGGCAAGCTTCATGGCATCCTCCACATCGGCGCCAGCGGCCAGGGAAGCGCCAAAGACGGCGAGGGAGGTATCGCCCGCGCCGGAGACGTCAAAGACTTCCCGCGCCTCGGTGGGGATTTGGAAGATTTCTGCGGGCTTTGCGGCGGAGAGAAAGATCATGCCGTGTTCGCTGAGCGTGACCAGCAGATTCTCTATGCCGCAACTTTGAAAGAGTTTTCGCGCGCCTTCGCGGAAGCGTTCGGGGAAGTCCGGGCTTTCCGGCGTGCAGTCCGCGCCGGAGGCCAGGTTGAACTCCTTGAGGTTGGGCTTGACCACCGTGGCCCCGCGGTAGCGGGAATAGTCGCTGCCCTTGGGATCGACGATGACGGGGCGCTTCAGGCGGCGGCAGGATTCAATGACACGCTGACAGCGGTCGGCGGAGAGCATACCCTTGGCGTAGTCGGAAAGCAGGACGATGTCGGCCTTCCGTACGCGATCCTCCAGCTCCGCCTCAAGCAGGGCGCAGGCTTCGCCTATGTTGTCAAAGGGGCGCTCGTTGTCGATGCGCAAAAGGTGATTGTTGCCGGCAATGACGCGGGTTTTTTCTATGGTGGGGTAGCCTTTGACCGTGAGGGGGAGGGAATTTTCGCATACCTCGCCAAGCAGGCGCGTCACTTCCTCTCCGGCCTTGTCGGCGCCGATGAGGCAGACGAGTTCGACAGCGCAACCCAGGGCGTGGAGATTGGCCGCCACGTTGCCCGCGCCGCCCAGCATACGCTTTTCGTGGTCAAAGCGGAAAACGGGCACTGGCGCTTCGGGAGAGATGCGCTCTACCTTGCCGTAGAGGAAGCGGTCGAGCATGACATCGCCCACGCAGAGCACATGGATATTTCTGCAGGCGCTTATGATGGAAGAGAGCAACATGGGGTACTCCTTGGCGCGTCGCGGGAAAAGATAGCTTAAACCCGCGCGCCCGGCAAGCAATGAAAGTGCGCGAAGCCATTCCCCTGCCCCATGGCGCTCAGGCGGGGCAATGTTTTCCGCGCTTTCCCTTTGCACCGCAGATACCTTGCTGTTCCTACCACGGCGGGGCTGAAGTTGTAGCGATATATTCAGGATGATGTTCCTCTCGCTTTTGTGGAACGTAACCTTGAGCAGTTGAAAGCACTATACTCCCCGTTTTTAGAAGAGTTCTTTACCATGTTTCCCTTCCCGCACTTGTTCCCCAGTCTGCGAGGTCTTCTTTTGGACAGCTGACCAGTCCGGAACGGAATCTCGAAGAACGCATATTTTTTTGGAAGTATCCCTTGAGAAAGAGTAAATATCATGGTGGCGGCGACCAGATGCAAGGAAGAAGCCCTGTTCGCTATCCATTTCAGAAGCGACCGATGGCACACGTTATCCGTTACAGCGGCATACTTACGACATAACCTGTATGACACGTTCAAAATTTAAAAAGAGGAGTTAACGCTGTTTCTCGCAGGCGTTTTATACTTGTAATGTCCTCTCATTCTTTATAAAGGTGCAATGAGTAAAATGCAAAGATCGGGAATTAATTGTAACCTTAAAAGCGGCAGCTTATAGCTCAAACCAAATATTTTCTGACGAGCGTTTTTCCATAAGGGCGGCTTGATTGTGGCTGTTTAATAGGCGCTTCCCACGTTTTCTTGCCCGGGCGGTAAGAAACGCCTTTTTCCTCCGCGGGGGTGCGCCTTTCCTTTGCCGGAGCGCGGATCGGGCGGGCGCGTTCATGCTCCCGCTGAAAATCCCTTAGGACACGTTCAAAATTTAAAAAGAGGAGTTAACGCTGTTTCTCGCAGGCGTTTTATACTTGTAATGTCCTCTCATTCTTTATAAAGGTGCAATGAGTAAAATGCAAAGATCGGGAATTAATTGTAACCTTAAAAGCGGCAGCTTATAGCTCAAACCAAATATTTTCTGACGAGCGTTTTTCCATAAGGGCGGCTTGATTGTGGCTGTTTAATAGGCGCTTCCCACGTTTTCTTGCCCGGGCGGTAAGAAACGCCTTTTTCCTCCGCGGGGGTGCGCCTTTCCTTTGCCGGAGCGCGGATCGGGCGGGCGCGTTCATGCTCCCGCTGAAAATCCCTGGCGTCGGCAGTGAAGCGGGAAGAAGGCGGGAGGCCCTGAGCACATTTACGGGAGGCGTTCCAGCGAAACCTCGGTTTCCGGCCCGGAGAAAATTTCCCGTATTTCCGCGTCGCTCAGGTTCTGCACATGCCCCAGCGGGGTGAAGTCCCAGCTGTTTTCGGCGTAATAGAAGCAGATGAATTTGCCCTGATAGAGGACAATATCCCCGGGCTTTGTGGTGAGGAAGGTGTCATTTTTTACAAGGCTTGCGCCCAGAGCGCAGACCTTTTCAAAATCGCCGTAGTTTGAGCCTTTGACCGTGATCGGGCCGCTTTCCATCAGCTTGAGAAGCGCCGAAGCCGAAGCGTTGTTTTCGAGTACGGCCGTCATGCTCCTCCGGCCCACCGTGATTTTGATTTTGTTTGTCATGGTGATTTCCTCCACGTTTTTCCCCGGGGCCGCGGACTCTTTTGCCCCATTGGCGGCTAGTTCCGGGGCGAGGCAGGCAAGGGCCAGGAAGAGTGCAAGAATTGCGGAGAGATACGTTTTCATCAGGCCTCCCTGTACGGTCATTAATAGCTGAATTTTTGCGGAATTTCAAGCGCCCGCCTTTTTTGAGAGTGTCACCTTATCAATGATAAAAGTTCTTCTATGCTCCCATTTACACGAAAGCGCTGGAATAACGCCAAGGTTTTATTCATCATATCTAACGAACGGGTGACAACTTGACTCCTTCGCTTAAACCGTGCAAGCCAATGTCGTTGCAGCGCGTTATTTTCTTCTATCTTGTAAGTATTTTGTTTTCCTTGCCGTAACCGTTGACTCCCTATCACCTCGGAGTAACATGCATAAAAATCAGTATATACCTTTTTTGCTCTCCACAAATTGAGTCTGTCGAAAAACCTGATCAGGGTTTTGGAACTACGATCACCACATTCCCAACCGATAAGTTTTCGAGTGTTATGATCAAGAGCTTTCCAGATCCAGATGTGATCTTTTTTTTTGTGATATATGAAACCATTTCATCAACTTCGATTTCATCAATTTGAGAAGAAGTGTCGTCATCAGTGATAAATTTTTCATAAAACATTTTTATCCAGCGCATGACACTCTGGCCACTGACGCCTAAAATTTTCCCAATCATTTTCATGGATAAACCTGAAAGATAAAGAATTAGCGCGAGAAGTTTATCGCGCATTGGTTTACCATGAGGTGTTTCTCTCGTGAACTGATATCCACATTGTTTACATTTATAGCGCTGCGCTCCCGCCATAAACCCATTTTTAACATACGCTTCAGATCCACATTTACGACATTGCATATGTACCTCCTTTTTTTAGAAGGTAGCACAAAACAAAATGTTTGTCATTGAAAAAGTGATACTCTCGGAAATCGGTCATTTGCGGCGCGTATTGGCGACACTTATCGCACGCTCCGGCCCATCGATGGCAAAGCAAAGAATCGCATCCACAACGTGGAGAAAGGCGTCTTCCAATGCATCTTTGTCAACATCAGAAAAGCGGCCAAGAACCCAGGCATTGACCTGTTCGCGGTTTTCCGGTTTGCCTATGCCGACACGCAGACGGTAAAACTCCGGGCTGCCAAGGCGTTGCTCTATGGATGTTACCCCCTTGTGCCCTGCGGCCCCTCCCCCTTTTTTCAGTTTCAGACGACCAGGCTCAAGGTCAAGGTCATCATGTACCACAAGAATTTGTTCCGGCCTAAAACCGTACCACGCCACGAGTGATTGCACGGCCTCTCCACTGAGGTTCATGAAAGTCTGTGGTTCGGCAAGCAACCAGACTCCTCCGTTCGGGATGCGTATACGCCAGAGCAGGGAATGAAATTTTGCCCCTGAAAGTTGTTCCGGGTTTTGGTCTGTGCCATGTTGCAGTTCTTCGAGTAGGCGATGCACAGCCATGAAGCCAACATTGTGCCGTGTGCCGCGATACTGCGCGCCAGGGTTGCCGAGTCCAACGATAATGCCGCTAAGATCCATAAATGTATCCAAGGGAACAATGGTGTGGGAACGGGAAAAATGTGCGGCATCGCGGCCCTGCTGTCAAGCCTATGTTGGCAAGGCTCAGACTCAATGCTACATAAAAGCCGCGCATCGTTTTTGCGAAATGAAAGGAGGATATATGTCACAACTGTACCTTTTGGATATCATAGCAACGGAGAATGATTTTCCTCTTGCGGAAGCTCTGGTTGCCAGCGTGGCCAGCGCTGGCTGGGAGGAGGAATCTTTGCCGTCCGGAGATATTCTTTTGCGCTTTATCACAGAAGAAGAGCGGATTCGGGAAGAACTTGCAAAACGCCTTTCTCTGGCTCTTCCCGCAGTCAGGCTTTCCCGCGAGAGGCTCCTTGATAGAGATTGGATTGCAGAATGGCGGCAGTATTTTACACCGGTGGAAGCGGGGGATTTTCTTGTTCTCCCGCCCTGGATCACGGAAGGGATAAAGGAGCAGGGCGCCGGTGGACACATCCCACTTATTATTGAACCCAAGTCCGCCTTCGGCACAGGGCACCATCCTACAACAACCATGTGCCTTGAGTCCATCAGTCGCCTGCACAAAGTCGGCATTCTTCGGGCAGGGCAGAGTTTTCTGGATGTGGGTACAGGCACTGGCATACTTGGCATTGCCTGTGCCAAGATGGGTCTGCATGGTCTTGGAGTGGACATCGATCCACTCGCCATCAGTAATGCTTTGGAAAACAGCGCCAGGAATGGCATAGACACGGATGCTTTTGTCCTTAGGGAAGGTAGTGTAGAAGCGGCAACGGGGCAGGCTTTTGATGTGATCCTTGCCAATATTCTTGCAGGCCCGCTCAGGGAAATGGCGCCGCGGCTTCTTTCTGCGCTCAAACCTGGGGGTTGCTTCATTCTCTCCGGCTTTCTCGCCGTACAGGTTCCCGACATGCTACAAGTCTATAGCATTTTAGGAGATCCCGGACGCCTGGTTATGCGTTCCCTGGCTACGGATTTTACTCGTTCCTCCAGTGTGGAAAGACCGGACGCGGACGACTGGATTTGCTTTTTCTGGCCAAAGATAGACAACGTTTCGGAGCCGGTGTAACGGGCGCGCCTTTCTGCCATTATTTTTTGAAGAGCGCTCTCTGCAAGTCAGATACAGTGGCGATGCCGTGATGATTTGGTGACTCCGGGCAGAACACCGGAGAATAGCCTAGTTTGAGCGCTTGCTTCATGCGAATATTCTGGCCGGATACAGGGCGAACCTGACCATTCAAATCAACCTCGCCCCAAAGCGCGCAACGCTCTGGTAGAGGGATGTCATAGAAGGATGAGAGAAGTGCAGCCACCAGTGCGAGATCCAGCCCCGGTTCCTGAAGACGCATACCACCGCCGATTTTGGCGTAGATATCCACCTGACCAAAGTTGAGCCGGAGACGTTTTTCCAGAACAGCCAGAAGCAGATGCAACCGATTCACATCGAAGCCAAGGCCTGTCCGCCGTGGTATGCTCAGGTAGCTTCTTGTTGCGAGGGCCTGTATTTCCATGGCAAGAGGTCGTTGCCCGTCTACGGCCATAACCACAGCCGTACCACTGAGCGAAGTGTCACGCGCTCCCAGGAAGAAGGTGGAAGGGTCTTCCACAAGCTGAAGTCCGGAATGTTCCATACGGAAGATGAGCAGTTCCTGATTCGGCCCGAAGCGGTTTTTAAGTACACGCAACATGCGGAACATTTCCCGACGATCACCTTCCAGAGAGATCACCGTATCAACAAGGTGTTCAAGCAGACGCGGCCCCGCCAGAATGCCATCCTTGGTCACATGACCTACAAGTACAAGCGCAATGTCGGCACGGCGGCAACGTTCCACAAGTTCCATGGCCACAGCTCGAACCTGGCTGACATTGCCGGGCAGCCCTTCGGCGTCGTCCGAGGCCAAGGTCTGCACCGAGTCGACTATCAGAAGGGCAGGTGCGTTCGAGGTACTTTCCAGGATGGAGAATATGTCTTCCACACGACTTGTGGCCAGTGCAAGAAGTTTATCTTGGAGCATACCAAGGCGTTCTGCGCGTGCTTTAATTTGTGGGAGGGATTCTTCACCGCTCACATAGAGTACAGTTTTTCCCACGCGGGCAACGGCTCCAGCCAGCTGGAGTAAAAGTGTGGATTTGCCGATACCGGGTTCTCCGCTCACAACAATAGCCGCGCCCGGCATAAAACCGTGACCAAGAATGCGATCCAAGGCCTCAAGTCCCGTCCCGAATGTGGCGTGATTTTGCCCTGATACCGCTTTGAGCGGCATAATCCCTGCCGCATCGATGGCTTTCTGTGAAGAGCGGCGTGGTCCAGAGGGCAATTTGGTGAGTTCCAGAGTGTTCCATTCACGGCACCTCGGGCACTGCCCCTGCCATTGGGCGCTTTGTGCCCCACAGGCACTGCATCGGTAAACTTCTCTTATTTTGGGCATGGAGGGTTCGCAAAAAAAAGAGAGTTTTAGCTGAACATATTGATGCGGCGCAGATGTCGCCCGCCGTCAAAGGGGGTGGAAAGGAAGCGATCCACCATATCAGCGGCCAATCCCTGACCTGTGACGCGCTCGCCTAGGCAGAGTATATTGGCGTTGTTGTGGGCGCGGGCGTAGGTGGCATGGTATTCCGTGGTACACACGGCGGCGCGCATACCGGGAACATGGTTAGCCGCCATACTCATGCCTATGCCCGTTCCGCAGATTAGTATGCCGAAGGCCTTTTCGTCTTTTTGGAGGGCTTCCGTTACAGCCTGTGCCTTGAGTGGATAGTCACAGCTCGCCGGATCGGAGGGGCCAAGGTCATGTACATCGTGACCCTTGTTTTTGAGGTGCTTTACGAGGAAGGTTTTCAGGTTGAAGCCTCCGTGATCCGAGGCGATGTAGATGGTGTTCATGGTCGTTTCTCCGCATAAGATCTGTAAAGGTAGAAGCATCAAAGGCTAATGGTCGAGAAAATAGATCGGCATACCCTGGGGTACATCAAGCTCCAGAGAAGGCGTATCCGTGATTGGGCGGCGTTCTTTAACGAGAAGAACCATGCGCTGTTCACCCTGGGGGGTGTTCATAACGCCATTGAGCTTATCAGGGCGCCCGGCTTTGTTGTAGCTTAAGGAAAGCTCCCAGGATGCAGGCATTTTCCAGCGAATGGGCATACCTTGTTCATCCAGTTCAAGTTCACTGGAACGACCATTCATGGGAATAACGTAGACAATGCCGCCCCGTTTCCCCAATCGGTAGTGCGTAGGGTACAAGGCATCAAGAGAGCGAAACGTTCCACCGGCAAGGAAGTCATTGAGTTCTGTTATGCTCATAGGTAAGGCCATGCCCATTATCTTGCGTATATTTTCTTCATTTTCGAGACCTTCATAGGCTTTTCCTTCACGCGGGAGTACAAGAAGCATACGCCCCGCATCGAAAAGAATGTTGGCTACGTTCGCTCCAGCTCCAGCGTTCACACTGAGGCGGATGGCGCGACTGCCAGAGACGCGGGAGGGGCCTGACCAAAGTGTGTAGGTGACGCGCCTTGTGTCTTTTTCTGTGCCAAAGCGGAGACTCCCGGAAAGAACCTCGTAGGCGGGCGCCTGTTTGGTATGTTCCTGAAAAAGTAGCCAGCGCGCGGCGACTTCGCTACCTGGAAGGATGGGCTGACCTTTTGGTGCGCATCCAGCAAGGGTAAGGAACAGGAGTCCTAGGAGTAACACACGTGTTTTCACTTTTTGTATTTCTCCAGTTTTACGCGGATGCGGGTCACGGCTTCCATGTCGCTCAGGCGGGAAAAACGTTCCTCTGCCTTTTGCCATGCCTGAAGGGCTTCAAAATCCTCCCCAGCGGCCTTGGCTATGTCTCCGTAGTGTTCCAGCATGGTAGGATCATTTTCCTTTGCCTTTGTGCCAAGATGAATGGCTTTCTGTATCTGCTTCCAGGCTTCCTCAATATGCCCCAGGCGGAAGTGAACCCAGGCGAGAGAGTCAACAATAAAGTCCGCCTCCGGCTGAAGAGCGATGGCCCTTTCAATAAGTTCAAGGGCACGGTTCAGATCGCGATTGGCATCGGCAAGATTATATCCCACATAATTCAGGGCAAAGGCATTCTCGGGGAAGCGGACAATAAGGTCTTCCATCATGGCCATTGCTTCCGCTCTGCGTCCTTGCAGTTCACGAAGGAAGGCAAACTTAAACGCTATTTCTTCATTCTCAGGGAAGGACGCTTTTGCGGAGGAAAGCAGGGTGTCGGCCTTGTCATAGTTATGTTGATTCATCCATAGTTCGGAAAGCAGAAGTACGGGTTCCGCGTCCTCAGGGGTGAGTTCCCTTAGTTCATGCAGAATCTTTTCTGTCAATGCCTCATCCTTCAATTGGTAGGCAACGCTTGCCTTGAGTCGTAACGCCTTTTCGTATTCTTTCGAAGAAGGGGAAACTTTGTCCAGAAGTGAAAGCGCTCTGTCCAAATCCATACCGCTTTCTTGGAGCATACCTCCATGGTAGAAAAAAAGATCCTTTGAGGCATTGGGTTGGTTTTCGAGTAGCATAAGCAACTTGTCCGCCATGGTCGGATTTTTTTCATCCATGAGCATGGCAATGGCAATCACGGCAAAGCGAAGCGTTTCCTGTGATTCGTTTATGATGTGGACAGCTCCTTCCAAGTCGCCTTTGTGGAGCGTGGCGCGAAGAAGAAAGATTCTGGCATTGTGATTGGAAGGGTCAAGCGCCAGCAGGCGTTTGTAAATGTCCTCGGCTTCCTTCATCTTGTGCAGGTCTTCCTTGGTGAGCGCAAGTAACTGCCAAGCTTCATCGTAATTTGGGTTTTGCTCAACAGCAAGGTTGAGTTCATGTTCCGCATCTGTGGTACGATGGGCGGCGTTCAAGGCCTGTGCATGGGCAAAGCGTATTTGCGGCGTGAGTGACTTTTCTGGTATCTTTTTAAAAATCGTCAGCGCTTGTTCCACTTTGTTAACGCTGAGGAGTCCAAGGGCAAATTCTGCCTGAGCCTGACTGTTTCCAGGGTGTTTTTGCGCGAAATTGCGGAGCAGGAGGAGTGCGTCTTTTTCGTTATTTTGTTGAAAAAGGACACTTGCGTAGAGGGAGGTGAGCGGCAAGTCGTCTGGAAGTGACTTTGTGGCACGCTTCAGCAAGTTTTCAGCATCGCTCGTGTGTTTTTGAGTGAGAAGCCATACTGCGGCATCCATGAGAGTCCTGGGAGTGGAGACAGCATTGCTAAGAACCCTGTCACAGGCATCAAGTACGCCGTCAACGTCATTGATGGCGATGGCGCGGTCGAGTTTTAGTTGCGCAAATATCTGTTCAGCATGGGGCGAGGGAACGTATTTCCCTTTAATAAACGTTGGAAGGCGCGCGTTTTCGGTTCTTCCGCCAGCAACACAGCCTGCGGGCAGGAGTAGTAGTCCAAGGGCGGTGAGAACAACGAGTTTGGAGACTGAGGTATTTTTGGAGAAGAAAGGGGCATACGGTCTGGCGGTATCAGGGGCAAAACTGGAGCAATGCGTTCCAGGACGCAAGAGGTTCAGAAAGAAAGTGCGGAAGATGCGCATCATGGGGATATCCAGTCTTTAGAAAAATCTTTGATTTTTTGTTGCAGGTGTGCCTTCAGTTTTTCCAGAAGGCGGGCTTCCAGCTGGCGTATGCGTTCTCTGGTCACATGGTAGCGCTCACCGATTTCTCGAAGAGTATCCGGCTCATCCGTAACCAGTCGATGTTTCAGAATATACACTTCCTTTTCGGAAAGTTTGGGAACGAGTTCTTGAATAGCGTTATGAATAATGTTTCCTATTTCCGTGTTGGCGAGGCGCTGTTCCATGCTGGGGCCGAGTGCTGGAAGAAAATCAATGCGGGAGGCGCCGTCGCTTTCTCCATTGTTCGACGAATTCACCGGAGTATTGAGCGAAACGTCGCTTGAGTCAAGCCGCTGTTGCATCTCAACGACCTGTCCCGGTGTTACTCCCAGAGTCTCCGCGAGCAGGGAAGAGTCTGGTTCAAAACCCTGGAGCATGAGTTTCTGGCGTTCCTTGTTGAGATTATAGAAGAGCTTTCGCTGGGCTTGCGTTGTGCCGAGTTTGACCATGCGCCAGTTATCCATGATGAATTTAAGGATATATGCCTTGATCCAGAACGATGCGTAGTAGGAAAACTTAATGCCCTTGTCAGGGTCAAATTTGTTCACGGCGCGCAGAAGCCCGATATTTCCCTCCTGAATAAGGTCGAGTACGTTCTGCATCCAGCGGCGTTGAAAATCCATGGCGATGCGCACAACAAGGCGCAAATGGGAGGAAATGAGGCGAAAGGCAGCCTGAGGGTCACCCGTATCGCGAACACTACGTGCGAGGGAGACTTCTTCTTCTGGTTTCAGCATGGGGAATTTGCTGATTTCCCGTAAATAATTTTGAAGGTTATCGCGGACGGAGAGGCTGGGCAGATGTTCCGAAGAAATTACGGGAAGAGAACTTGCCACTTCGATGATTTTCCCATCGTCATTGGGAAAGGGGAAATCATTCATAAGTTCCCCGTCTATTGGCTTATTGGAGGATTCGTCCAGAAGTTCCGGGAAGTCCACGTCCAGCGCGTTGTCTTCGGAATCGTCTTCGAACCGCTCAGGAGAAGATGGGAAGAAATTTTTTTCAGAGGCACGGTGCTTATCGCCTTCGGACAGCATTGTCGGAGTGCTGTTCTGAAGATTTTTTTCTTTATTTTTTGCGGAGTTGGGTGCTTTGGCAGAGGAGGAAGCCGAAGTGCAGTCACGCTTGCCAGAGTTTTTTATCATGTCAGAAATCCTTATAAATTCGAAACAGACGGTAGCATTCCCGCTTGTTTTTTTATTCTACAGTTTCTAGTTGGCGTTTTCAACGATTTTCAGTACACCTAAGAAAGTTCGCGGTACTCCCGCCCCGCGGATGTTTTAAGCAAGGAGTTCTTCATGTCTGGCCTTTTGTTTTTACAAGTACGCCGCACCTTTTGCCTCATCTGTGCCACAGTTCTGTTCCTGAGTACGGCTTTGCCCTGCGAGGCGGGGGCGGATGAATCTTCCTCCGTGGCCGCGCCCGACTACGCTTCCACGGTGAAATCTTCCTCACACATGAGAAATTCGCATCTTGTTTCCGTTCACACCTCTGATCTTTTGAACACGCTTGCCGCCGCTCATGGCAAGGTTATCCTTGTCAATTTTTTTGCGGCGTTTTGCGGCCCATGCCGCAAGGAAATTCCTGAACTCATGCGGATGAGGAAGGAAATCTCCGAAGAAGATCTTCTTATCCTTGGTGTGGCCATTGATGAGACCGTGAGCGAGGCGGATTCCTTTGTTCGCAAGATGAAAATCGAGGATGCCTACCCCGTCTACTACGGCGGCGAAGAGCTGGCCAGGGCCTATCGCATTGACGCCATACCGTTCAATGTCATTTATAACAGGGAAGGGCGCATTGAGGCCAGTGAGGCCGGCTATGTGCCCAATGTGGAAATGAAGCAGTTTCTTATGAACCTGATCAGACGTTGAGGCTATGCTCATGAAATTGAAGGAAGTCCTCAGCGCCGATGTTCTCCAGAGTCGCGTCAGAGAAATGGCTGCGGAAATTGATGCGACCTATGGCGAGGAACAGCTTGTGGTAATCTGCGTACTCAAGGGAGCGTTTTTCTTTTTCAGCGACTTGGTGCGCGCCATGGAAAAGGAAGTCGATGTTGATTTTGTGCGCCTTGCCAGTTATGATAACGGAACAGAAAGCAGTGGTCAGGTGCGTTTCACTAAGAATGTGGAACTTTCTCTCTCAGGTCGCCACGTTCTCATCGTGGAAGATATTATTGACACAGGGAGAACCATGGACTTTTTTGTCAACTATTGCCATTCTTGCGGTGCCACAACAGTCCGCCTTGCGGTGCTTGTGGATAAGCGGGAACGACGGGAGTTTTCCATCCATGCCGACTTTACGGGTTTTGCCCTGAGCGGCTTTCTTGTGGGCTATGGCCTGGATTGGGATGAAAAATACAGAACACTGCCCGCGCTCTGCGAATTGACCTTGTGAACACACGCGAGCGTGGGAGAATGCCTGATTTTTAGAAAAAGCGAGGGATCAACATGAATATTACCTGCCCAAATTGCGGGACTGTGTACAGACTGCCCGGAAGTGGAGTGAAAAGTGGCACAAAACTGCGCTGTTCGGTCTGTCGCCATATCTTTTTGTTCCCTGAAAGGAAAGAGAAGGAAGAATTCAGCAGTGACGAACTCTCACTGAATGAAAGAAATACGTTGGAATCAAGGGAAAGTGGGACTTCGGTGGCGTCTCAAGATCATACCGGGGATCTTTCGCTGGAGCAGGGCGAGAAAAAGGAAGAATTCAATGGTAAATCTTCGCAAACCTCTTCACTGTCTCTTCTGCCTGAAAGTGACTTAGTCATGAGGGATGAACCTTCCGGCGCACTGCAAAACCAGGGATTCCGTGTGGATACTTCAAAAGCGATGACAAGCAAGCTGGAAATGCCCCAAAGTCATACCCCGCACTTTCAGGGGTGGGTTACCTTGCTCTTATGCCTTGCCATCCTTGGTGGCGCTTGGTGGATGTGGGAAAACACCCCCTACCTGGACGGTATCAAGCAACTCTTTTTTCAGAGTGTCGGCAAGGAGAAGCTGAACACTGAAGCCGCCTCTCCCACTGCGGAACTGGAACTTAGAGATGTTCACGAATATTCCGTTATGAACGAGAAAATCGGCAAGATTCTTGTCATTGAAGGAAAGGTACACAACGGAGCCTCTACCGCTCGTTCCTTTATCCGTCTGGAGGGAAAACTCAGCGACGACAAGGGTAATGAACTGTCTTCCCAGAAACAGCTTGCTGGAACAAGCATGAATCGATTCCAATTGCAGGTTCTGAATAAAGAAGAGCTGGAAAACGCCCTGAAGAATAGGTTGGATATTGTTTCCGAAAACATGAACGTTCAGCCCGGCAGTGAAGTACCCTTCATTATTGTGTTTACAGACGTTCCCGAAAACGCCAGTGACTACAAGGTTAGCGTTGTGGAGGCGGAAATCACCGATAAACCTGGAAACCTTTCAGAGTAGAAATTTTTTTCTTGCGAATCAACGATCATGTCGCAACTTTTTCCCCAAAAAAAACTTGCCAATCCCGTGAAAGTGACGTAAACAATTATTCGTTGTGCCGAGGTAGCTCAGTTGGTAGAGCAGGGGACTGAAAATCCCCGTGTGGGCAGTTCAATCCTGTCCCTCGGCACCATTTTTTATATACAGAGAGCAAGTTCTGCAACCCAGCAACTAGAGTAACACACCCCTTGCATAGAGAAGTGTACGGGGTTTTTTCTTGAAGAAAGAGTTTTGTTTATTGGCTTATTTGTGTCATATCCTTGAGAAGCAAAAGATATTCATTGATAATACCCTTCAATTAAGGCCTTTATCCTAGACAATTTTTTGTATCCGATACACGGACTGTCATCCCACATACATCCTCGGACAAAGGTATCGTTGTATTGATCTCCTTTTTGCGTCTTCTTCCATGCTTTTCTCATTTAGTTCAAGCAAAGCGATGAAGCGCTTTTAGTGTGCGGTATTGATGATAAACCATTCAGAA
>CAZWBH010000020.1:0-30086 GCA_964632155.1 uncultured Mailhella sp.
GACAGCCGCCGCTCTCGCGCGGTACAGAACCCGGCTTACAGTCCGGCTCCTTTTTTGATGTATCCTCTGAATTGCAAACCCCCATGTACGATGGGGGTTTGCGTTGGTAAATCATTTCCATGCCGTCATGTTGCAATGCTTGACGCGATCTCGTTCTTCGGCGGCCTTACCGTCATTGAAGCGATCGAGCGTTCCCACAAGATAGCCGGTGATACGGCGAATGCGCTCGAACTTAACGCCCGAGCCGATGAGTATCTGGTCTGTCGTGGTTGTCGTCTCCGATTTGGCATGAACCATGGGTTTATTCTCCTTAAATTTTGATATTGGATATTTTATCGCGGGCTTCGCTACGTTCATCGCTTGTGCGACTGTCGTGTACATAACCCTTGATACGCTTGAGGACAGAAAGAGGAATACCTTCGCCGTCATGACGACCGCAACGGGGACAGGTGTCGCCGATGATTCCGGTGTAGCCGCAGACGGGATCGCGATCCACGGGGTGATTAATGGATCCGTAGCCGATGCCCATGTCCTTCATGGCGCGGACTATGTCTTCAAAGGCCTGAAGATTGTTCAACGGGTCGCCGTCTACTTCCACATAGCTGATATGCCCGCCGTTGGTCAGAGTATGGTAGGGCGCCTCCAGCCGAATTTTGTGAAAGGCGCTGATGGGGAAGTAGACCGGAATATGGAAGGAGTTCGTGTAATAGTCGCGGTCGGTGATACCGGGGATGCCGCCAAAGAGCGCGCGGTCATACTTGACAAAGCGTCCGGCCAGTCCTTCGGCGGGCGTGGCTATAAGCGTGAAGTTCAGACTAGTCTCTTCGCCCTTGGCATCGGCACGCTCGCGCATAGTGCGCACAATGCGCAGACCCAGCTCCTGTGCTTCTTCGGATTCTCCGTGATGGACGCCGATGAGAGCCTTAAGGCATTCCGCAAGACCGATGAAGCCTGTGGTCAGAGTGCCGTGCTTGAGAACCTCGCCCACGGGATCCATGGGGGCAAGCCCTGCTGAATCCATCCAAATGCCCTGCCCCATAAGAAAGGGGTAGTTGCGGCATTCCTTGGCGCTCTGTATGGTGAAGCGTTCAAGAAGCTGACGGAAGACAAGATCAATCTTTTCATCCAATTCCTGGAAGAAGCCTTCCACGTCGCCGCGGTGCTTCAACCCTAAGCGTGGCAGATTGATGGAGGTGAAGGAGAGGTTGCCGCGCCCGAAGGTCGTCTCGCGATCAGGGTCATTGCGGTTGGCTATGACACGAGTGCGGCACCCCATATAGGCCACTTCGTGGTCGGGATCGCTCCCGCGCAGGTAGACTTTGTTGAACGGGGCATCCAAGAAGGAAAAGTTTGGGAAAAGGCGTTTTGCGGAAACCCGACACGCCAGCTTGAAAAGATCGTAGTTGGGATCACCAGGGTTGGCGCTGTAACCATCGCGGACTTTAAAGATATGAATGGGGAATATGGGTGTTTCGCCGTTGCCCAGGCCAGCGTCTTCGGCAAGCAGAGTGTTCTTGATGACCATGCGACCTTCGGGTGTAGTGTCTGTGCCGTAGTTGATGGAACTGAAGGGAACTTGAGCACCGGCGCGGCTGTGCATGGTGTTGAGGTTGTGGATGAGTCCCTCCATGGCTTGGAAGGTGTCTTTGTCCGTGCGAATCCAAGCCTTTTCCATCACGCGGGAAGCTTCTTTTTCAGAGAGCCTGGCGGCGAGCTTTTCACGGGTGAAAGCCTGCCCTTTTTCATCCAGAATGGAGCGGAAAGAGGCGTATTCTCCCGTGGGAAAGGCATACTCACGCAAAGCCTGCTTGACCACGGCGCGGAAGTCTTCTGGAGCATCGCGCATAAAAAGGGCCAAATCTATGTTTTTGATAAAACTTCTGGCCACGCCCGGCGCAAGACCGTATTCGAAATTCGGGATGCTCTGGCCGCCGTGCTGATCGTTTTGGTTGGACTGTATGGCTATACAGGCAAGGGCGCTGGCGCACTGAATGGAGTTTGGTTCACGCAGGAAACCGTGACCGGTGTTGAAGCCGCCGTTGAACAGCCTCTTAATGTCAATCTGGCAACAGGTGGTGGTGAGAGAAAGAAAGTCCAGATCGTGGATATGAATATCGCCCTCTTCATGGGCGGCGCTGAACTCGTGGGAGAGCAGATAGCTTTTATAGAAGGCCTTAGCGGCTTCGCTCCCATAGCGCAACATGGTGCCCATGGGCGTATCGCCGTCGATATTGGCGTTTTCACGTTTGAGATCAAAATCTTTGGCGTCGTCAAAGGAAAGTTTTTTGAGGGTGTTCATGAGCTGGGTTTTCATCTCACGGACACGGGTGCGTTCATTGCGATAAAGGATGTAGGCCTTGGCGGTGCGGGCGTGGCCTGCCTTGATGAGTACCTTTTCCACAACATCCTGGACATGCTCGACTTCGGGAATCTCCTGCCCTTCGGACACAAGAATTTCGTAGACTCTGTCGGCAAGCGCTCTTGACATGAGCCTGTCGCTTCCGCCCTGAGCCTGTGCCGCACGGAAAATGGCATCGTCAATTTTTGCGATGTCGAAGGTGACTATACGGGAATCTCTTTTCTTGATGTACTGGATCATGGATATTCCTTAAATACAGAAAACGGGAGAAGAAACTCCGCCTTCAGGTGTGAACAATCAGGATCACAGGCTTTTTCCTCTGACCAACGGAAGATGAAAATAGCCTCGAACAGGACTTTTGGTCAACTCAAGGAACTGTAGGGAAAAAAAAGTTACGGCAATTTTTACTGCGGGAATGCCTTGAACCTGGCAGAAATATCCTCAATAAAAATCCCAAAAAATTTTTTCAGGTGTCATAAACGGATATTGCCGCTTGACAGCAATGAACGCTTTAGGTAGAGTTCTTCCCGCAGTGAAAAGGTTGTTTTTAAAACAGCCTTTCTTCATCCTCAATGCACCGCGCAAGGCGGTCTGACAGGGTGGCCTGACTATGGCCTCCCTTTTTTATTATACAGGGTATCATGAGAAAACGCTTTTCTTCTGACAACATCCTTCAAAAAGTCCGAGAAGCGGCTGCTCCCATAGTCGCCTCCTTTGGTCTGGAGATCTGGGGCGTAGAACTGACGCCCGTTGGTCGTACGGTACTGCGCCTGTATGTGGACGCTCCCGCCGCGACTCAGACGGAGAATGGAAAAGGGACGGACGGCGTTCTGGAAGGCGTGTCCGTTGATCAGTGTGCCGAAATATCGCGTATGCTCGGTTTGGCTCTGGATGTGGAGGAAGTGTTCCCCGAGGCATGGATACTGGAAGTTTCCTCGCCGGGTTTTGACCGCGTGTTCTTTGAACCTGCTCAACTTACGGTGTACAAGGGGCGCGACATCAACGTGACCCTGCTAAAACCGCATCCCGATATTCCGGGCCGACGCAAGTTCAAAGGTTTGCTCAAAGAGGTGAATGGTGAACGTTTTACCATGGAGGTACTTCTTCATTCTTCGCCGGACACAAAGCCCGAATCTGCGGACGTATTCATGGATTGGAGCATGGTGAAAAAGGTACGTCTTGTCCCTGTATTTCCTGACACCAGCAAGCCGAGGCTCGGAAAGGATACAAGAAAGTCTTCCGGCAAAGGCGGGAGTAAGCACGCATGAATAATGAACTGAGAAAAGCCATAGATCAGATTAGCAAAGACAGAGGTCTCGATCGGGATATGCTTATCAGCACTCTTGAGGATGCCGTACGCACTTCCGTGACCAGAAAGTACGGCGACAACCTTGATGTGGAAGTGCATTACCGTGAAGATACGGGAGAGATCGAAGTCTTTCAGTTTAAATTTGTTGTGGAGGAAGTGAGCGACCCCCTCACACAGATATCCCTGGAAGAGGCTCGCAAGCATGACTCTTCCATACAGCTTGACGATGAAATGGGCTTCCGCCTCAGGGTGGAAGATTTGGGTCGAATCGCCGCTCAGTCTGCCAAGCAGGTGATTATTCAACGAATGCGCGATGCGGAACAGGAACAGATCTACGAGGAATACAAGGATCGAGTGGGTGAGATCGTGAGTGGTATGATACAGCGTCGCGACAAGGGCGGCTGGGTCATCAATCTGGGGCGCACGGAAGCCCTCCTGCCCCGTGAAGAGCAGATTCCCCGCGAACACTACAAGCGTAACGACCGTATTCAGGCGCTCATCATTGATGTACGGAGTGAAGGTCGCGGTCCGCAGGTCATCATTTCCCGTGCGCACAGGGACTATATGGCGGCTCTTTTCCGCAGAGAAGTTCCCGAGGTGGACGATGGAAGCGTGCAGATCATGGGAGTAGCGCGAGATCCCGGTTCACGTGCGAAGGTAGCCGTGCTTTCCCGTGATCGTGACATTGACCCTGTGGGCGCCTGTGTGGGAGTGCGCGGATCCCGCATTCAAAATATCGTACAGGAACTGCACAACGAACGCATCGACATAGTGGTCTGGAATGCCGACATCGCGACATACGCGCGCAACGCTCTGGCGCCTGCCGTGGTCTCCCGCATCGTTGTAGACGAAAACTCCAACCTCCTGGAAGTCACTGTCCCCGATGATCAACTCACCAACGCCATTGGGCGCAAAGGGCAGAATGTGAAGCTAGCCGCCAGGCTGCTTGGTTGGAAGATCGATATCTTTGCCGAATCCAATGCCCCTGCACGCGGGCTGGAACAAGTGGCCAGTGTGGCCGAAATTTCCATGGATCGTCTTACAAAAGCCGGTTTCCGTACCTTGGAAGGGCTGAAGAACTCGACAGACACGGAACTGGCCGAGAAGCTGAATCTCTCCGATGCGCGTATCGCCGATCTACGCAGGGCTCTCAATCTCCTCAGCTCTTCTGCAAAAGCGACCGAGTGGAGAGAAAAGGAAGATGACTAGCATGATGAGGGGAGGAGAGCCTGTCCGTATGTGCGTCATTTGCAGAGGGCGTTTTACCAAAGCGCAACTTATGCGGTATGTATCGGCTGGAGAAGGCGGCGCCATCGGGAACGGACTCGAAGCGGATGTTTCGCAGTCAAAACCGGGCCGAGGTTTGTATGTATGCGGTGATCCACAGTGTCAGGAGCGCTTTGCGAGAAAGTTCAGGCGTAAACATCCCAGAGGAAGCAATTCATGAATAGAAAGATAAAAATCAAAGATGCCGCGGCTGAACTGGGCATGACGCTCGAAGCGTTTCAGGCTCTTCTGCTTGAAAGGGGAATCAGCAAA
Source organism: uncultured Mailhella sp. (assembly GCA_964632155.1). Taxonomy (GTDB): domain Bacteria; phylum Desulfobacterota; class Desulfovibrionia; order Desulfovibrionales; family Desulfovibrionaceae; genus Mailhella. The sequence goes on from CAZWBH010000020.1 coordinate 5,208, forward strand.
AAAAACATCGGTTCCCTCACACAGGAAGAATTTGAAAAGATCAAGGCCCAAAGAACAGACAGTTCCGCAGTCGCGCGGAAAGACGTCATCATTCGTCGTCGTGCCAGACCGACAACGGATACCGCGGCCCCTCTTACGGAAAAGTCGGTTGTGAACGCTCCTGTTCCGGAAAAGCCCACGCTCAACCCTTCTCCTGAAAAAGAAGCGAAAAACGAGGACAGCGTACTTCGTGAGGCGCAGACCGCCGAAGAGATGCCTGCCGCTCCTGAACACAGGGAAGAGCCGAAGGGTGTTCGGGAAGCAAAGAGCGCAGCGGAGGTCAAAACGGAAAAGCCCCGGCGAAGCCGTTCATCGGGAAAAAAACCCGTTTTTCAGGGCGCGCGCGTAATCCGTACAACTGCGGAGGAAGCCGCCGCCAAGGCTGAAGCAAAACTTGCCGCGACAGCCAAAGAAACTCCTGATACCTTGACAAAATCTGCAGTAACACCGCAGGCTCACGAAGCCTCCGGGCCAGAACCCATACCTTCTGCGGTAGAAGTTGAAGTACCTGACAAAATCGGGACGAAAGACGAAGCGAATGAAGGTGTGGAACAAAAAACGGAGACCGTAGTACCCGAACAAACGTCGAAACCCTGGAAGGATTTCCCAAAAGAAGCGCCCAAAACAAAGCAGCCCAGGGCTGAAGAGTCTCGCCGCGCTCCCGCGGCATCCGCAGAGCCCGAAGGCTCTTCGCGACCGAGTCTGCTTCCTCCCGCAAGCGATCGCCGCCGCGAGAGCGCCAGCGCTTCTTCGGATGCTCTCCGTGTGCGTGTCATTTCCCGTCCGGAGCCGTCACAGGCACGAATCGTTCGGCCTGCCGCTCCCACGTCCAGCAGGGAGGGAGAAAGTCGCGGGCGTGAGGGCGGTCGACGGGAGAATCGAGAGACTCGTCCTCCCCGCGAGGGAGGGAATCCCCGTTTTAATCGCGTAAGCAGGGAACCTCGCGCGGACGACAAAGACAGTAGAGATCGCGAAAGTCGCCGCCCATCGCGATCCGGCGGGAATCGGCCAGCGCGTTCCGGCGGAGCGCCTTTCAGCACTCCCTTTGGTCAGCAACTTCCTATGGAGAACGAACAGAGTCGTAAAAAACGGAACAAGAATCGCCGTACCGTCGATTTCTCACAAGATCCAGATATATTCCGCCGTCATGGCAATATGCTAGACGATGAAGGCATGGTACGCACCCGCACTCATGCCCACAAGCCCAAGAAACAGGGTCAGGTTGCGCCTCAATCAACCCAGCCCATGAAGGCTGCCAAACGCAGGATACGCGTGGAAGAATCCATCAGGGTATCCGAACTGGCCCATCAGATGGGTGTCAAGGCCAGTGAAATCATAAAAATTCTTTTTGGTCTAGGCGTCATGGCCACTATCAATAACGCTCTGGACATAGACACGGCTACGCTCGTTTCCGCGGAATTCGGCTATGAAGTGGAAAAGGTGGGTTTCTCCGAAGAGGACTACCTGACTTCCGTCAGCACTGCGGATACGCCGGAACAGCTCAAGACACGCCCGCCGGTGGTGACTATCATGGGGCATGTTGATCATGGCAAAACTTCCCTCCTGGACGCCATCCGCAAGACCAGTGTGACCAGCGGCGAGGCTGGCGGCATCACACAGCATATTGGCGCCTACCATGTCAAAACCAAGCGCGGCGATATTGTTTTTCTGGATACGCCAGGCCACGCGGCTTTTACGGCCATGCGCGCCCGCGGCGCTCAGGTGACGGATCTTGTTGTCCTTGTGGTAGCTGCGGACGATGGCGTCATGGATCAGACGCGGGAAGCCATCAACCATGCACGGGCCGCCAATGTACCCATTCTGGTAGCTGTGAACAAGATTGATAAGGAAGCCGCAAACCCGGATCGCGTACTCCGCGAACTTTCAGAACTGGGACTGCAACCCGAAGAATGGGGGGGCGATACCGTGGTAGGCCTGGTCTCCGCCAAAACCGGCAAGGGCCTTGACGATTTGTTGGAACTTATTGCCCTTCAGGCCGAGGTTCTTGAACTCAAGGCCAACCCCGACAAGTATGCCCGCGGTCATGTGGTGGAAGCCAAGCTCGACAAGGGGCGCGGCCCCGTGGCCACGGTTCTGGTTCAGGAAGGCACTCTCCATCAGGGTGACGTTTTCGTGTGTGGCGTCTTCTCCGGTCGCGTACGCGCTCTATTCAACGATCAGGGGCGTAAAATCAAGGAGGCCGGACCATCCATGCCCGTGGAGGTACAAGGCTTTGAAGGCGTTCCCGAAGCCGGCGAAGAATTCGTATGTCTGGACGACGACAAGAAGGCTCGCCACATCGCCGATTCCCGCGCCGCCAAACAGCGCGAGAAGGAACTGGCCAAGGCCTCCCGCGTGACGCTGGAAAACTTCCTCAAGCAGAACGCCGACACTCAGGAAACGCAGGTACTCAACGTGGTGCTCAAGGCCGACGTGCAAGGCTCCCTGGAAGCCATTACTGAATCTCTGCGCAAACTCGGCACGGACAAGGTGCGTATCGAACTCATACACGGCGGGGCAGGCGCCATTTCAGAATCCGATGTCATGCTGGCGGCGGCATCGAACGCCATCATCATCGGTTTCAATGTGCGCCCTACCGCCAAAGTCAAAGAAGTCGCCGAACAGGAACAGGTGGATATCCGCTTTTACGATATCATCTACAAACTTGTGGAAGAGATCAAAAGCGCCATGGTCGGCCTTTTGGCTCCGGTTTCCAAGGAAGTCTACCTCGGCCAGGCCGAAATTCGGCAGACCTTCTCGTTGCCCAAAGTCGGCACTATCGCTGGCTGTATGGTCACCAATGGCAAGCTTGTCCGCTCCGCCCAGGTACGGTTGCTACGCGACGGCGTGGTTGTTTACACGGGCCGCATTGCTTCGCTGAAGCGCCTCAAGGACGACGCCCGCGAGGTGTTGACCAACTTTGAGTGCGGCGTAGGCCTGGAAAACTTCCAGGATATCAAGGTGGGAGACGTCATCGAAGCCTTTAACGTTGTGGAAGAAGCCGCTTCTCTTGATTAGAGTGGTCTGACATGGAGTTTGAACAAGACGCACGGCGCTCCAATTGAGCTGAAAAATTATTTTTTCACGAATTGTCAGCACCTGTGTTTGGAAGCATGTAAAGGTTCCAACAAAATATGCTCTGAAAATGGTCGTGATTTCTATCAAGCGCAAGAATTTTGAGCAAGTCTTTCCCCTGTCAGATTCTTTGTGCATGCCTGCAATAGAGGAGTACCCTGATAATTCCGCAAGGGATCGCCTTTGGATGGATGTCTGGTTCAGCACATGGCAACCGGGCGCTCATTGATTTTTGGCGCCGACCATAAAAGAATCCCATGCTGTATTATATTGTCTCATCAACCGCAAGGGATCCCAGAAGAGAACATGTGCATGCGCAATGTATCTCGCAATGTTACGGAAAAATAAGGGACTATGATTATGGCTCTGGCGAAAGAAAATCTTTCCAATGCGCATATCGCAAGAATATGTGACGATTCGGAAGCAACCATTTTTCTGAAGCTTTCAAGGTTCATAAAAATGTGAATGTCCCCGTCTGCCTCTCTCGCTTGCATAGTTTCCTTGTTTTCCGTATATTGAACGGCTGTCTGTCTCATGCCTCCCCTTGCAGCGGCGCCGTCTTTTTCATCATCTCTGAAGGAAATACCCATGAGTCCCCTCACCAGCAATGAATCTTTACGTAATATCGCTATCATTGCCCATGTTGACCATGGAAAAACCACACTTGTCGATGGGCTTTTCAAGCAAAGCGGCATGTTCAGGGCCGACCAGGTTGTAGACGATCGCCTCATGGACAGCATGGAACTGGAACGCGAACGCGGCATTACCATCTCCGCGAAAAACTGTGCTGTTGCATGGAAGGGCGTGCGCATCAACATTCTTGATACTCCTGGCCATGCTGACTTTGGCGGTGAGGTAGAACGCGCTCTCTCCATGGTGGATGGCGTTATTCTTCTGGTAGACGCATCCGAAGGCCCCCTGCCACAGACGCGTTTTGTCCTGCGCAAAGCCCTCGGCCTGGATCTGCCCGTCATTGTTATTCTTAACAAGATTGATCGCAAGGATGCCCGCGCCGAAGAGGTACTCAATGAAGTGTATGATCTGTTCATTGATCTCGACGCCAACGAGTCACAGCTGGAATTTCCCGTACTTTACGCCATAGGTCGCGACGCCGTGGCCATGAACAGGCTGAACGACGAGCGCAAGGATCTTTCCCCTCTTTTTGACGCCATACTCAAATACATCCCTGCTCCAACCTATGACCCTGAGCAACCCTTCCATATGCTCGTCACGGATCTTGACTATTCGGATTACCTTGGCCGCCTGGCCGTAGGGCGTATCCGCAACGGGCACGCCCATACCAAGGATTCTCTGGTGTGCATCGGCGAAGACGGAATTCCCCATCCCCTGCGGGCTACACGTTTCCAGATCTACCAGGGTAAAAACATGATTGACGTGGATGAAGTGGACGCCGGAGACATCGTGGTCATGGCCGGGATTGAGGATGTGACCATTGGCGACACTGTTTGCACCGCCGCCGACCCTTCCCCGTTGCCGCGTATCAAGGTGGACGACCCCACCGTGGCTATGCGCATCGGCATCAATACCTCTCCCCTGGCGGGTCGTGAAGGGAAGATTGTACAGTCCCGCAAGATCCGCGAGCGCTTGGATCGTGAAGCTCTGCGTAACGTATCCATCCATGTGGAAGATACCGAAGACCGCGACGCTTACCTTGTCAAAGGACGTGGCGAGTTCCAGATGGCCATTCTGGTGGAGACTATGCGTCGCGAAGGTTTCGAACTTACCGTTGGCCGTCCTGAAGTCATCCTCCGTGAAGTGAACGGGCAAAAATACGAACCCATCGAAGAACTTTCTGTAGACTGCGATGAAGAATACATGGGAGTGGTCACGGAAAAGGTCGCCTTCCGCAAGGGGCGCATGACCAACTGCATCAATAACGGCACCGGGCGGGTACGTCTCACCTTCTCTGTCCCGGCGCGCGGACTCATCGGCTACCGCGATGAATTTCTCACAGACACCAAGGGCACGGGCATCATGAGTTCCACCTTCAGCGGCTACGAGCCTTATCGCGGCGATTTTTTAACGCGCATGACGGGTTCTCTTATTGCCGACCGCCCGGGCAACGCCGTGGCCTACGCGCTCTATAACCTTGAGCCTCGCGGCGCCCTCTTTGTAAAACCGGGCGATCCTGTCTACGAAGGCATGATTGTGGGTGAACACAACCGGGACAACGATATCGACGTCAACGCCACCAAGGAGAAAAAGCTCACCAACCTCCGCGCCGCAGGCAAGGATGAAAACATTATTCTCACTCCCGTGCGCCCCATGCCTCTGGAACGTTGCCTGAACTTTATGCGCGAAGACGAACTTTTGGAAGTCACGCCCCTCTCCCTGCGCCTCCGCAAATCCGTGCTTTCCTGCACGGAACGCTACCGTCTGGGGGGAGGGCGTAAACGCCTTTAGCCCTTCTCTCCAAAAATTCACCGTTGATGATTTCTAGGTCGCTATGACTTTTTTCGACCGGCGCTCCCAACTTGTCCTCATCCAGCGTCTTTCCTTTGTCTGCGTTCTAGGGTATCCCATCATTGTGCCGAATCTTCCCTTCATCACAAAAGATTTTTCCCAGCGTCCTTTGCCTGAGTCCCCCGCAGTCTACTCATGGCCTGACACTGCAAAAGGCGCAAATGCTGACCAGAAAGATATCCCTTGTTCTGCCACTCCACGGGGAGTTTTACCTGGCTTATGACCGCCCCCTCGCCCCGGGCCATCGGCTCCCAATCCTTGCCGCAATCCGCCCGAACCAGCATCCAGAAGGCGTGCCAATAAACGGTGTTCCAGAGTTGAACGAGCATATCACGGCGCGTTCCTGTGCGAAGACTATTGTAATTGCCTCCTTTCATGTGCAGTTCTGCTCCAAGCATACCAGCACGGAGATAGTACCGCGGAACGCCGAGTTTTTTTCCCAGAATGCGGGAAAGTTTCACACCTCTCTTTTCATGACCGTAATGATGGGGAAGGAGGGAAGTATCCGTCTCTGTTTTGCCGAGATCATGGCAGAGACCCATCCATACCGCCAAAGGACTTCCCGCGCAGCGATCCATCACTTCCAGTGTATGTTCGAAAAGGGAATTATCATGCCATGGCAACGGGCCGGCTGGTATTTTCACCGCTGGAACAAGTTCGGAAAACCAGGGATCCATCCCATCTGTCTCCATGAGAACTCTGAAAAAACGAGAGGGTTCTGCTGTTGAAAGCCCCTTCAAAAGTTCCTGCCAAACTCTTTCTCTAGGAAGTGCAGCCAGGCGTTCACGGTGTTTTTGACAAAAATCACGTAGTTGTTCCACAGTCTCCCCGTCCAGCTTGAACTCGGGGAATGCCGCGACAAAACGCGCCGCACGGAACACACGGAGCGGGTCTTCTTCAAGAACATAGGGAGAAGAGAGCCGCAGAACACCAGCACACAGGTCTCCAAGAAAACGGGGATGGCAGAAGAGTCGCCCTTGCGCATCCACGAGCGCGGCATTGACGGTAAAATCCCGACGCCGAATATCCTCTTCCCTGTCGCCCGCAAGAGCGGTAAATTCCACGCCTTCCGCACGCAAAACCTCAGGGTAGGTTCCCGTGTTGCGGGCAAAGGGAAAAAGCTGTAAAAAATCACTCTGTTCGCCCGCAAACGAGATATCCAGATCGTGTATGGGCTTTCCAAGCAACAGGTCGCGCACAGCGCCGCCTACGATGAGCCAATCAATCATGTCCGAATCCGCCGTTGTTCGTTTTCTGCATCAGGGCCTGACTTCTTCAGGAAGCCTTGCCGCAGAGCCGTGGGAAATCCGGCGTCTGACCACGTCGCCGCTTTCCTTGGAAAAACGCCAAAGTACAAGTTGGACGCACGGTCAAAAAAACGGTGTAACCTGGGTCGAATGCGCCGTGCCGGGACTTCCCGCTCCACTCTATGTCACCGGGCCTTGTTCTTCAACCCTTGATGTGGCCCGCATACTCGGAGAAAGCGGATGTCTGCCCGAATGGGCCTCGGTACTCTCCCTCAGGCAAACGGAAGGACGAGGTCAGATGCGCCGGAACTGGGTTTCTCCCGAAGGAAATCTCTATGCCGCCCTGCGCCTTCCACGGGAAGGCCCCTTTCTCACCTTTGCCGCCGCTCCCGCTGTCGGCGCGCTTCTTGCCTGCGCCTTGGATACTCTTGGCTTTCCTGTATTACTCAAATGGCCGAATGACCTTATGATCACCCGCATTGACTGCGGCAACGCGCCCAAGCTCAGCGACTTTTGCAAGGTGGGAGGCATTCTCCTGGAAGAACGTGGAAACATACTCACGGCAGGCATAGGCCTGAATGTAATAAGTTGCCCTTCCAAAGCGGAAATGAGAGAAGGCTTTGCCTTTCGTGCGAGTACGCTTAGTCACTCAAGCGACAAGCAGGAAACTCTTGTCCCCGGCGTTTCTTCTCTGCATGGGAATATTTTCACACTGTGGTTTCAACTTGCCGCTGCTATTTTTTCCTGTTATGAAAAAAAAACAAACCCCGAAACATGGTGGCTACCTCTTGCGGAACGGCATCTTGCTTTTCGCGGGCATCGCGTTGTTCTTTGTGACGCCATACATGAAAACGACGCTGTATCACGATCGCCCTGTGAGGGCATAGTAGAGGGCCTTTTGCCCTCGGGCGCGCTTCTTTTAAAAACAAAACACGGAAGAGAGAGCTTCCTTGGAGGTTCCCTTATTCCTGCGGATAGTTTTTTTCTTTCTACCCGGAGTTAATATGCTTGCAAAAACAATGGAACAGGTTCAGGCCGAGCTTGCGGGCAAGCCCATCCTCGTGGCCAACCGCGGTATTCCCGCACGGCGTATCTGCCGCGCCATACGTGAACGCTTCGGCGGTATCGCCGTCATGACGGCTACAGACATAGACAAGACATCCCCCGCAGCATCCTCCGCTCAGGAACTCATGCTTCTTGGCGCGGATCCTGCCGCCTATCTTGACCTTGACCTCATCATCAGCAAGGCCAAGGCACGCGGCATCGTCGGCATACATCCCGGCTGGGGTTTTGCCTCCGAAGATGACAATTTTCCCAGAAAATGCGCTGAATCCGGTATTGTCTTCATCGGTTCCACCTGTGAGGCCATGAATCGCCTCGGCAACAAGGTTCAGGCACGCTCTCTTGCCATGCAACTCGGTATCCCCGTGGTGCCCGGTTCAGACGGGGCTGTGGATATCGAAGGCGCCCGCAAAATCATTAAAAAGATCGGCCTTCCCGTCATGCTCAAGGCGGAAGGCGGCGGCGGGGGCCGCGGCATCTTTGTGATCCGCACGCTCCACGAACTCGAAGATGCCTTTGTCAAAGCCTCCACCATGGCCGAAGCCTCCTTTGGCAATCCTCGTCTTTTTGTGGAACGCTACCTTGAGCATGTGCGCCACATAGAGATACAGGTTATTGCCGATATGTACGGCAACGTCTTTGCCTTTGATGAACGCGACTGCACCGTACAGCGCAATCATCAGAAGCTCATCGAAATAACGCCGTCCCCATGGCCGCGCATGACAAAAGAATTGCGTGAAAAGCTTAAGGACTACTCCTGCAAACTCATTAAGGCCGTCAACTACCATTCTCTGGCCACTGTAGAGTTTCTGGTCACACCGGATGGCACTCCCTACATGATCGAGGTCAACACGCGCCTTCAGGTGGAACACGGCATCACGGAAAGCCGCTATAGCGTTGACCTTGTGGAAGCGCAGATTGCCATAGCCTTTGGGGCCAAACTCCCCTTCACGGAAGAAAATACCGAACCGCAGAACTGGGCCATGCAGGTACGTGTCAACTGTGAAGATCCCCAGAAAAACTTCGCTCCTAACAGCGGGCGCGTTTCCCGCTATGTCTCTCCCGGCGGCCTTGGCATCCGCATGGATTCCAACCTCTGTGCCGGTTACGATTTCCCCTCGAATTACGATTCCGCAGGTTCTCTGCTCATTGCCTTTGGGCGTAGCTGGGATCGTATTCTGGGCATCATGAAACGCGCCTTGGACGAGTATACTATTTCGGGCATCAAGACCACGTTGCCTTTCTATCGGCACATCCTCGAAATCCCGCAGTTCCGCTCCGCAGAGTTCGACACCAACTTCGTGGCCAATACGCCTGAACTTTTTGATTATCAGGATCTGGCACCAGAAGGTGAACGCTTGAGCCACCTTGTGGCAGAAATCTCCGCCAAGGGCTATAACCCCTATGTGATGCTTGGAGAATACCGTAGTGCGGACACGCCTCGTATGTCAGAATTTTTACCTGTCTTGCCGCGTATTTCCGGGGCCGACCGCTACGCGCCCAGCCCCTACCCGCATACAAGGGATGAACTTCTCGCCTTCCTGCGCGACTCCAAGGCTGTCCACTTTACGGACACCACCACCCGCGACATGACGCAGTCCAACACGGGCAACCGTTTCCGACTGGCGGAAGATGCGCTCCTGGGTCCCTACCTGGATTCGTGCAATTTCTTCTCTCTGGAAAACGGTGGCGGCGCGCATTTCCATGTGGCCATGATGGCCAACATGACTTATCCCTTTTCTGAGGCGCAGGCGTGGAACCGTTTTGCTCCTAAAACGCTCAAGCAAATATTGGTTCGTTCTACCAATGTTCTCGGTTACACACCGCAGCCCCGCAACCTCATGAACATCACCGGAGAAATGATCTGCGACAATTACCAGATCATCCGTTGCTTTGATTTCCTCAACGACATACGCAATATGCGCCCCATCGCGGAAGTCGTACTCTCGCGTAAGGATGCCGTCTTTGAGCCGGCGCTCTCCATCTCTGTGGCCGATGGCTTTGATGTGGATCATTACCTCAACGTCACGGCGGCCACACTCGACATGGTTGGCAAAATTGCCGGATGTACCCAGAAAGACGCCTCTCGACTTATCATCCTGGGCTTGAAAGACATGGCAGGCATTTGTCCTCCCACCTTCATCAGCCACCTCGTTGCGGCTCTGCGGAAGCGTTGGCCTTCTCTGGTGCTCCACTATCACAGGCATGCCACAGACGGGCTCTTCGTTCCCGCCGTCGGCGCGGCGGCCAGGGCGGGCGCGCAAATTGTGGACACCGGACTTGGAGCGTGTGTGCGCACCTATGGGCAGGGCGATGTTCTAGCCTCAGCGGCCTATATGGAAAATGAACTGGGTCTCAAAACCATTGTCAATAAAGACATGATCGAACAAGCTAATTTTGTACTCAAACAGATCATGCCCTATTATGACCGCTACTGTACACCTTACTTCCAGGGAACCGACTATACGGCCGTGCGACACGGTATGCCCGGCGGCGCAACATCATCCTCGCAGGAAGGAGCCATGAAGCAGGGCTACATACAGCTTTTGCCTTATATGCTACGCTTTCTGGCGGCCATTCGTAAGATTGTGCGCTATCATGACGTGACCCCGGGGTCGCAGATCACCTGGAACACGGCCTTTCTTGCTGTGACGAATGCCTTCAGGCGGAACGGTGAAAAAGGTGTGCAGGAACTCCTCAAGGTTGCCGAACGCGTTGCCGTCACACCTGAGGAAGAAGTCGACGATGCGCTCAAGACTCAGCGACTAAAAATCTATCAAGACTGTAACGATGCCTTTCGCAATCTGCTTCTTGGCAAGTTCGGTCGCCTCCCCTTGGGCTTCCCGCCAGACTGGGTCTATGAAAGCGCTTTTGGCTCTTCGGAATACCGTTCGGCACTCGCCAACAGAACAGAAGACTGCCCTCTTGATCACCTCAGGGATGTCAATGTGGAAACCGAGGTCAAGGCCTGCTCCGATATTATCAAACGGACGCCGAACACCGAAGAGGTGGTCATGTACCTGAACCACCCCGGAGATGCCGTCAAGACCATTAAATTTGTCAAAAAGTTCGGCGATCCCAACCGGTTGCCTCTGCATGTGTGGTTCGAAGGTTTGAGCATCGGTCAGGAACTCCAGTTCACGGATTCCAGCGGCAAACCGCACAAGATGACCATTCAGCGGATGACGCCTATTCCTGACAGCGGAACGGTTGTGGTACGGTACAACTACGACTCCGTAGTGATGAACTCCGAAGTCAAAGTCTCCGATATCCACCTGCACCACAGCGATGTTCCCATGGCCGACCCGGACAACAAGTACCATGTAGCCGCACCTTCCAACGGTGATCTTTGGGTAGTGTACGTGAGGCCCGGCAATTTTGTGAAGGCTGGAGATGAAATCTTCAACATTTCCATCATGAAACAGGAAAAGGCCGTTCGTGCCCCTGTGGATGGCGTGGTCAAGCGGGTACTCAAAACAGCCGATTATCAGTCCACCAGGAAGATGGTTCCCGTGCGAGAAGGTGAACTTATTGTGGAACTTGCCCCCTGCCCCGCAGTCTGCGCAAACCCCGAATGCGGCAAGCCCCTGCCGGTTGCGGCAGTGAACTTTTGCCCCTGGTGCGGGCATAAGATCAAAAAATAAGCCTGCGTTCCGCAAGCATTTGAAAAGACCGCCCCTTGAATGGAGCGGTCTTTTGTTCTGAAAAAAAATAATTATTCCATACGGGGCGTTTCGGAAAGGCACAAAAAAGCGCCTTTTTGCTAGTTTGATGTGGAAATCATTGTCATAGAAGTTCAGAAATTGGGAAGCCGATCCAAGAGAACAAGGAATTAAAGCCTTAATGCCGGAAAAAAACTGACGCCAATGAATAACGTCTCTCAATTTTCCGGAATTCATAAACTTTTTGAAAGGAAACGCAGATGCAGAATCCTCCGTTTTATTCCAACTGGAGAGAGTTTCGAAACATCGCGAGATTCGTTATATCCAGCTCTTCACACAGCCTGGGAAGTTCCCGCACTATGCGGAAAATGGTGCAGGGATCGGCGAAGTTGGCCGTTCCCACGCACACCGCGTGCGCTCCGGCAAGGATAAATTCCAGCACGTCTTCTGCGGAGTACACTCCGCCCACGCCAATAACGGGAATCTGCACCGCATTGACCACTCGCCATACGGAAAGAAGGGCCATGGGCTTGATGGCCGGGCCGGAAAGGCCGCCCACAATATTGCCCAGAAGCGGTTTGCGCGTGCGTGCGCTCACGGCCATGGCCTCGGGCATACCAATACAGGAAATAACATCGGCCCCGGCGGCCTCCACGGCCTTGGCAACCTCCACAATATCCGTGGTACGCAGGGAAAGTTTGGCAATGACGGGTTTTTCCCTGGCTGCCCGCTTTACGGCGTTTACCGCCCTGGCCGCCGTGACAGGGTTCTGGCAGAAGGGGGGACACCCACTGCGTCGGTCATTTCCGCAGGAGAGGTTCACCTCCATGGCGGCCACGCCTCGTTCTTCCGCAAGGACGGCGGAAAGCTCATAGAAGGCGTCCACATTGGAGGCGTTCAGATTCGGAATGATGGGAACAACGTTCCAGGGAAGGCGCGGCAATATTTCGTTGAGAAACTGTTTTACGCCGTCGTTCTGCGTTCCCGCGGCACTGAGTACGCCGGCGGGAGTCTCCGTAATGCGGGGCATGGGCAGGCCCGGGCAGGGAGAAAAGGTAAGTCCGTTTGTGATAATGCCTCCCAATGCGGTGATGTCACCGTAACTCTGATACTCCAACCCGCTACCAAACGTTCCAGCGGCGCTGAGTACAGGGTTTTTAAGTTCAAGGCGTCCTTTGACAAGAGAAACTTTCAGATCCATCATTTCCCATCTCCTTGTATTCTGGCATCAAGGTCAATATCCGAAGCCCAGAATACAGGGCCGCTGGTGCAAGTTTGTACAGGGAGTCCGGCGTGGGCTGGGTCGGCCCAATGTTTTGAGGTCACGGTAACGCAACCTAGGCACGCGCCCGTTCCGCAGGCCATGCGCTGTTCCAGAGAAAGTTGCGTGGGGAGTTCCAGTTCCACAGCCTCTTTCCACACATGGTAAAGGTACGACATAGGGCCGCAGGCTAAACAAAGGCCCCCGCGCTTTTTGAACGATCTCATTTTTTCGCGCGTCAGCGCATGGAAGTGTTCCAATCCCTCCGGCGTGCAGGCGTACACGTTTTCAAGATCCAGGCGGAATGACATGGCGTCTGTGGGGTAGCTGTGGCTTGTCTGGGTATGCCCGAAGAGCAAAAACAGAGACGAAGGATCGGGGTGTCTGTCGGCATAGCCCGCAAAGGGAGCAAGCCCAACTCCGCGGGCGAGAAGCAATGTTGGTGTTTCCGGCTGTACGGTAAAGAAAGTTCCTAACGGACCCCAGATGACAACCTTGTCGCCGGTTTTCAGGCGCGCAAAGCGTTCCCAGAATGAGTCCAGCACGCGGAAAAACAGCACAAGGCCCCGAGATGTGACACGACAGATGGAAAAAGGTCTGGCCCACTGCGGGCTTGTTTTATTGTCCGCGGGGCGCATCATAATGAACTGCCCGGGATGCCATTCCTTCCACTCAGGGTTTTCCAGTGTGAGCGCGAAAAAACTGTACCTGCCAGGCACTCCAGCCGTGGGTTGCCCGAAGGGAACATTGTCTGTCACTGTCAGTTCTGAGCGAACAGGAACTATCATAAGGCCTCCGCTGTAAAAAGATGATTCCATGTTTAGCTGAAATCAGGGTGCGGTCAAGCCTTGGAAAGTCGCATAAAATGCTCCCTAAAAAACGTGATGCCCATGCAGTATTCTTATGCCGATGCCCAAAAGCACCAGCGCTCCAAACACCTGAGCCTTGCCGCCCAAAAATTTTAACTTGCCTGCTACCCGCCCCAGCGCAAGCCCCGCCATGGTAATGGCAGCACACACGAGACCGATCACCAGTGCGGGTCTCCACACAGAAATGCCGAGCATGGCAAAAGAAAGCCCCACTGCCAGGGCATCAATGCTTGTGGCCACAGAGAGCATGAGGAGCATGAAGCCCCGTGAGACATCCTCCCTGGGCTGTTTTTCCTTTTTGCCGATCCACGCCTCCTTCAGCATGCCAAAAGCCACAAGGACAAGCAGGGCGAAGGCTATCCAGTGATCCCAACGTTCGATATAACAGTGTATCGAACGGCCCATCCCCCAACCGAGTACAGGCATGAGAAATTGAAAGAGGCCGAAACTCGCGGGGAACCGGAGGGCGTGCTTCCAGGTGAAAATGGGAAGAGATGCGGCCACCGCTACGGAAACAGCGAAGGCATCCATAGCTAGGGCCACGGCAATGGCAAAAATCTCAACAAGGGGCATGACATTCTCCTCGTCTTGAGTATAGCTTCCCCCGGAGTTCCGGGCAAGCGCTTGTCTTGTCCGTGCATCTGGGCTATCCTCTGCCAAAATCAAAAGGATCCATTCATGCTCGAACCCTACCTGACCATAACGCCCTTGGGAGGCCACGGCGAAATCGGTATGAACTGCCAGAAATGGCAGACCGATCAAGGCGTTGTGCTGGTGGACTGTGGCCTTATGTTTCCCGAAGATTCTCTGCTTGGCATCGATGTGGTTATTCCGCGCCTGGACTCAGTGTTCTCCGAAGGGGAAAATATCCTTGGCATTGTCCTCACTCACGGCCATGAGGATCACATCGGGGCGTTGCCATGGCTTTTTTTGCAGTACAAGACGCTGCACGGCGTACGCATTTTTGGTTCGCCGTTCACCCTTGCTCTTGTGGCCCATAAAATGGAAGAACACGGTCTGTGCGACAGGGTGGAACTCGTTCCCGTGGAGGCCTATAGCCGTATTACTCTGGGAAATTTAACCTTTCATTTCTTCCCTGTATGCCATTCTATCCCGCAAAGTTACGCTTTAGGTGTGGAGACCCCTGTAGGCAAGATCATACACACAGGTGACTTCAAACTTGATTCCACACCATTGAAAGGCGAGGACTGCAGCATCTGCGCTGATTTCCAACGATTATCACAGGAGGGGACATCGCACGGCATACGTCTGTTGCTTTCGGATTCCACCAATGTGGAGATTGATGGCCGTTCTCTGCCGGAACGACAGGTGCGCGATGATCTCGACGCCATTTTTTCCGAAGTCAAAGGGCGCATCTTCATTGCCCTGTTCTCCAGCCACATCCGACGCATACGCACGGTGCTTCAGCTTGCAAAAAAATACGATCGCGCTGTCCTTGTGAGCGGGCGCAGCCTTTCCACCAATATTGAAAAAGCCGTGGAGATGGGACTCATTGAGCCTCCGCAAAACCTGTACAGCGAGGTTACCGGCTTTCCCGATCTGGAACCGGAGCGCACCGTGGTTCTGGCCACGGGTACCCAGGGTGAGGCGCTTTCCGCCCTTGCGCGCATTGTAAGGGGAGAACACCGTCGCCTTTCCCTGCACAAAGGAGACACCGTCATCATGTCTTCCCGCGTTATTCCGGGCAACGCGCGGGCCGTCTCCCGCGTACTCAATCAGATCTATCGCCTTGGGGCAAGCGTGTATCACGACCCACGCCGCAACGTACACGCCACCGGCCACGCCTGCCGCGAGGAACTCAAGGATGTCATCGCCCTCCTGCGCCCGGATCATTTCATCCCGGTACACGGCGAGTACCGGCATCTTGCCCTGCACGGGCAACTTGCCGAGGAGTGCGGCGTACGTCCAGAAGGCGTCCATATTCTTGAAGACGGCCAACCCATCACCTTTACCGCAAGCGAAGTGCGCCTGGAAAAGCCGGTGTCTGTGGAATTTGTGCTGGTGGACGGCAAGGGCGTGGGCGATGTGGGCCGCATGGTACTCAAAGAGCGTCGCCTTTTGGGGGACGAAGGTCTTGTGGTCGTGATTCTGGCCCTTTCCGCAGAAACGGGCGAGGTACTCTACGGGCCGGAAATGATCTCTCGTGGCTTTGTGTTTGAGCAACACTACAGCCATGTGCTTGAAGACGCCAAATGCCTGGTACTCGATCTCCTGGAATCCATGAATCCCACCAACGGCGAGCGCCTCTCCGAGCGCATACGTTCCAGCCTGCGCCGTTTTTTCCGCGATGTGTTGGGCAGGGATCCTGTGGTTATCCCCATTGTTACCCAGATATAATCCTTTCTCGCTTTCTTGTATTGGAGCTGTTCAGGAGCATATCTTCATCGGAGAGACCGTGCCCGCGCAGGTAGAGGTAGATGAGTCCCGCAGCCATAGCATCGGAATCCGCGTGATGGTGGTTCAATTCGATGTGAAGAAAACGGCAAACATCATTCAGGCGATGATGGGGGAGTTTCAGGCCCAACCTTGCCCCCTTGACCGTACAAGCGAAGGGAACATTGGGAGCGACCACTCCGCAGGCATTGCAACAGGCAAAAAGAACGCGGCGGTCAAAACTGGCGTTGTGGGCCACAAAGAGTTCTGCGCCCTCCCAGAACGCGGAAAAACGGGGCCAGAGATCGGCAAAGTTTGGCTGATCGCGGAGCATGGGCCAGGTTAGCCCGTGTACTTCTGTGAAGTAGACACGGGAACGCGGTGGACGTATCAAGTGATAGAGGCTGGAGACAACTTTCCCGCCCTCCAGGCGCACCATGCCCAGAGCGCAGGCGCTGTCGGCGTACCTGTCGGAAGTTTCAAAGTCCAGAGCCACAACGGCGGGCATCAGGCACTCCGCCCGCGCAGGACGCGCTTGTCACCCAGGCGTATGGTGAACTGTTCCTTGTCAAAATATTCCAAAAGCGAAATGCTGTGCTTTCGAGAAATGCCCGTCAGGTCGCGGAAGTCCCCAGGGGTAATCTCACTGTGGGTCGCAAACCACTCGCGTACCTTCTGACGGATCGCGTCCAGAGCTTCTGGAAGGTAGTAAAGCGTTTCGTGGATCTTCACCAAGCGTCCTTCAGAGACCAGGAGTTTGAAAAGCGGCTGAACCTGCCGCGAGTCTATGCCAAGGCGCTCGAAAAGCTCCGTATGGTTGGGGGGCATGAGAGGAGAGGAAAGATGCGCCTCCAGCAGGGCCTGTTTAAGCCCCGCCAAATCCTGCCCCAGAGAAATTTTATGGGAAGGCAGGCGCAGGAGTTCACCCTCGCTTGTCAGCCTGCAGGAACGCAGAAGCCGCTCCAGCGTGGCGTGCGCAAGTTTGGGAGGCACGCCCTGCCCCATGCCGCCAAGGATTACCGCCTTGGCCATGCCGCGTTCCAGGGGATTTTTGGCATGGAACTTTTCCGCCGCGGCAAGGGCCATCCGAGAAAGTTCCTCCAGCTCTTCCGCGCGGATCCAGCAGCGGTTTTCCCTGTCCCAGCACAGGGCCTTTCCCTGGCTGGACAAGCCTTGAAGCATTTTTTCCAAACGCCCAGGCCCTAGGTTGGTAAGCAGGGAAAGTTCGGCAACAGACGCGCCAAAGCACCCCGAAAGCGCCATTTGCACAAGAATGCGTTCTTCTTCTCCGGCCTGCGGCAAAGAGAGCAAACGTGCCTGCATGTCGGTGGAGAGCTTGCGGCGACGGGGGGCCGTGTCGAGCGGAAAGAGTACGGAACCTCCAGCCACCGTGCGCAGCGGCGAAAAGGCGCGCACAATGCAGCGGTCGGCAAAAACACCGTCCACGGGTTCAGAAAAATGGACTTCCGTCAGAGCGCATTCCCCGGGTTCAAGGCGCTCACGGTCATAGAAGTATAGGCGGGCCGAAAGTTCGCGGGCGCTGTGATGAAAATGAACTTCGCCGCGATGCCTCAGGGCGCGAGGCGAGGATTTGAGGCAGGTAAGTTCCACAATCCAGCGTGTGGAATTTTTCAGGGAACCGACATGGCCCACTACGTCCCCACGTCGTATATCCTCTACAGACAAGCTCTGAAGATTGAGGGAAATGCGATGTCCGGCCTCGGCTACTTCCTTCCCCTCGTTATGGCACTGTATGCTGCGGATGCGCGAAACAAGTCCGCTGGGGAAGAGTTCCACCTCATCGCCTTCCCGCGCTGAACCCGAAATCAGGGTACCGGTGACTATGGTGCCGCGTCCTTTGAGAGAAAAAACTCTGTCCACAGGAAGGCGGAAAAGGTCGAGGCGACGCCTGGGCTGGCGACGGCACTGTTCGATGATGGCGCCGCGCAAGGCTTCCAGCCCTTGTCCTGTTACCGCAGAAACGGGAAAGACAGGGGCGTTTTCAAGAAAGGTGCCCTTTAGGAATTCCGAAACATCTTCCTTCGCCAGTTCGAGCATATCTTCGTCCACCATATCGATCTTGGTCAGCGCCACTATCCCGTGCCTCACGCCAAGAAGCGTGCAAATGTCCATGTGTTCACGGGTCTGGGGCATGACGCCCTCGTCCGCGGCAATGACCAGGAGAACAAAATCCACGCCCGAAGCGCCCGCCACCATGGTACGCACAAAGCGTTCATGACCAGGCATATCCACAATGCCCACGCGCTCTCCGCCGGGCAGGTCGGCGTAGGCAAAGCCGAGTTCAATAGTGATGCCCCTGCGTTTCTCCTCGCCAAGACGGTCGCAGTCGATACCCGTGAGCGCCTTGATGAGCGACGTCTTGCCATGGTCAATGTGTCCTGCTGTACCCATGATGACAGACATACAGACTCCAAAAAGGAAAGAAGGTTTCTCTTGGCAAGCATAGCCGGGCCGCCGCCGCAGGGCAAGAACAAAGCGTGCTTTTGCCCGCGGTGTTCCGCTTGACTTGAAGAAAAAAGTTGCGTAACAGTTCGTAGTTCCAAAACGAAGAAATAAGGATAGTCATGTTTGAAAGTCTGACAGACAGGCTCTCTGGAGTTTTCCGCAATCTCAGCGGACGTGCCCAGCTCACCGAGACCAATATTCAAGACGCACTGCGCGAAGTTCGCCTCGCCCTTCTTGAGGCCGATGTAAACTTCAAGATAGCCCGGGATTTCGTGGATCACGTTCGGGAAGCGGCTCTCGGCGTTGAGGTGATGAAGGGTGTCACTCCGGCACAGCAAGTCATACAGGTAGTCCATGACGAACTTGTGAAGCTCCTTGGTGGCACGGACACAGGGCTTTCACTTCAGGGGCGGCAGCCCGCCGTCATTCTCATGGCCGGGCTTCAGGGTTCGGGCAAAACAACGTCCTCGGGCAAACTGGCGCTGCTTCTGCGCAAACAGAAGATGCGCCCCTATCTTGTGCCTGCTGACGTGTATCGTCCCGCAGCCATCGAACAGCTCCGCACCTTGGCCAAACAACTGGATATGCCCTGCTTTGCCTCTGCGCCCGACATGTCCCCTGTGGACATAGCCAAAGCGGCTGTGGAAGAGGCCAAGGCCCGGCAATGTACTGTGGTCATCATAGACACGGCGGGTCGTCTGCATGTGGATGAACCTCTCATGCAGGAACTCGTGGCCATCAAGGCGGCGGTACAGCCACAGGAAATTTTGTTCGTGGCGGACGCCATGACCGGTCAGGACGCCGTCACCGTAGCACAGTCTTTCAACGAGCATCTGGGCGTCACCGGCGTCATCCTCACCAAGATGGACGGCGACGCCCGAGGCGGCGCTGCCCTGTCCATCAAGTCGATTACCGGCGCGCCTGTCAAATTTGTCGGCATGGGTGAAAAGCTTTCCGAAATGGAGGTGTTCCACCCTGATCGCATCGCCGGACGCATCCTGGGTATGGGAGATGTGCTTACTCTTCTGGAAAAGGCGCAGGAAGAAATGAAAGCCGAAGAGGCTGAAGCCCTGGCCCGGAAGATGCAGAAGGCGAAGTTTGATTTTGAGGACTTCCGCACGCAGATGCGCCGTATGCGCAAACTAGGTTCCTTTGAATCGCTCATAAAAATGATCCCCGGACTTGGTGGCATCGCAAGCAAACTGGGCGATTTGAGTAGCCATGAAAAAGAACTGAACCGTATGGAGGCCATCCTGAACTCCATGACCAATCAGGAACGCCGCAACCCCGACATTCTCAATGGCAGCCGTCGCGCCCGCATCGCTCGTGGCTCCGGCACAAAGGTGCAGGATGTCAATCAGCTCATCCGGCAATTTGAGCAGATGAAAAAAATGATGCAGTCCATGATGCAGCCAGGCAAACATGCGCCCCGTATTCCTCAGGGCATGACGAATCGTCTGGGCGGCATGGGCGGGCTTCCCGGCATGGGAGGCCTGCCTGGCATGGGCGATTTTCCTGGAATCTCCGGCGGCGTGCCAGGCATTCCCGGCAGCGGCAAATCCGCTACCAAGAAAAAACGCGACAAAAAGAAACGCAAAAACAAAAAAAGGTAATTTGTCTTTTACCCTTAGGAGTGAACAATGTCCGTAAAAGTGAGAATGACTCGCTCTGGATCCAAAAAACGTCCTTTCTACCACATTGTGGCTATCAACAGCGGCACCCGTCGCGACGGGCGCCCGCTGGAATTTTTGGGCTACTACAATCCAAATACCGATCCCGGCACTTTGAAGATCGATGCGGAAAAGCTCAAAGCGTGGCAGGAGAAGGGCGCAGAACTTTCCGATACCGTCCGCACTCTCGTCAAGAAGCTGGGCAAGTAAACGCTTTCTTCCAAACTGGAAGGTTCCCCCATCTTTCGTACAGGGCAGATGGGTCTTTTTGGTTTAATGCCGTCTGAAACGTAGCGCCACACGCTGCCTTCAGCACGCAAAGAAAAGTATGTTCCAATATTTCAGCAAAGATGAAGCAAAGAAACTCCTTGCGTTGGGGTTTCCGGTCTTCCTCGGACAGCTGGCCCAGCTGGGTATGTCCTTTGTAGACACTGTTGCGGCAGGGCGCTACGCGGCTCTTGACATGGCGGCTGTGGCCGTGGCCACTTCGTTCTGGATTCCTGGCTCCATGTTTGGAGCGGGCCTTCTCATGGCGCTTACCCCCCTTGTGGCGCAAGCCCGTGGCGCGGGATACAGGCAGGAGGGAGTGCGACTCTTCAGGCAAGGAATCTGGCTGGCGCTGCTCATAGCCGCCCTGCTCATGCTCTTCTTTTTGGGGCTGAGCGCGGTCTTGCCTCACTGGGCAAACATGGATCCCAAGCTCTCCAAAAAGGCAGCAGAATACCTTTTTGCCGTGTCCTGGGGTCTGCCCGCCCTCATGCTTTTTCAGGTGGAACACTGTTTTCTTGATGGGTACGGGCAGACGCGACCGGGCATGATCGCCGGATTCATCGGTCTAGCCCTCAACATTCCCCTAAACATACTCTTTGTGTTCGGCATCCTGGGTTTTCCCGAATGCGGCGGCGCGGGTTGCGGCGTGGCCACGGCCATACTTTTCTGGTTTCAGGCCGCCTCTCTGTTCTTTTTTATCGCGCGCGCGGAGCCTGTAGCTCTGGGGCTGGATCGACCAGTGTGGCCGCGGCTTAAGAGACTTGTCCGCATCGGTCTGCCGGGCGCCTTTGCCTTGCTCAACGAAACCGCGGCCTTCGCGCTGGTAGCCATTGTTGTTGCGCCCCTGGGGGTCACCACCGTGGCTAGCCATCAAATCGCCCTCAACATCAGCACTCTTGTATGGGTATGCCCGCTAGCCATAGGTACGGCCGGAACCATCCGCGTGGGCGCCATGCTGGGCGCCGGACGCGTGAACAGCGCCAAACAGGCCCGTGTCACCTCTCTATACCTAACCCTGCTGTGTACCTGTATCCTTGCCTTGTTTCTGTATGTGTTCCGCTACCAGCTGGCCGCCATCTACAACGATGCCCCGGATGTTCTTGAACTGGCGGGAATCTTGCTCTTCTGCGATGTAATCTACCAGTTTCCAGACGGCATACAGACTGCCACGCTGTGTACCCTGCGCGGCTGGAACGATACGCGGGCCATCTTTCTTATCTCCTTTCTGGTCTACTGGTGCATCAGTCTCCCCTTGGGCTGGATACTGTGCATGACCGACTGGCTTACGCCTGCCCCCTTGGGAGTGCTGGGCTTCTGGATAGCCTTCATCGCGGCGCTCAGTGTGGCCGCGGTTCTCTATCTTCTCAGGGTATGGAGCCTAGAATCTTTGCCCGTGGAAGAAATACTCCGTAAAATCAGCCGATAAAAATACTCTTGCCTTCCGTTCAGCGTTCACTTTCGGCGTTATGGAAAACAGTCTGGGTCTGTTTGATAAAATATAATGTAACGTAGTTCAGACATGAAGAGACAGTTGTCCGTTTTGACGGTTTGCCTGATCGTTCAGAGCGTGTTCATATAATTTGCCAAGAGTGATAACCAGGATAAGTTCAACCCATAAATATAATCAAGCACAATAAGATTGTTTACCCAAACCACGCGATAATGTCTCTATAACGCATTCAGCGTTTTCATCAACGCTCTTTTGTATCTGCTCAAAACTTGTTGCAAAAAGAACTCTGTCAAAAAAAATCGGAGCGTTGGCATGCCGTTTATATATATGAGGATGGATCAATGAAGTAAAATGGAGTCCTTGCCAGGCTTTTTGAAAGACTAAAAATAGGGCAACTTATTTTTTTAGATGGAATCAGTTTCTGACCGATGAAGTTTGGCGCAACATTGATGCTCTTGTAGCCATGAATGAGACATTGCCGCAGTGGCTTCAAAAATATAATTCTACGGGATGAATCAGCAAACCCACTCGGCGCGCCTGGCATGAACGGCGCGGACAGACAGGAGCTGGTTGGACTCATTGTCGGTATGTCCAAGAGGAAGAACGTTCCGCGCGGAGAGAAGAATTGTTTGCGCCATGAACCGTACAGGAAGCGGGGGGTGAGGAACTAGACGGGCTGGCGGAGGATTTGATAGACAGGAAGATGCAAGGTAAAATATGTGACAAAAATCCTCCCTATGCGATCCAATGTGAAGATGCGGCAGGGCGTGAAAGTGTCACTTTAGGAATGAAATTATAAAGTCAATTATCTGAAATTGTTTATATGGAAATCATTCTCAAGGGCGATGCTCTCCAGGGCGTCTTATGAAAAAGGCACGGGGAGAGAACGGTTTTGGTCAGACACCCTTTTTTTCGACCTTGAAATGAGGTGCATCGCAGAGAGTTGAACAGAGAGAAAAAATGGATTGCAGTTACAGGGCAAGGCGCTGGCGCGGATCCTTACGGTTCTCGAACAGCGAGACGAAATGCCTGTAGGTAAAAGCGGCGTGAAGTTCAGCGGCGCTTCTGCACTACTATGGCTGCGCGCAGGGAATCGTAGACCGGCGGGCAACGCAGGGCGTTGGCCGTCCAGAAGGCTGTAAAGGCCACTAGAATTGTTCCTGGCAGACAAGACAGCGCGCCGGACATTTCTATAACCAGCGCTGTGCCTGTAAGTGGGGCGCGCACCACGGAGACGAAAAAACCCGCCATGCCATAAACAAGGAAGGCACCCCAGAGTTCCGGCGAAATGAGGCCGAGCGCGAGAAGCGACTGGCCACAGACGGCTCCAAGGAGCGCTCCGATGCAGAGCATGGGCATGAGTATGCCACCGGGCACGTTGCCGGTGTAACTGAACACGGAAAAGGTAGCTTTAAGCAGACACAGCCAGGCAAGAGTAAAAAGACAGGAGTTTGGGTCGATCGTGAGAGTGCTTGCTTGGATGACCAGATGTTCTCCGCCTCCCAGCACGGAAGGGCAGAGGAAACTCAGGGTAAAACTTATCAGCAGAGGAGGGAGTATGCGCCAGCGCTGGGGGAGAGGGGAGTGGAGTGCCTCCCAGTTTTTGCCGCCCAAAAGTGCCTTGTTGTAAAGCACGCCTGCCACGCCTGTGACAAGGCCAAGTATGGGCAGTATCCAAACTTGCGAAAGGGGCGGTGCGGCCATGTCTGAAAAGGGAAAGATGCGGCCAAGGCCAAAGAGAAAGCGTGTGGCAAGAGCTGCGCTGACAACGGAACAGGCTACCAGCAAGGCGCCGCCTCGGGTAAATTTATTCTTCATTTCCTCAAACACAAAGAGAAATCCGGCCAGAGGAGAGCCAAAAGCCGCAGCCATGCCAGCAGCGGCGCCTGCCGCGATGTGTATGTGGCCGGAAAAGGAAAAGCGCTCCCAAAACCCCCCGAGGAGAGAAGCCGTGGCCGCGCCCATCTGTATGCAGGGGCCTTCTCGCCCCAGGGAAAGTCCGCCCAACGTGGAGAGCAAACAGGCCACGAATTTGGCGGGCAGAATTTTAAGCCATTCCATGCGGGACAGATGCAAACGTCCGGCAACCACAAGTTCAGTCTGTGGGATACCGCTACCGGAAATAAGAGGCGCGCGAAGGACGAGTTCTCCCAAGATGCGTGCCGTAAACACGAGAACAAAAAACCAGACAGGGGCGATATACCAGTATTCCAGCCACAAAGAGAGCCATTGGGAAAGGTGCGTGGCGGCCGCGTCCCGCGCGAGGCGAAAGCAACAGATGACCACACCCGCGGCAAGACCTATGGCCAAACCTTCCAGAGTCAGAAAGCCAAGGTTAGCCCAGTGTGTAAGAGATTTTCTACGGCGATGTTCCATGATTGCGTCCTGAGCGCTTACGCTGAAGAACGTTAGTACAGACTGGCACGGGAGACAAGCGAAAGCCGCATGGCAGGCTTGTTTTTGACTATCTTTTTGAGAAGAGCGCTCTTTTTATTTCACACAAAGGAAAATACTGTTCCATTCTCAATGCGATTGCGGAAGAGGAGGGGGGGGTAACACGAGATTTTCTTGCGGAATGGGATTATTTTTATGTCAATAAACTCATGAAGAGCATGACGGAACAGGAGGTCGTGGAATACCTCCAGAAGGCCGGAATCCATACACGCTATACACTGCTCCATCGTCTGCATAACGGCGAGAGGGCAGTGAGAACATGGCTGAAAAGCCTGGTTTAATCCTGAGACCGCTTGCAAGAACGCGAAGGTCGGCGCTGAAATGAACTTTTTAGAGGAGCATGTAAAAACAGTTTTTAAACCGTTCTGAGATACGCAAAAATTTTTTGAAAAAAGTAGTTGACATGAGGAGGGGGTAGGGGGCATAAAGGGGATTCGCCGTACGGAGAAGTGCGGTGAGGTTCTTTGACAAGTGAA
>CAZWBH010000021.1:0-28469 GCA_964632155.1 uncultured Mailhella sp.
GCGTTATTCCAGCGCTTTCGTGTAAATGGGAGCATAGAAGAACTTTTATCATTGAAAAAGTGATACTCTCGAACACGCCGCTAGAAATCGCAAGCAGGAGTAAACAGGCTGGAGTCTTTTGAACAAACATCAAGACGCATGGCATTATGAAAGGAATCTAGTTTTTCATTGTCTGCCATTATCAATTTAAGCGCCTTCTTAATTGCTCCATACAAGGCGTCTTTAGTGCTTTACTGCTGGCTTTTACTTTCCGCAGGCATGCTTTGAGGTTCAACATCTTCTTAAGGGACTTGCAGAGAAAAGAGATTTTATGATTTACGCCATAGGCGGCGATAAGCTCAAACTTTTCTACGCCGGACAAAATGGCCGTACTGTCAAAATTCGTTACGGCACAAACGCGTTTTTCAACAGTTTGATCGCAAGAACAAGTTGGACAGAGGGAGGGAAAAGGCCTCCATAGAAACGTACTGCAGAAGGAAGGCTGTCATAAACGCCGTCTGTCGGCATTAAAAACAAATAACCCAAGCGCAAATTATCTGTCTAAAAAGCGCTACGGCGACCGGCAAACCGTGAACTGCTATGCCCAATTTGTCATCCGTTCCTTTGTGCATGGGAGCCATGAAGGATTCTGAGGCTAAAGGCTGCTTGCTATGAGAAAGTAGCGCCGATACTTCTTGCCGAGCCAAACCAGGCCATCCTGATGGTTGAGTCTGCTCCTGGCCACCCCGGAGTACAAAGCCGCGTTGGGGATGCTCCTGAACAACCCGACATTTTTCCTTTCCAGCTTCCTGTGATGAGCGGTTACTTCGTCTCCCAACGCAGTGTCCGAACGGACGTGGTTTGGTACGGACTAGATGATGAGCTGTTGAAATTGAAAGGCAACTAAATTATGGATGGAGCGCGAATGCTCAGGACGTCAAAACACATTAAATGGCCGGTAGGCACCGGCAATGACTGAATACTGCTGATGGCAACGATGTCGAAGTCAGGAGATCCTTCGTGTGAAGGAGGCAGGATTAAACAGATGATTGCCGGGAAAGGTAAAACTCCGTGTATTCAAGGCGACCGTGAAAGGTACATGTTATTTTCAATATAATTGCAGGTTATTTGGAGACGATAACCATATTTATACAAGAAATATTAATACGTTTCAATTTCATTCATGATGCTAACAGACGAGGCATATTTTTGAATTTCGGCAATGGCTTCATCTCTTTTTTGTTTACACCTGAAAGTGTATTTTTTTGACCCAAATTTACCATGAATATACAAAATTTTTCCTCCCTCTCTTGTTATTTTTGTTATTTCCTGTAGCGGTAAACTTATAATTTGTTTAGTTGTCTAAAAATGCTTCAATTTCATAAGATCCAAAAATAAATACGAGCTAAAATCGTCTTGAATCATCAATGTTTTGTTATCTGTATTTATAACTATTCCAATATAAGCAAGCACGGTTCTTACAGCGATAGTTTTTTATAAACAACAAAAGAAAAAACGAGTATATAATAGATAATACAAACAATAAAATTAGCAGTATATTGTCACTGTCTATTTTATGTTCATACACGTATAAAATTCCATATACAGAT
Source organism: uncultured Mailhella sp. (assembly GCA_964632155.1). GTDB lineage: Bacteria > Desulfobacterota > Desulfovibrionia > Desulfovibrionales > Desulfovibrionaceae > Mailhella. The sequence goes on from CAZWBH010000021.1 coordinate 1,590, forward strand.
ACCGAAATAAAGCCTCCATACAACATACAAATATTTGAAAAAGATACTATATTTATATATACATCTATAATAATTACCGACAAGATACTTGTTTTTTATTTTAACATAATAATGATAATAAAAAGACAGAAAAAATAAAACCTCCAATGACTAGAGATAATAATAAGGGCAAAAGGAGAAGAACAATGATACAGGCATTCATTTTGCTTGTTGCTTTTTGCCATAACTACCTTACTCCTTTTTCTGTTGAAGCAGGCAAGTCCGGGTTACAGATGTTTGAGCTTTCATCCATCAGTATTTTAGCAACAACTCTGTAACCATCAATTTTAGATCCAGAATAGCATTTCTTTTTATTTTATTAACGACTGATCCATTATGGATATGTTACCAGCATCGCTATGCTCATTTTCTACAACAAGCATAATCGTCATCGCTTTGCAAACGACTCGGAAGTTCATGTTAACGCAGTCAACGTGAACCGTTTTAAGTTTTGAAATATCTTCTTCTTTTGTTGCCTTAAAAATTAATCGTTTATTCTGGATAAGTTTTATTGAAAAACGTATATATAAAAGTGATCTAACGAACTTGATTTTTTATACGCTTACGGAAATACTATGTAAAGCGACATATTTTTAGAGGCGTGTCATTTTATCAAAGATAAAATTTCATCAATACTACCATTAACTCGAAAAATGCTGGAATAATGCGATGGATTTATTCTTCATCTCTAACGGATTGGTAGCAATTTGCTTCCTTCCTCTGAATCGTCCAAGCCAATTTTTTTTAATGCGTTATTCTGCTCCATGTCATAAGCGGGTTTTCTTGCTTTAAATGCCGACTGCCGCCTCGGAATGACACGCATGGGAATCTTTCTTTACTTTCTACAAATTGAGCCTGTCGAAAAACTTAATCAAGGTTTGGGAATTGCGATCACCACATTCCCAACCGATAAGTTTTCGAGTGTTATGATCAAGAGCTTTCCAGATCCAGATACGAGCTTTTTTTTATGGATACAGGAAACCATTTCATCAATTTCAATCTCTTCAATCTGCGAAGCCGCATCAACTTCTGTGCTAAATTTCTCATAAAACATTTTTATCCAGCGCATGACACTCTGACCACTGACACCGATAATCCTTCCAGTCATTTTCATGGATACCCCGGAAAGACAAAGTATCAAAGCGAAGAGTTTATCTCGCATTGGTTTTCCATGAGGTGTGTCTCGAGTAAATTGAAAACCACATTGTTTACATTTATAGCGCTGTGCTCCAGCCATAAACCCATTTTTTACATATGCCTCTGATCCACATTTACGACAGCGCATTTCCTGTCCTCCTTTTTTAGGAGGATAGCCTAAAATAAAAAGTTTGTCATTGAAAAAGTTTTACTCTCAGAAGGTTTACCCTTCGCGGCTCTTTACAGGCCCCTGGTCATGGCTTTGCGCAACGCTTCTTCCTTTTTCACCTATCAGCTTTTCCGCTAGTTCGAAAATACTCTACGATATTTGCGTCAAAGAGGACGGTGAACTGAACTTTTTGACGCTCGGACTTTGGGCGGTCGCGGCGGGGCGTCAGCAAGATCTCTACTTTTTCCAGCGGGAACAGTTTGGCAAGGGTCTCGCCCCCCCCGCTTTGCCAACGGCGGCCATCTCAGTTTCGAGCGGCGGAAACGTATCGGGATCGGAAAGCGCTGTGACCGTGATTTCCGCGTCGATCATATCCCGACTCGCTCCTGGAAGACGCGGAAGAGACACGAGTTCCTCGGTTGTACAGACAACTATGCCGTTTCCATTAGTGCACTGCATATTTTTTTCTCCCAATTATTGCCTTTTCGGTAACTGATAACGCGGAGCTTTCCGCTCCGGGGAGTAAACACCAGACACATGAGGCGGGCGTCATCGCGTGGGATAAAGGCGGCATAACGCGCTTCGTCATAGTCACGGCACGTATCAGGCTCAATATGGGCGCGACTCCACTCCAGCCTCTGATCACGTCGGCAAAGTCTTCGCCGTGACGCTCCAGGTTGCTTTTGCGTTTTTTTCATCCCATTCATACCGCATATTCTATGTAATGACAAAAAAACTGCTCCTTTCGATAATTTCAGTGATAGAATAGTTTTTCATCAGAAATTCCTTTAGTTCTTTTAAGAGGCGGGGGTGAAAGGGAATCCTGCCTGTCAGGGTTTACCGTATAATATTGTGTGTGGGGGGATTTTTGCTCGTTGAGCCTTTTGGTTCTTCTTTTTTCGCCCCGAGAGAATCACTTTTATGTTGATATTCGGAGAATTTTGTTTTTTGCTTTCAGAGGGTTAACGTGTAACTTTCATTTAGCACGGACAGTTCTCAGGAAAACCACTTTTTTGCCTTTACGGGAAAAAGGACTTTCCTGTACAGAATTTTTCTGACTCTGCAGGCGCTCGGGGGCGGAACTTGAAAGCGTCTTTTGGCGTGTATACGATGGCTTTGTTTTTCCTTGCCATCACGCGCTTTTCGTGTGAAATACGGCAATGACGCTTGAAACTTTTGCAAGCGCCCCTTGTTTATGAGCTGGAGGAAACGTGTGACGATTCCAACGGAAAAGGATCCTGGAGGCGAACTCATGATGATAGGGCATCTCTCCCCGCTTCGTTTTAACTTTTGCGGACGCATGGCGACGCTCGTCTTCGTGATTTTTTTGTTCTTTCTTCCCGAGGCGAGCCTTGCGGGAACTGAGACGGGCGCGGTGCCGATGCGTTATTTCCTTCAACCGAAGGATGCGCAAGGCAGTCTCACGCCTTATGGTGACAACAGGGTTGCGGGGCGCACCGTTCTTTCGGAGGGCGCAAAGCTGTATTATGAGGCCTACGGTGCCGGGAAACCGCTCTTTGTTCTGCATGGGGGAGGTGTTGGATCACCTTATGAACTTGGGCGCATCATTGACGCCTTGCGCGGTCGTTTTCAGGTCATTGTTCTTTCCAGCAGAGGGCATGGACATTCCGAGATCGGGCGCGGCCCTGTGACGCTGGAACAGAAAGTCCGTGATGTACTGACCGTGATGCGGGAAGTAACGGATGCGCCCGCGCCTTTGTTGGGATTTAGTGACGGCGCCTATACGGCTTACGCTCTCGCCGCCATGAATCCGCAGTCTGTGGAGGCGATCATCGCCATCGGCGCCGGAACGCTCAAACCTGGCTTCTTTCCCGAAACGCTTTCCGTGGCCGATCTTGAAAGACTCGATGGCGCCTATGTCGCACAGATGCGTGCCCTTATGCCGGAACCTGATCGTCTTCAGGAATTCCTCAATAGCTATATGGCCTTCTGGCATAAGGCGCGCATTGGAAAAGAGCTTTTGAGCGCCGTTACCTGTCCGGTTCTGCTTATGAGTGGGGACAGAGACACCCATGCTCCGGCGGAGACGGTGCTTGAGGCCAGCCGTCTTATGCCGCGGGCGCAACTTTGCATCGTGCCTCACGCCGGACATACGGCTTTTTTGGATCAATACCCCGTTGTCATGGCCGCCATCGAACAATTTCTTCAGGCGATATATACTGAAAGGACGGAGGGTGTTGTCGACCGGAAGGCCGAGGGTGCCCATCGGTAAGGATGTTTATGAAAGGGAGCCAGGATCTTTCTTTTCTGTGGAGAACGTTTCGCGGGAAAAGATGATCAGGAAGATGACTTGCGGACTGCTCCCAGCAAATGGAGCAGGCGTTCCAGATCTTCCGGAGATCCGTAGGGAATCTGGACTTTTCCCCTGTTGCCGTCGCCAGAAATAGTGGCCTTTGTTCCGCTGGCTTTGCGGAGCGCTTCCTGAAATTCCTTGAGAAATTGCGGTCGAGAAACACGGGGTGACCTGGAAGCGGGAGAGGAGAGCAGATGTTCCGGGAGTTTTCCGGTTCGCTTTATGGAGTCAGCCGCCGTTTCTGCTTCACGTACGGACAAATAATGTTTCAGAATCGCATCATAGAGTTGATCGCGAAGGGTTTCGTCTGCAATGGCAAGGATCGCGCGGGCATGACCGGCGGAAATATTTTGTCGGAGAAGGCCGTCCTTCATGCGCGGTGAGAGCTGTAGAAGGCGCAGAGCATTGGCAATGGCGGGTCGGCTCTTCCCCAGCTGATCGGAAAGTTCTTCCTGGCTCAGCTTGAAGTTTTCCTTGAGGGCTTGTAAAGCCTCGGCTTCCTCCAGGGGATTGAGGTCTTCCCGCTGAAGATTTTCGATGAGTGCCACGGTCATGGCTTCTTTATCCGTGTATTCCGTGACTATGACCGGAACTTCCGTCAGTCCCGCCATGCGCGCCGCACGCCAGCGGCGTTCTCCGGCTACGATTTCATAACGCTGAGGCAGACCGGAAAGAAGGCGGACAATAAGAGGCTGTATGATGCCCTTTTTTTTGATGGATGCCGCCAAGTCATTGAGCGAAGAGGCTTCAAAGCGCTTTCTTGGCTGGAGCCTGCCCGGGACAATCTGACTGAGGGAGAGCTTTATACTTTCCCCTGAAGGCGTTTCGGACAGGGAACCCAGCAGAGAACCAAGCCCTCTGCCAAGGCCACGTTCTGGAATATTCATGGGAACCTCATTCAGGACACTTCTTCCTCATGTTAAGGCAAAGCCGTTTTTTTGACGACTTCCCGCGCCAAATTGAGATAGGCTTCCGCGCCCTTGGACCGAATGTCATAGTGCAGGATGGATTTGCCGTGACTGGGCGCTTCGGAGAGACGCACATTCCGGGGGATGATTGTCTCAAACATATGGTTCGGGAAGCATCGTTGCGCTTCGGCCTTGACCTGCCGCGCAAGTTTGTTTCGGGAGTCGTACATGGTGAGGAGTACGCCAACTATTCGTAATTCTTTATTGAGTCTTTTGCGTACCTGTTCATAGGTGTGCAAAAGTTTGACTATTCCTTCCAAAGCAAAAAATTCGCACTGAAGGGGAATGAGTATTTCATGGGCCGCGCACAGGGTATTGATGGTGATAAGTCCAAGCGAGGGAGGGCAGTCAAGAATGACATAGTCGTAATTGTCGGTGATTTTGTTCAGAAGATCTGCAAGATAGAACTCTCTGGCCATTTTATCCACGAGTTCAATTTCCATGCCCACAAGATCCGTTGTACAGGGGATGAGCGAGAGGTAGGGCATGGCTGTTGGCAGGAGCGTTTTTTCCAGCGGCGACTTTCCACATAGAGCGGTATAAAGGTCATGGCGCAGATTTTGTTGATCAAAGCCAAGGGAACTTGTTGAATTGGCCTGCGGATCACAGTCCACCAGAAGAACACGGTTTTCCATGACTGCCAGGGAGGCTGAAAGGTTGACTGCTGTCGTGGTTTTTCCCACGCCGCCTTTCTGATTGGCAACAGCGATAACTCTGGACAATAGACGTCTCCTTGCGAAAAATCTCTTTTTTCATAAAGGGAATATGCAACAATTGCAAGAGGTGCGGTATGTTAAACAGAGGATCCTGTCAGGCGGAACATTGTTTCACGTGAAACAATTCCTTTGTTTCCGCAACGTGTTGAAAAAGATTAAAGATGTCGGTAGGTCAGCTTCAAGGTTCTTATGCGGAAAAAGGGGGAAATTTCTCTGTGTTATTGCGAGGAGGAGACACATTGAAGGGGAAAGGTTCCGCGAAAGTTGAGGGGTGGCTGGGAGAGTTTTCTTGCGGTGTTTTCTTAATTGAGAACAAACTCTCGTGAATAAATGGCCTGCGAAGAGAGCTTCTTGCCTGTGATAAAAACCGAACGTATCTCTTGAAAAGAAGAGAGAGAATTGATGAATTTTGAAAAGCGTGAATCCCCCTTTTGTCATAAGTCCGGAAGAGTTCTCTGCCGTGGCAGGGGATTGGCGGTTCATCATTGCGTCTCATGATAAGGCACGGCAGGTCAAAATTGCCTCTGAACACTGTTGCGGAAAATCCATTATTGCGTTGTACTACGCGAAAAGGCCAGAATATCAAGGAAGAAAAAGGGAATACGCCGAAGCGACGCTTTCAGGTTGAGCATTTACGTGAAATTCACGCTTCAACTCTCGAAAACGCAAAGCGAAATTTTCAGGAACTATCAAAAAAAAATTACTCTTCATGATCTTCCCGAGTTCGAATTCATAAGGAGTTAGGGGTAAGTTCCGTAATCCTCTAGCCATTGCCGAAAACAGAGTATTTTCGCGCGTGCCTCGACCCAGGAGAATGCGCGCTCTTCAATGATCAAAGAAATTTTATGGACTACAGCGCAAGGGTTTCTCCTTCACGTGGGCAGTTCAGGAATGAGGCTGGCGGAGAGATTACCAGGATTCCCCGTAAGGGTAAGGGGAGTTTTCCTTCCAGATTACCGTTTACGGTATTTTGGTTGATCCCTGAACAACTACGATCGGTGAGGCGTTCAATCACAGGCAGAAGATCCCGCAAACCGTTGAAGTCCGGCCTTGAAATCTTTTAGATAGTACACGCAGGCATTTTTCATGGTCATGCGCGGCGTTATGGCTTGTTCCCGGGATCTTCGGCCCGTCGACCATGCTGCCATTTTTTTCCGCCTCTTCGGATGAATGCCTGTAGACACCCCGTCTCTGAACTGGACATTCCTTGCAGACTCGTTATACTTGGCGCATTCTTATACGATTTTCCTCATTTATAAGGAGTGCCCTATGCGTGTTTCAAAATGGACGGCCCACGCCGTATGCGCTCTTATGCTGATCTCGTTGCCAGTTCTTCCCGGCTGCGCCCCCCGTGTGGGAGGGAACGACTATTCCGTCAGCAATACTCGTCAGGCTCAAACCATTTATCATGGCACTGTCATATCCGTGCATCAGGTATCCATAGATTCCAGCAGCGAAAACCGTCAGGCCGCCGGAGGCGTTATCGGATCCGTGGCCGGCGGCTTCATTGGCAATACCATTGGCAGGGGTTCCGGTCGCACCTTGGCCACAGTTGGCGGCGCTCTCCTTGGCGGTGCCCTTGGTATGGGAGTGGGCAACGCCACCGCACGGCAGACTGGTCAGGAGATCACGGTAAAATATGAGAATGGTAGCGAGGAATCCATTGTCCAGGGCATGGATCCTGTCATCTATGCGGGGCAGCGCGTCCGCATACTTGTCGACATCGACGGTGCGCGCCGGGTGGTTCCCGAATGATTCGTCGCACGGCAATCCCTGCCATCTACGGAGGACTAAATGCTCGATCCAAAACAGTGCGTTCTTTTCAGCGGTGGCGCTATTGGCACGGAACAATTTTTTGGCGCTCAAGCGGAAGCATGGGGCATGGAAGAAGTCAACTACAGCTTTGAAGGCCGACAGATTGAGCGTTCCAGAGGCGTGCGGGTACTCACCCAGGAAGAACTGGCTCTCAAGGACGTGAGCATGAGTTATGTCTCCCGCCTGATGGGGCGCGAGTATACCCGCGCTCCTTTGTTTCGCAAAATTCTTCAGTCCATCTGCTGGCAGGTAAGTAGCGGTAGCGAAGTCCTCGTTATTGGCGAGATTCAGACAGATAAAACCGTGCGCGGCGGTACCGGATGGGGAGCTGAATTCGCCAAGCTCTGCAACAAGCCTCTCCTTGTTTTCGACCAGGCACGCGACGCGTGGTTCCGTTGGATAAACGACGACTGGGTGAAAAAAGACTCCCCTATCATCAAGCATCACCGCTTCACCGCCACCGGAACGCGCTTTCTGGAAGCCAACGGGCGGCGCGCCATTGTTGAACTGTACGCCCGATCCTTCAACCACTAACACGTTCAAGAACGCTTTTCCCGCCCGCCCTCCCTGTTTTTTTTTGTGGAAGGGCGGACTGACGTTTTTCCATAACGCTTTATGCCGCTTCCCTTTCTTTCAACGCACTCCCATGAGCGCATAGCGCCCTGCGCGGGCGCGGGAGCCGGACTTTCCGCTCATTTGCTCTGGGGCGTTGCCGTCCTTTTCTGGCCCCTGCTCGCGGATATGTCGCCTGTGTCCATCATGGCGCACCGCATGATCTGGTCTTGCGCCTTCATGGGACTCCTTCTTCTGTGTACGGGACAAATGCGGGGAATCCTCGCTCTGGCGCGGGAGCCTAAAGTTCTGTTCTTTACCTTCTGCTCCGCCGCGCTCCTGGGCGTCAATTGGAGCATTTTTCTCTGGGCGGTGAATACCGGGCAGGTTCTGGAAACCTCTCTGGGCTATTTCATCACGCCGCTCCTGAATGTCCTCATGGGCAGAATTTTTCTTGGGGAAAGCCTTTCCCGTCTTCAGGCCCTCGCCATAGTTCTGGCGGCATCCGGCGTATCCTTCAGCATTGCGGCCTATGGTCATATTCCCCTCACGGGGCTGAGCCTTGCCGTCACCTTTGCCCTTTACGGCTATCTGCAAAAAACACTCCGCGTCGCTCTGTTCCCCGGTTTTTTTTCCCAGACGCTCATGCTCGTGCCGCCCGCGCTGATCTGGCTGATCTTCACAGAACAGGGATTGGGCTTCTTCGGGCACGGTATGGCACGGCAATTTGAGCTTGTATGTACTGTTTTGTTCACAGGGTTGCCGCTCATCCTTTTTGGCTACGCGGCACGCCATGTCACCCTGGCCACCATTGGCATTCTGCAGTACGTCAGCCCTTCCATCAATTTTCTTCTGGCCGTCGCCGTTCTGGGAGAAAGTCTGAAGGCTTCGGACAAGATAGCCTTTCCCATGATCTGGCTGGCGCTTGCCATCTATACATGGGACGCGCTACACCAGTTTCACAGGATGAAGGAAAGATCATGAGTATACCCCATAGAAACCGTACCAGACAGCTCAAACTCGGCAACGTGCGCATCGGAGGCGGAGCGCCTCCCGTTGTGCAGAGTATGACCAATACTGACACAAAAGATAGAGCGGCCACGTTGGATCAGATAGAACGCCTGCACAAGGCTGGGTGCGAAATCGTACGCCTGGCTGTGCCCGATGAGGCCGCGGCCCGCGCGCTGAAAACGCTTGTAGAACACTCCCCCGTGCCCCTGATCGCGGATATCCACTTTGATTATCGCCTGGCTCTTGCCGCCCTTGACGCTGGAATTCACGGCCTGCGCATTAACCCTGGCAATATCGGCGGCGCCGCTCCCGTGGACAGCGTGGCCGCCGCGGCCAAGGCCAACGGGGCCGTCATCCGTGTGGGCGTGAACAGCGGATCCGTGGAAAAGGATTTATTGGAACGCTTTGGCGGATCACGCCCTGAAGCCCTTGTGGAAAGCGCCCTTCGCCATGTGGCCATGCTGGAAAAAAGGGCTTTCTACGATATCAAAATATCCCTCAAGTCATCCTCGGTTATGGACACCGTTGCGGCGTATCGCCTCATGGCTCATCGCACGGAATACCCTCTGCATCTTGGGGTGACAGAGGCCGGCACACCAATGCGCGGGGCGGTAAAATCCTCCGTGGGTATGGGCATACTTCTTGCCGAAGGCATAGGCGACACCCTGCGCGTTTCCCTCACGGCCGATCCTGTGCGCGAAGTGGCCGTGGCCTGGGAGATATTGCGCGCCACGGGTCTACGTCGGAGAGGTCCGGAAATTATTTCTTGCCCCACTTGCGGTCGTACCGAAATTGACCTTATACGTATCGCAAATGCCGTGGAAGAGCGCCTGCAAAAAATTCCGGGCATCGCATCCTGTCCGCTGAAAATCGCGATCATGGGTTGCGTGGTCAATGGCCCGGGAGAAGCCCGCGAGGCCGATATTGGACTTGCCGGCGGGCGTGGCAAAGGAGTTGTCTTCCGCAAAGGAAAAATCCTGCGTTCCGTGCGGGGGGAGGAAAATCTGCTTGAAACCTTCCTTGAAGAAATCGAAAAATTTATCAACACTCAGAAAAATTGAAGGAATTCCCATGCGCTGGAGCCGTTATTACATCCCCACTCTGAAGGAAGCCCCCGCCGATGCGGAAGTTGTCAGTCACAGACTCCTGGTTCGCGCGGGCATGATACGCAAGCTCACCTCGGGCATTTATACCTGGTTGCCTCTGGGGTTGCGCGCTCTGGAAAAAGCCAGAGACATTATCCGCAGGGAGATGAATGCGGCCGGAGCCATAGAAGTGCTACTGCCCATGGTTCAGCCCGCCGAACTCTGGGAGGCTTCCGGTCGCTGGAAAAAGTACGGCAAAGAACTTTTGCGCTTCAAGGACAGGCACGATCGCGACTACTGCCTTGGACCCACGCACGAAGAAGTTATAACCGACCTTCTGCGCGGCGAGGTAAAATCCTATCGCCAGCTTCCCCTGAACCTCTACCAGATACAGACCAAGTTCCGCGATGAGGTGCGCCCGCGCTTCGGACTCATGCGCGGGCGCGAATTTCTCATGAAGGACGCCTACTCCTTTGATGTGGACGATGAGGGCGCGAACAAAAGTTATGCCTCCATGAAGGAAGCCTACGCAAGAATATTCAGCAGCATGGGGCTGGACTTCAGACCAGTCGAGGCGGATTCCGGCGCCATTGGTGGCAATTTTTCCCACGAGTTCATGGTGCTTGCCGAAACGGGTGAAGACGCCATAGCCGCCTGCTCCAACTGGCCGGAATGCACCTGGGCGGCCAACGTGGAGCGCGCCCCCGTCAGCTCGGTCTTTGAACAAAATACCACGCCCTGTCCGCCCATGGAGTTTGTGGATACTCCCAATCAGCGCACTATAGAGGATGTGTGCGCCTTCCTTCACGCGGAGCCTTCCATGATCATCAAGACTCTGCTCCTCATTGCGGACGGCAAGCCCGTGGCCGTGCTTTTGCGCGGCGATCGCGAACTCAATGAAATCAAGCTCGCCCATCTGCTCAACGCCGAAGAGATTGCCTTTGCCACTCCGGAACAGGTGCAGGCCATGACCGGCGCACCCGCGGGCTTTGCCGGACCGGCGGGGCTTAAAGGTGTGGAAAAAATTTATGCCGACAAGGAACTCATGGCCGGAAACGACTGGATAGCAGGAGCGAACAAGGCCGATACCCATGTTCGGTGCCTCAGCCTTGTCCGCGATGTGGAGCTACCTTTGGAATGGGCCGATCTGCGTAACGCCGCGGTCGGGGATATCTGCCCCTGTTGCGGAAAGCCGCTTGAGATCAAACGCGGCATAGAAGTGGGCCATATCTTCAAACTGGGCACAAAGTACAGCGATGCCATGCATGCCGTATTCCTTGATGAAAACGGCAGGGAACGGAACATGATCATGGGCTGTTACGGCATTGGTGTCTCCCGCGTGATCTCTGCCTGTATAGAACAGAATTTCGATGAACACGGCATCAAGTTCCCGCCCCAGCTTGCGCCCTTCGATGTTCATCTCCTCTGCCTGGATGCTAAAAATGCGGAGGCGGCGGATATGTGCGGCGCCATTGAGCAACGGCTCTCTTCGCGCGGACTTACGGTGCTCCACGATGACCGCGAAGAACGTCCGGGCGTCAAATTCAAGGACGCCGACCTCATTGGCCTGCCCGCACAGATCATTGTGGGCGGAAAGAGCCTGGCGCGGGGAATGGTGGAGGCGAAGGATCGCCGCACGGGAGAGAAGTCCGCTCTGCCCGCGGCAGACTTTGAAAACGCCTTCAACGCCTGGTATAAGACCGTGCTTGACGGCTGGAAACGGTAAACAGCCCGTATTGCGAGTCGCCATGATGGACGCCATATTCAGTGTGCGCGAGCTGACAGAACAGGTGCGCAAAGCCCTGGAGGGCAGACTTCCCTACGTTTGGGTGCGGGGGGAGGTGACGAATCTTTCACGTCCGTCTTCCGGGCACGTCTACTTTTCCCTGAAAGAAGACGATTGCCTGCTGAATTGCGTCTGGTTCAGGAATCAGCAGAAAGAGGAGAAATTTGACCCTCTCACGGGCGAGGTGAGGGAGGGCGGCCCGCGCCCCAGTCTGGCCTCCGGCATGGAGAACGGGCAGACGCTTATCTGCAGTGGAAGGATCGCCGTCTACGGAGCGCGCGGCCAGTATCAGCTTGTTGTGGATACGGCTCAGTCCGTCGGCCAGGGTCCGTGGTATCAGGAATTCGAAGCACTGAAACGCCGTTTGGCGGCAGAGGGGCTTTTTGATGCCTCCCACAAGCGCCCTCTTCCGCGTGAGCCTCGGCGCGTGGCCGTGGTCACGGCGCCCTCGGGAGCGGCCATACGGGATTTTATCCGCATTTCCGCGGAACGCGGCCTCGGCGCAGAAATACGCCTCTATCCCACACTGGTGCAGGGTGAAGACGCCCCTCCGGTCATAGCCGAAGCCTTGCGGAGGGCGGGCGGCGATGGTTGGGCGCAGGTCATTGTACTCATACGCGGCGGCGGATCGCTTCAGGATCTCTGGGCCTTCAACGATGAAACCGTGGCCCGTGCCATTTACGCTTCGCCTGTTCCCGTACTTTCGGGCATTGGTCACGAAATCGATCACAGTATCGCCGATTTCGTTGCTGACGCCTCGGCCGCCACGCCCAGTCACACAGCCCAGATGCTCTGGCAGGAGCGCGTTGTTCTGGCGCAACGCGTCGATGGCCTAGAACTTGCGCTTTCCCAGTCCATGGAGCGGCGAATTCGTATTCTGAATCAGATCCTGCAACAGCAGGGCAAAGCTCTCAACCTGCTCTCCCCGCAAGGGAGCCTGCGTCTGCACAGAGAACGCCTGATTGCGCTCACGCAACGGATGCAGGGAGCCATCGAAAACGCACTGGAGCGCCAGACCAGACTTATTGAGCGTTTCTTTTCGGCCTTTTCCTCACTGCCCGGCGCCCTGGAACGACGCGAGGCGCGAGTTGACGCCCTTGCCCTGCGCCTGAACGGAGTCGGGGAAGAGCGTCTTTCCCGCACCTTTCGCGACTTGGAGCGCGCAACACTGCCGCTTGCCGTTCTTGGCCGTTCTCTGGGTATGAGAGAGGAACACGCGCTGACAAGCCTGGAGTTGCGCCTCCGCGGGGCGGATCCAAAACTTCCCTTGCGCCGCGGTTACGCCATGGTTCGCGACTCCGCGGGAGTCCTTTTGCGCTCGGTGAAAAACGTTGTTTCCGGCGCGCGCATCGCTGTCACCCTTTGCGACGGGCGGCTTCTGGGCACGGTGGATGACGTCGATCCTTCCCCTCCGGAAGAATCTTCTCAGGAAAATCCATGAAAGCGCCCCTCTCCTTCTTCCTGGTGATACTGCTTCTGGCCTTTGGAGGCCAGGCACGGGCCGCAACGTTCTCTGTGCCCCTCGCGGTGAGTCAGGGTCGCGCCTTCCCCGTCGCTGTGGAAAGTGATCAGCCCTTCAGCGCCGTCTTTGAGTGGAGAGAAGAAAAAATCACCGTGCTGGCAAGGGAGAAAGGGGTTAACCGGTGGGAGGCACTGATCCTTCTGGCCTTTCCTTTGGACGCCAGGGGCAGACATACGCTGAACGTTTTTCTGGGAAAGGAAAGGCGCAGTTTTTCCATTACGGCAAAAAAAGTGGCCTGGCCGCAAAGTATCCTTTCCGTCCCGCCGCGCTACGTAGAGCCACCAGCGGAAGTCAGGGCGCGGATTTCCCGCGATCGTCGGCACAGCGGCGAAGCTCTTGCCCATCGCAGTGAACGGAAATGGAGTTTGCCGCTGGAACGCCCCGTGCCTGGCGGTATTACCAGCCCCTTCGGCGGACGGCGCGTTTTTAATGGCAAGGCGCGCGCGCCGCACAAGGGAACGGATCTGCGCAGTCCGGAAGGTGCCCCGGTACTGGCGGTCGCGGACGGAATCGTCCTTCTGGCGGAGGAGCAGTATTACGGCGGGCGCATCGTTTACCTCGATCACGGTCAGGGCGTTGTCAGCGTGTACGGCCATCTTTCCGCCTTTGACGTCGCCCCTGGTGAACGTGTACATAAAGGGCAGGTAATCGGTCGTTCCGGCGCCACGGGGCGGGTTACAGGGCCTCATCTTCACTTCGGTCTGATGGTTCAGGGTGTTGCCGTAGACGCCATGCCCCTTCTCTCCTACCCTCCGCAGACGACGGGCGGCCCTTCGCGCAGTCTGTCCGAAGCCAAAACACGGAAGTATTCCCAATGAACACAAAAAAACGTACTTTTGAAGAGCGCCTTTCCCGTCTTCAGGAGATCGTCACCACGCTGGAGAGCGGCAATAGCCCGCTGGAAGCGTCCGTCACGCTCTACAAGGAAGGCCTTAACCTCGCCGCCGCCTGCCGCGAAGAACTTGAACGGGCCAAACATGAAATTCAGGTGTGTACGGAAAACGGCGTCGCCCCCTTTAGCCCCGAGCAGGAAACAACGGACGGCGCCTGACACCGAAACGCTTTTTCCGATCACACGGAGACGCCATGCAAGACCTCCAGGAACAAATAGAACGCTATCTCTCTGACGCCTTCAGGGAAAGCGCCATACCTTCCCGACTTTCAGAGGCCATGCGCTACAGCCTCCTTGCCGGGGGCAAGCGCATCCGTCCTGTCCTCTGCCTGGCTACGGCTAGGGCTTGCGCTCCTGAGCGCGCTGGAGCGCTTACCGAAGCGCTTCTCCCCTTTGCGGCCGCTCTTGAAATGATCCATACCTATTCCCTCATCCATGACGATCTGCCGGCCATGGATGACGATGACCTGCGTCGGGGGCGTCCTTCCTGCCATAAGGCCTTTGACGAAGCCACGGCCATACTCGCCGGAGACGCACTTTTGACCAACGCCTTCAGTCATATGGTTCGCGCCGCCGTCCCTGCGGAAAGACTCCTTGAGGCCATCCGCCTCACGGCGCAGGCCGCCGGCGCTGAAGGCATGGTGGGCGGGCAAATCCTCGACCTTGAGGGCGAGGGTAAGACAATGACGCGGGAAGAACTTCTCCTGCTCAACAGAAAAAAAACAGGATCGCTCCTGCAAAACGCCTGTGAATGCGGATGCATTCTTGCCGGAGCGCGCGAAGAACAGCGCGCCGCGGCCCGCCTGTACGGCAGGGAACTTGGAATCGCTTTTCAAATTACCGACGACATTCTGGACGTCATCGGCGAGGAAAAAGTTGTTGGCAAGCAATTGCGGCACGATGCGGAAAGCGGCAAGGCCACATGGCCTGCACTTATTGGCCTTGAAAGTGCCATAAACCTGGCCGAACTTCACTGCAAAGCCGCGGAAGCCGCCCTTGGCGACCTGTTCAACGGATCCGATGCCGAAATTCTTCGCCGTGTGGCACAGAAACTCGCCCACCGCACACGCTGAATGCTGTTTTAAGGTATTTCCATGATCACGTCTCCTCTCCTTTCCAGCCTCAACCTGCCCGGAGATGTTCCGTCCCTCTCTCTGGAGGTCAAGCAGTCCCTGGCGCGGGAAATACGCGACGCCATCATTGATGTGGTCACGCGCAACGGCGGCCACCTTGCGCCATCTCTGGGAGTGGTGGAACTGACCATTGCCTTGCTCTCCTGTTTTAACCCCGCCGAAGACGCCATAATCTGGGATGTAGGCCATCAGACATACCCATGGAAGCTCCTCACCGGGCGGGCCGAACGCTTTGAAACTTTGCGTCGCTAC
Organism: uncultured Mailhella sp.; assembly: GCA_964632155.1. Taxonomy (GTDB): domain Bacteria; phylum Desulfobacterota; class Desulfovibrionia; order Desulfovibrionales; family Desulfovibrionaceae; genus Mailhella. The sequence continues at coordinate 16,981 of CAZWBH010000021.1, forward strand.
AATGGACTTTCCGGCTTCCCCAAGCGCGAGGAAAGCCCTTACGATGTTTTTGGCACAGGTCACGCATCCACCTCTATTTCCGCGGCGTTGGGCATGGCCACTGCCCGCGATCTGGCAGGCGGGAAAGAACACGTTGTGGCCGTCATCGGCGATGGGGCGCTCTCTGGAGGCATGGCGCTTGAGGCATTAAATCAGGCTGGAGGCATGGGCAGGCGCCTCATTGTTATCCTCAACGACAACAAAATGTCCATTTCCGAAAGCACAGGCGCGCTTTCTCTTTTTCTCAGTAGCAAGCTTTCCCATCACAGGGTGATGAATCTCAAGCGGCAGGTGGCTCACATGATTACGCGCCTGCCCAAGGGCGAATCTTTGCTTGAGGCCATCAAAAAAGGCGAGTTCAGCTTCAAATCCTTCTTCACGCCCGGCGCGCTCTTCGAGGCCTTCCAATTCAATTACATAGGCCCGGTCAACGGTCATGATCTGGTTCAGCTGGAAGACAAGCTCAGAGCCGCAAAACAGCTCGACGTTCCCGTACTTCTGCACGTCCGTACCCAGAAGGGCAAGGGTTATACCCCCGCGGAAAAGGATCCTTCTCATTTTCACGGCATCTCGGCCTCTGTGCCCGAAGAAATCTCCCTCCCGCCGTTGCCCGAGGGCCTTGGTTCCGAAGGCCCGGGTTTCAGCCGTACACTGGGTGAAACCCTCTGTGAACTGGCCGAAAAGGATTCCCGCATTTTTGCCGTTACGGCGGCCATGCCCGACGGCACGGGCCTTCAACTCTTCCGCGAACGCTTTCCGGAACGATTTGCCGATGTGGGCATTTGCGAAGAACACGCCGTCACCTTTGCCGCAGGTTTGGCCGTCAGGGGCTTTCGCCCGGTTGTGGCCATTTACTCCACCTTTATGCAGCGAGCCTACGATCAGATTATCCACGATGTCTGCATCCAGAATCTTCCCGTTGTACTCTGCCTGGATCGCGCCGGCCTTGTGGGCGAGGATGGGGCAACGCATCACGGATCCTTTGACCTTTCATGGCTTCGCGTGATACCGAATCTTTCCCTCTTTACCCCCCGCAATGAGGCGAGCCTCCGCCGCGGTCTTGCCGCCGCCATGGAACTGGGGCGCCCCGTGGCTTTGCGCTACCCCAGGGGTGCAAGCCGGACTTTGCCCCGGCACGGAGAGTTTGCCTCCGCACTCATGCCGGAAAGCACGGATCTCCCTGTGCCGGGAAAAGGCGAACTGCTTCTCAGGGGGAACGCCAATGTCTGCATTATGGTCGCGGGCCAGCGGGCATTGCCCTGTGTGAAAGCGGCCCTTCTTGTTGCCCACAAAACGGGGAAAGTGGCTGACACCTTCGACGCGTGCTGGGTAAAACCCTTGCCAGAGGCGCAAATACTGGACTTGGCCAGAACGCACGACGCCCTTCTTCTGGTGGAAGAAAACGCCCGCCTTGGCGGATTCTCTTCCGCCGTACTCGAACTTCTGGCCGATCATGATCTTCTGAAACAGCTCACGATTCGCCGGCTGGGCCTGCCAGATCGCTTCATTGAACACGGACCGGTTCTGCGCCTACGTTCCGACGTTGGCCTCAGCGTGAACAGCATTGCCGCAACTCTGAATCAACTCCTTGGAGAATCCTGATGTTCCGACGATACAGGATCCAGGCTCATGCATGGCTTCTTTTTGTCGCGCTTGTCTGCCTTTTTCTGATTTTACCCTGCGCCAATTTTCGGCTGGAGTCCTTCCGAACTTCGCCTTCTGAAATAACGCTCCCCGGCGTCTCCCAGGCGCAAGGCGCCTTGCTCTTCGCGCAGAAGAGACAGAGCGCGTATCGCCTTGCCAGACTTTTTGACGGCGACAGCTTTGAGCTTGTCGATCGCCTGGGGAGGCGAGTTTCCGTGCGCCTCTTCGGCATAGACGCTCCAGAGAAGGATCAGGCCTTTGGAGACGCTTCTCGCCGCAATCTGTACAAGCTCATGAAGGGCCGGGATGTTCGCGTGCAAGCCCTGTACAAGGACAAATACGACCGCCATGTGGCGCTCGTCTACCGTGTGGAAAACGGCAAGATCGACAGTGTTTCCTTGAACCAGCATCAAATCCGCGCGGGTATGGCCTGGGTTTACGAGCGTTACTGTACCGCCGGTTTTTGCCGGACATGGAAGAAGGAAGAAAATCTTGCGCGAAAAAAGCGCCTTGGCCTGTGGAAAGGCGCCTCCCCTCTTCCGCCGGAACTGTGGCGGCGTTACCACAAAAACTGACATGAGCGGCTCTTGACGCCCTTCCACCTTCCTGTCTATGCTGACTTCTTTCCGGAAAAACCCCTACCTGCAAAGAGGCTGCTGTGAATCATATTGTCATTTCCGTCATCGGGCAGGACTGCCCTGGAGTTGTATACGCCATCGCCAGCGCGCTCTCCAGGGAAAAGTGCAATATCGACGAACTGAGCCAGACCATTCTCAAGGGACAGTTCGCTTCCATCTTCATTGTTTCCGCTCCCGATAACGTGACGGCGGAAGACACGCAGCGTGTGGTGAGCCTCAGCCTCGAAGCCAGAAACATGGATCTCACCGTGAGTTCCCGCACCTTCGATACAAGCTCCGCCTTTGACGGTGGCGAAGGGACAGAACCCTTCGTGGTCACGGTAAACGGTTCCGATCGACCGGAGATCATTGCCATGATATCCGGCGTGCTTGCCGAACAGAAAGTGAACATAGAAAATCTCAAGGCCATCCGCGTGGACGATCAAAGCCGCGAATGCGTCCTTGTCTTTGAAATTGCGCTCCCCCTTTCCATCAACAGGAATGCCTTTCGCCAGATGCTCCAGGCCAAGGCGCGCTCTTGCGGACTCTCCTTGAGCATACAGCATCAGGATATTTTCGAAGCCATACACAGGGTGCCCATCGTTTAACGCCCCCGCGAAGGATTTTTCATGCTTACCGAACGCGAAGTTCTCAGTACTCTCAATATGCTCCGCAATGAGCATCTCGATGTGCGCACCGTCACCCTCGGGATCAGCCTTTTCGACTGCGCAAGCCACGACTTCGATGTTTTTTCCTACAAGGCGCGGGCAAAGATCGCCAAGTACGCCTCCCATCTAGTGGAAGTCTGCAACGACGTGGGGGCACGCTATGGTATACCCGTGGTAAACAAGCGCATCAGCGTCAGCCCCGTGGCCGTTGTGGGCGCCGGATTCAACGTCAAACAGATGACGCAGGCCTGCCAGATGCTCGATGAAGCCGCAAAAGAGGCAGGCGTTGATTTTCTGGGCGGCTTTGGCGCGCTGGTGGAAAAGGGCATGACTCCTGGCGACCGCGCGCTCATTGAAGCTCTGCCCGAGGCTCTGGCGACTACCGATCGCGTTTGCTCCTCCATCAACGTGGCCTCATCCAAGGCGGGCATCAATATGGACGCCGTGGCCCTCATGGGCCGCCAGATCCTCCGCGTGGCCAGCGCCACAAGCGACCGCGACGGTATAGGTTGTGCCAAACTTGTGGTCTTTGCCAACATTCCGCAGGATGTCCCCTTCATGGCCGGCGCCTATCTGGGGATCGGCGAGCCGGATGTCGTCATCAACGTGGGAGTTTCCGGCCCGGGCGTGGTAAAAAAAGCTATAGATCGCGCCAAGGAGACGCACGCCGCCCTCACCCTGGGCGAGGTGGCGGAAGTGATTAAATCCACGGCCTACAAAGTGACCCGCGTGGGCGAACTCATTGGCAAGGAAGTAGCCGAACGCCTTGGCCTGCCCTTTGGCGTGGCGGATCTCTCCCTGGCGCCCACTCCCGCCGTGGGCGATTCCGTGGGCGAGATCTTCCAGAGTGTGGGCCTCTCTTCCATCGGAGCGCCCGGATCCACGGCCGTTCTGGCCATGCTCAATGATGCCGTGAAAAAGGGCGGCGTGTTTGCATCTTCCCATGTGGGCGGGCTTTCCGGTGCCTTTATCCCTGTTTCGGAAGATTCCAGCATAGAGGCGGCTGCCAACAGCGGCGCCCTCACCATGGAAAAACTTGAGTCCATGACCAGCGTCTGCTCCGTGGGGCTGGACATGATCGCCCTTCCCGGCGACACGCCGGCGACCACGATTTCCGGAATCATTGCCGACGAAATGGCCATAGGCATGATCAATACCAAGACCACGGCTGTCCGCGTCATCCCTGTGCCCGGCAAGGGCGTGGGAGAAACCGCCGTCTTTGGCGGCCTGCTTGGCAAGGCCAAGATCATTCCGGTGAATACCGGAGACGCCTCCGCCTTCATCGGGCTTGGCGGGCGCATCCCCGCGCCTATTCACAGCCTGAAAAACTGAGTCAACGCTACTGGGCCTTCACACTTTTCGTTTTCCAGAGTGCCTTGAATCTCGCGCCGTTTATTCCGCGTGGGGAGACAAGGAGTTTTCTTGTCTCTTTGTCAGAAAGCGTTTCAAGTAGAACCCAGTCTTGCTTCTTTCGCATGCGCAAATCTGCGTCGGCGAACCTGCCGCCACGATTTCCCCGCCCTGAGTTCCGCCCCCGGGGCCCATATCGACAATGTAATCCGCATTCCCTATGACATCCAAATCGTGTTCAATGACAATGACCGTAGCGCCCTGCCGTGTCAGACGTTCAAAAACATGGAGCAGTGTTTCCACATCCAGCGGGTGCAGACCAATGGTGGGTTCGTCAAAAACAAAGACGCTGTCCGCCTGCCCTCTCCCCATTTCACTGGCAAGCTTCAGCCTTTGCGCTTCTCCTCCGGAAAGCCCGGGCGTCCCTTCCCCCAGGGTGAGGTAGCCAAGTCCAAGGTCTTTGAGGACGCGCAGCTTTCTTGCTACAAGCGGAAGTTCCTCACAAACCTTCAGCGCCTCGTCCACGCTCATGGCCATGATTTCAGGAAGCGATCTGGCCTCTCCGTCCTGCCCGAAGACGCGGCGTATAAGCTTGCACTCCCCGGTGTAGCGGGATCCGCCGCAATTCGGGCAGGGAATTTCCACATCCGGCAAGAACTGAACATCCAGGGTGACAACGCCGACACCATCGCAGGTGGGGCAACTTAACCTTCCGGTATTATAGGAAAAATCTCCTGCTTTGTAGCCTCTTTTTCTGGCTTCTTCCGTTTTTGCGTACACCTTGCGAAGTTCATCGTGTACAGCGGCATAGGTGGCAACGGTGGAGCGCGCGTTGATCCCTATAGGGGAGGCGTCGATAAGTTTGACCTGGGCAATCCCCGGTGCGGAAACGCTCTTTATATGCCCCGGGAGCGGCTTTCCGTGAAGTACCGCTTCCAGGGCGGGGATAAGGCTTTCCAGAATAAGCGTCGTCTTTCCCGAACCGGAGACGCCGGTTACGGCGATGAGCCGCCCCTTGGGCAGGTTCAGTTCCATCGGCTTTACCGTATGGATGCCGGACGTGGAAAGGTGCAAGGATCCCAGAGAAAACATTTCCTCCGGCGCTGGATGTTTTCCAACGAGAATACTCGTTCTCCCCGCGAGAAAGGGTCCTATTCTGGAATGAGCGTTGTTTTCCACTTCCCGCGGCGATCCTTGCGCAAGAAGTGTCCCGCCGTCAGCGCCGGCTCCGGGACCGAGTTCAATCAGCCAGTCGGTTTCGCAAAGGACATGCGGGTCATGATCCACCAGTACCACCGAGTTGCCGTCCGCAACAAGCTCCCGCATGACGCCGTTCAAACCTTCCAAATTGGAGGGATGCAGACCGATGGAAGGTTCATCGAGAACATAGAGAACGCCCGTGGTACGGTTGCGCATGGCACGGGCGAGTTGCATTCTCTGCCGTTCACCTGTGGAAAGCGTGGAAGCGGCGCGATCCAGCGTCAGATAGGAAAGCCCCAAATCCATCAGACGTTTTGCGGCAGTCTGGAAGGATTCCTTTATGCTTTCTGCCATGGGGCGCATGGGTTCAGGGAGCGACGCCGGAACGCCGGTCACCCACAGCGTCAACTCGGAAAGCGTCATGGCGCAGGCCTGCGCAAGCGAAATACCCCGAAGCCTAGGCGCGCGCGCCGCGTTGCTGAGCCTTGTGCCCGCGCAGTCCGGGCAGACCTCCTGTCGCAGAAATTTCTCCACCCGCTTCATGCCTTTTTCGTCTTTAACCCTGGAAAGGGCGTTTTCCACGGTATAGGTGGCGTTGAAGTAGGTAAACTCCATATCCCCCGCGGCGCCGCTCGTCCTGTTCTGGTAGATGATACGTTTTTTGACGGCAGGCCCGTGGAAGACAATCTCGCGTTCCCTGGCGGTCAGATCGCGAAAGGGTACGTCGGTGCGGACTCCCATTTTTCTTGCGATATCCTTCATCAGCGACCACATGAGCGTCTGCCAGGGGGCAACGGCGCCTTCATCAATGGACAGAGATTCATCCGGAACAAGCGTCACTTCATCAACGGTGCGGACAATGCCCGTGCCCTCGCATTTTGGGCAGGCCCCCTGGCTGTTGAAGGCCAGATCCTCCGCGCCAGGAGCATAGAAACGTTCGCCGCATAGGGGACAGACGAGCGGAAGCCCCGCCGCAACGTTCAGGGAAGGTTCCGCATAGTGTCCATTCGGGCAGCGGTGACTGGAGAGCCTCGAAAACATGAGGCGCAGAATGTTCAGCAGTTCCGTACCCGTTCCAAAGGTGCTGCGGATTCCAGGAATGCCAGGCCGTTGCCGGAGCGCAAGTGCGGCGGGAACGTGCAGAACTTCATCCACCGGCGCCTTCTCCGCCTGGGTCAGTCGCCTGCGCGTGTAGGTGGAAAGCGCTTCCAGATAGCGCCGTGAACCTTCCGCATACAGGATGCCGAGCGCCAAAGAAGATTTGCCGGATCCGGAAACGCCCGCAATGCCAACGATCTTGTTGAGTGGTATGTCCACATCAATGTTCTTCAGGTTGTGCGCTCTTCCGCCGCGCACGCTTATGCTTTCCGGCGCTCTCATATTTTTGTACCCGTTTCCGTTTGTTCCAGGTCAGACGTTTTACCTCTTCTCTCCGTCAAGGCGTTCCGCTCTCGCCCGCGGAAGACGATTGCCCGCGCGTGGATTTCCGCTTCAAGGCCTCCGGTTAACGCGAATTTCCGCGGAAAATGTTTTCGCTTCCAAACGGATTCCATGCGCTCAAGCGTATCGGCCAGGGGCTGGCCGCGACCCATGCGGCGCACGGCTTCGGCCAGGGCGCGCAACCGTGCGGACTCGCTCCAGCTTTCAAAACTTTCTCCGCGGATGACAAGAACTCCATCGGCACGCCTGTCCAGCGCGGGTTCAAGAAGTGCGTTCCAGTAGGCTTCATCCCTCCGCGCCTGGCGCCAGAGATGCCGGACAGCGTCAAAGAAAGCTGGATTTTCGGCAAGAAACAGGGGGAGAAGGGTATGACGCACACGGTTTCTCTTCCCGGTGAGATCCGTATTGGAACGGTCTTCCTGCCAGCTCACCCCCAGGCGTTTCAGCATGGCCGTGAGTTCGCTCTTCTCCCGCAAGAGAAGCGGTCTCAGGACGCGCCGCCCGGGTTCATCGATCTTGCCGCGCATGCCGCCCAGACCTGGCCACACGGCTCCGCGTATCAGGCGCATAAGCACATCTTCCGCAAGATCCCCTGTATGATGCGCTGTAAGCGTCCACTCCGCCCCGCAGGCCAGCCGCGTCTCCTCCAGAAAGGCATAACGCGCGTTGCGGCCAGCCTCTTCCACGCCGCATATTTTTTCTTTGGCCAGTCGGGTCACGTCCACCCTTCTGGTGTAAAAAGGCACGCCCAACGCCGTACACATGGCCTCCGCCGCGCGGGCTTCTTCCGCGCTTTCCGGGCGCAAGCCATGATCCAGATGCGCGGCTTCCACCTGGCAGGAAAGCAACGGGCGCAGGGCGCAGAGTAAGATAAGAAGTGCCGTAGAGTCCGCTCCGCCGGAAAGGGCCACGAGCAAGCGCCCCCTCAGCGGCGCTCCGAGTTCTTCCTCGGCAAAACGCGCAACAGAGAGAGCCATGCGGGCATCACGTGGGGAGAGATCCTTCAGGGAAAGTACGGGGGAAAGCTTCACGGCCATGCTCACCGCTCTCGCAAATCGTGATTCATGAAGCGATATTCGGCCAGTTTTGCATAGGAAGTTTCAGGTCTTCCGTAATTGACGTAGGGATAGATGGAAATGCCCCCCCTGGGCGTAAAGAATCCGGTCACTTCAATATAGCGGGGCTTCATGAGCGCGATGAGATCGTCCATGATGATATTCACGCAGTCTTCATGAAAGTCTCCGTGATTGCGGAAGCTGAAGAGGTACAATTTGAGACTCTTGCTCTCCACCATGCGCGCGTCGGGGATGTAGGCAATGCGTATTTCCGCAAAGTCGGGTTGCCCGGTGACGGGGCAGAGGCTGGTAAATTCCGGGCAGTTGAAGCGAACCCAGTAATCGCGATCGGGGTGTGTGTTCTCAAAGGTTTCCAGAACTTCAGGGGCGTACTCCCGCCGATATTCCGCGGCGCCGCCCAAAAGGGAAAGTTCATCGTGTCTGTCCATGCGCTCAAAATTCCCGTACTCTGAGTATGTTGTATGAGATGTTTTCATCATACGTATCAACGCCCTCTAGGCTCTTGAGGTATGTCACTGCGCGGATCGTCACGGGAAGGACAAGGATTTCATAGAGTGTTTTAAGCGAAACCTGCCCAAGCATCATGGCGCACATGGCGGGCAGTGGCACGATTCCATAAAAGGCCAGAGGGTAAAAGATGAGGGTGTCCACTCCTTCGCCAAACACCGTGGAGAGGATGGCGCGCACGGAAAAATGGCGACCGCAGGAGGCTACCTTCATGCGACTCATGACGTAGGCGTTCATGAAGGAACCGGCCAGAAAAGCCGAAAAGCTGGCAAGAGTAAGGCGCGGGGTCAGGCCGAAGACGTAGCGGAAAGGCTCCGCTCCGTCCCAAAACGGCGCGGCCGGCAGAGCGATGGCAAGGCGACTGACGGCAACGAGCAGAAAATTCATGGCAAAGCCGAGCCAGATGACAAAGCGCGCGCGGCGGTAGCCCCAGACCTCGGTAATGCAGTCATTGATAATGTAGGAAACGGGGAAAACAAGGATCGCGGCGGGAAGGGTGAGAGCGCCGAACTGGAAAAGTTTGACGGCCATGAGATTGGAGAGCATGAGGCAGGTGCAGAAGAACACGCCGAGCAGCATGAACGCGGGAGAAAAAGCGGTATTTTTCATGTCTTGTTTTTTACGTGGTTTTCAAGCACACGGCTGAAGGAGAGTAAGGAAAGGGAAACAAAACATACGTGCTTTCTTTGGGATCCGCCGAAAGGGACATTCCCGACTATGCCCGAAAATTCTTGCTCTGGCAAATGCTTTCTGCACGCGGAGCGGCGGATGCGTTTGAAGGAAAGTTTTCCCTTTGAGGCGGCCTGGCGCAACTTTCCGCACGGAAAGGGTTTATTCAACTTTCTTCTGGTAAAAACGCCCGGAGAGTTCTTCTGTTTTGATGGCGTTGACGAAGGCTTCGGGATCGTTCTTTTTCACGGCGTGAATGACCTTTTTGCTTTCATCGCTGGAAACCACGGAATACACGAGCTTACGTTCCTTGTGCTCAAAGGATCCCACTCCGGTGAGGATGGTTGCCCCGTGCTGACTGGCGGCATAGATGGCGTTGCATACTTCTTTGGGCTTGTCGGTGACAATGAGCAGCGAGGTGCGCTGGTACTTTTTGTAAAGCAGGTGCAGAGTCTGTACGGAAGCGTACTGAAAGATGATGGAATACAGGGCCTTTTCCCAGCCAAAGAGGACTCCGGCAATAAGCAGGAGGACAATATTGCAGGACAGAATGATGTTCCAGGAGTCAATGCCCTTGCGTTGTGAAATGTAGACGGCGATGAAGTCCGTACCGCCTGTGGTGGCGTCCGCAAGCAGGCAAAGGCTCACGGCAAGACCGGAAATAATGCCCCCGAAGACGCTGATGAGAAGGATATCATAGGTAATGACGTAGGCGGGTAGTATGTCGGTCAATACAGAGGTCAGGACAATGCACAGGCAGGAATACAGGGTAAACTTCCGCCCGATGAAGCGAAAGCCTATGAAGATGGGTACGGCGTTCAGCAACAGATTGACGGGAGAATAAGGGATGTGAAGGCCAAAGAAGACCCATGCCACGCGCTGGATGAGAACCGTAAGCCCGGTGATGCCGCCGGGATACAATTCTCCCGTCTGCACAAAGGTATTCAAGTTGACAGCCATGATGAAAGAAGAAAGAACTATGGCGCCGATCGTTAAAAAATCCCGCTTCAAATGAAAACGCATGGGCGACTTCCTTTTGCTTTTTGTTGCGTGACTGCCCTCTTGTCGCATGGTCCGTGATTTCTGTCCACAACGCATAGTGGAGACGAGGGATTTTTGTGCGTGACTTTTCTAGGAAAAGGACGCACTGAGGAGAGTTTTTCTTGACAGCGCCACGATATTCGGGGAAATTAAGGCGCACAGGTCAGCAGGAGGAATCATGCCTAAAGAAGACGCCATAGAAGTCGATGGCATTGTGGAAGAAGCCCTTCCCAATGCCATGTTCCGCGTGAAGCTGGAAAACGGCCACGAAGTTCTTTCCCACATCTCCGGCAAGATGCGCAAATTTTATATCCGCATTCTTCCTGGAGACAGGGTAAAAGTCGAACTTTCTCCCTATGACCTTACCCGCGGACGCATCACGTACCGCATGAAATAAGCCGTGGGCGCGGATCCTTTTCCCTCTGGCGGAGGAGAAAGGCCGTGCTGGAAGTCCGGTTTTCTCTGGCTTCCGGGCGTCGTTGCTTCCGAAGTGCTTTTTCTCCGGATGACGCCCCGCGATGCGAGTCTTTTTCGTTATCTTCTTGAAGGCGCGGGAGAACATCTGGCCATGATCACTGTGCTGGATCCCGGGGCCGCCTTGCTCAAACTCATGTTCTCGCCCCACCAGCGGGGCGAAGTTTTGAGATTTCTGACAAGCTTGCGCGATACACTCTCTTTTGAAAGAGTTCCCTTTCCATGGCAGGCAACAGGCGGGATTTGTTCACAGGTGTGAAATTTGAGAAATTTCTTGTCCCGCCACTGTGAGTCCGCTGAAAAATCACGGATCGGATTGACAAAACGTCTGGAAAACGACGCCGGAAAAGCAAGGTCAGTGAGTTATGGCCGGATCCCTGCACGGCTTCCGGACAAAGCTGGAGGGGAATCCTGGATCAGGCATCTTTCCGCACAGGCTTGCCGTTTCTCCTAAACAAGCAAAAAACAAGGTCTTACTCGCGCTTCACGGCTCAAATCCCCTTGACTCTGAAGGAATTTTCGCCGATTGCGTGTTCCTCTTTAACGGGGAGGATTCTTCGCCAGGAAGCGCGAGTTTCCCGTATTCCCGGGAAAGTTCTGTTCACGATATTCCGACCGGGTACGCGCGATTTGTCAGTCTGGAAAGTCGCTAAAGCAGGGGAAAACTGCCTATGCCTTTTTGCCGATGAGCTTTTTGCACCATGACTTTGCCACGCGGAAGGGTTTTGTGGACTTCCAGGCGGCGGAGTTCTGAATGACGTTGA
>CAZWBH010000022.1:0-28308 GCA_964632155.1 uncultured Mailhella sp.
TATTAGTGTCGTTAATGGATACGCCTGATTAGGTGCCGGGCGTGGTTATTTGGCGCATATATAAAGGTTGCAAAGTACGGGATTTTTTGTTATAAGCGCATGAAACCAAAGGAAGTTAGCACGCGCGGCATTGATATCATTACCATAACTCAAAAGGAGGGTTCTATGGCTGAGGAAAACATTGCTGATTTTTTGGACAGAATACTGAAAGCTATGTTGGAAGACAATGAAGGAGAAGCCGTGAAGTTCATGAAACCATTTATTGAATGTGCAAAGAACGCAGCAACAACTATTTTTCCTGCATACGCTTATAGTTTTTCATCCTATCTAAAGCATAAAGATTGGGGCAAACTAAAAGAGGAAATTTTCGAAAGAAAAGGTTTGTTGTTTTCATCGGCTATTGCATTATAGCATAAGCAATAGGCGCACACTTTATAGTGTTCGCCTATAAAGGAGATTTGTATGTCTATTTACTTATCTTTTGAGAGTAGGTTGATACCTGAAATCCACAGATTGATTTTTGACGAAAATGATGAACAACAGGCAAGAGAATTAATGGTTAAGCTTCTTGGTAAATCAAGCAGGATAAAATTCTTGCCTGATTATTACTATCCTATAAATGAGTATTTACAAGATAATGACTTTGAAAAGCTTAAGGCAGCACTTCCAAAGATTCCTCTAGTACTATCACTTTTAGCAATTTAGCAATTTGCTTAAAAAATAAAGTATGTATATTTGTATACATACTTTATTTTTAGCTTAGTTAACTTTTATAACATTCATACCATTCCAATCACTGCCCAGATTATTTCTAATTCTATTTAGTATGTTATTTGAAAGATGAGTTCCACCATAAATGTCAAATCCGGCAGCATCGGATAGCGCTTTAGCTTCTCCGGTAAGATTTTTTCTCAAGTTTAAAAGTGTGTCGAAATCGCTACGCACATTTAGATATTTTGGATGATTTACTACTTGTGCTTCTTGAAGAAGAACATCAGGACTAAGATGTGCTCCTCTAACTTCAGTAGCATTTATGGTATGCAATACTGGCTTACCAAAATCTTGAGTTAGTATCGTTTTTGGGTAAGTATGGATAACTGCGCCTTCTTGTATAGGTAAGAATGTATCAGGCAGACCTTTTATACCTTCTAATCCAGGGTATTTATTGAGTGGAATAAGTCTTTTTTTAGCGATGCTATTACCCAAAGTGTTAATGGCTGTGTTTATTGCTTCATTAGGCGTTATCGCTTCTCCAAATAGTTGAGAATATTGCCCTGCAAGTACATCACCAAAATTTTTTCTTTGTTCTGGGGTCATACTGTCTATAACTTGTTGAGCTCTTTCTCTTACTGCTCTATTGCGTGGCGTATTAGCAGCAATAGTATGTCTAAGTTCTTGTCCTTCATGAAAATTTAATAGGGCAGTTAATGGATTATCCGGTGTTTGTTTAAGAGCAATTTCAAATTGATTTGTTTTTGGATTGAAAGATGTTGCGGCTCCATTTCCATAATATGCCATATTTTTTTGTCCTATTGATGCACCAGGCGCAGATACGTCTACTACTCTTGCGACAGGCTTAGTTTTATATATAGGTTTATTTAACTCATTTAAAACTGGTTTACTAGATTGCTGTATTTCAGCATTGTTACCTAAAAGTTTACCTCCTCTTTTAGCTTTTAATCTAGCTTTTAGCTCTTGTAATCTAACTTTTAATGCTTCACCAGATTCATTCGAGTTTTGAATTATCTGTTTAGCTTTTATTGCATCTTCATCAAGAACAGGTCTTCCAAAATCATCAACAACAGTATTTATTCTATTTATTATTCTATCTGTAGCATTGTTAAGATGTTGAATGGCTTGATTTTTACTATAAATAATACCATAACGTGGATCAGTTATTTTATTTTTAGCAGCAGCAGAAAGACGTGGATATTCCTTCAACCATCTCGGTGCGGCCTCTTTCACAAGTTTCCCAATCTTCGTAATCATAACTTACCTCATTACATTGCAAACATGGTATTAGTGTCGTTAATGGCGGGGGCGTTATGTACCACCCTCAACGCCTTTTTAATATCCCTGTTCGAGATAGGGTTCCCGTCAAACAAAAAATCGCGTTTCAAAGCATTTGCGATAACACGGTCTTCTTTAGACCATCGCCTGCCTCCGACAACCGACCTGAACTTATTTCTTGCTCTGGAAAATTTTGGATTGTTTACAAGCTGTGCTTCGCGCATTAAAACTTCCGGGCTGTTATGGATAAAACTGTAAATTTGTTGTTCAGGAGGCAATTCAGGGTGGTACGTAACGCCAGCGCCTTGATGAGAGTAAAATAACTTTTTACGCAGCAAGTCTTCTTTTTTCAGGTTGAGAGTATCCAAGTAGGATTTTTTTATACCAAGCCTGTCCAAATCCAGCTTGTTTGCATCCACGGCAAATTGAGATTTTAACTTATCTATGCCACGCATTAGTGCCTGCCTCTCATACAATGGCAAATCAGTTTCTTTTGCGTGGTTTATAAGTTTGTTTATAGTATCTTGGTTTGCCGTATCGTATACAGTAAACCTGTGCTTTTTAGGCGCCCATTTTGCGTAAGAGTTTATAAAGGCTCGTCTGGCGGCGTCTGTCGATGTTATTTCTTTGTTGTTAAGTGTAGATAGCGTGGGCAACATGCTACGGAAGAACTCATCGGTAAGCTCTTTTGGGTAGCTGTCCAAAATTTTAGCGGTTTGTTCTTTCAGAGCGCGATTACGCGGGGTATCCGGCACCGCCCCGCTCATAGCCTCCCAGGACTCGTGAAAATGCTGTATGGCCCTGCGGCCTTCTCTGTTACGCCCGGGTTCGGTTTTTAAATAAATGTCGAAGCTGTCTGTGTCAGGATTATATTTTGTTATGGAGTTCCACTTCTTTGCCAGTTCTTTTTGAAAGTTAACCGGGTCATTAGGGTCAAGCAGATTTCTTTTAAGCTTGGATGTGTCGGTTATTTTTGCCCCGGCACGCTCAGCAATAGTATCAGCGGCACTGTGAATGCGTCGCAAGGCTTCATCAGGGTCAAAAACAATGCTGTACTCTTTAGCGGCAATGGATGACGCTCTCAAGGTCTGCACGCCCTAACTTGTCGGTTGGGAATGGGATGATCGCTGTTGCAAAACCCTGACGAGGTTTTTCGACAGACTCAATTTGTGGAGAGCAAAAAAAGGGATATTGATTTCTATGCGTGTTCCTCCGGGGTGACAGAGAGTCACCGGTTACGACAAGGAAAAAAATACATACAAGATAGAAGAAAAGAACGCATTACAACGACATTGGCCCGGTCGATTGAGGCGGAGGACGCAAATTGTCACCCGTTCGTCAGAAATGTTGAATATAGGCCTTATTCTAGCGATTTCGTGTAAATGAGAGCATCAATGAACTTTTGTCATTGATAAAGTGAAACTCTCAATCGGGAGGTCTGAGGGTCTGGAGTTCGAATCTCGCCGGACGCAGCATAAAGCATTCAAAGTTTGTGCGGAGAAATTTTTAGACGAAAAGAGTATTATAACGCTTGACGTGCTGTTTAGTCTGGCGTAATGTCCCTTTTGCGCGCCCGTGGCTCAGTTGGATAGAGCAACAGGCTACGAACTTGTGGGTCGGGAGTTCGAATCTCTCCGGGCGCACCATAAAAAGCAAGGCTCATGGGTAACCATGAGCCTTTTTTCTGCAGTAAGAAAACTCTAAGACACCTTCCCCGCTCTGGCCAAAGTATCGTAGCGCCCTGCACTTGCCAACATCCGCTGAAATAGTGCAAAATAAAATCCAGACAAAAACAGAACCCTGAAAAAGTACAACTTCTTCTGTTTTGAAAAAATCGAATACCAGACGGGGTTGGCACGCTTAACGGCTATGAAAAAATACTTCTTCACTCTGCTTAGCCTGTTAGCGTTCCTGCTTTTCCCCTGTTCGCTTCTTGCAAGCTGGACGGAATACCTTTCACCGTATGCGCCGGGCTTCTTTTTTGCAGCGGATAAATCCCGTGGACTGCTCTTCCAGATAGAGGGAAATAATCCAGGTGTCAGCCGTGCCTTTCCGTGCATCCATGGCCGTGTGGAAGGCGATAAAGAAAAACAGGGAGATTTGCGAACGCCCGAGGGGATATACTTCATTACCCGCAAAATTACGCAGAAACTGAATTTTATGGAATATGGGCCGCACGCTTTTGCCATCAACTATCCCAACCCCGTGGATCGGCTTCGAAAAAAGACAGGTGGCGGCATCTGGCTACACAGCAAAGGTCAGTCCATTGCGGGAATTCAAACCCGCGGCTGCCTGGCTCTTGAACAGATTGATATCTGTGAGCTACTCCCCGTGCTTGCTCCAGGTACGCCGCTACTCATTGCCGAAAGATTGGCCGATACCGTTTTCACTCTTCCCGCACCCTCTCCGCAGGAAGAGGACTCGCATACGCCGCTTAGCTCCTTTTTGGGAACAATTCCCCATGCGCTTTCTTCTCTTGAGGAAACGCTCTGCCCGATGAAAGAACAGGAAAGGCAGATCAGGGACGCCGATAGCATACGTTTGCTTACGGAACTCTGGGTTCATCGCTGGCAGGGCGCACGGGAAAGCATCTTTGCACTGTATGACCCTTTTCGTTTTCCCACGGGAAATCGGGAAAAATGGACGGCTCTGCGTTCCCGCCTGCAAAGGAATTTTAAAACAGACGAACGCATCGCCGGAGATATACGAGTACTACAAGGCCCGGGCTACTGGGTTTCCTGCTTTAATTCCCAAACCAGGAATGGAGACATATGGGTAAAAAATGTGCGTGTTCTGTACTGGATGGTCGGGAAAGGCGGATCCTTTTTTATCGTAGGGGAACTTTCCTTCCGCCGCTAGGGCATATAGTTGAGGAGACATTCACATTTTAATGAAATCCACACTTCAACTATCTGAAATAAAAAGAAAAACTTGCAGAAAAAAACATCAAAAACAGTGCCTCTCTCTGGTTGAGAAGCAGGCGCTTCAGGTTCAAAACAAAAAGGTTTGCCCACCTGAATGATACTGAAGTTTTTCTCCCATCCTTTTTAAGAAAGAGTAAGGTTCCGCTCCCGTACAATGGCAGACTTAATAAACAGTTTTCTGGGAAAGAACTCTTCTGCCATACGCTCAAGGCTTTCGCGGCCCAGTCCGCGGCAAATCTCATGGATACCCTAATGCAAAAAAAGCACTGATAATCGCGAACCTGCCATCGCTGTTCAGGCAGAGATATTACTCATGGAGAAAAGATTTTCGTCGGACTTATTCCCACCGCTCACGTACTGTAGAAATACGAGCATTTGACCTAAATACTTTCTTTTCCGGAGTACGAATAACTACTGACCCTTTAGGCAAACCAAAAACCTTCTCTATTGTGCGCGTTATGGATCCAACACTGGCATCGTCCCGCGCTTGATATGTTCTTTTTGGCTCATATTGTCTTTGCGCGTAGTTGGAAGCGTCTTCGACTATTTCTTTATTGCAATACGGACAGAGCATTTTGACCTCCTAATGTTTAATTAGATGTCTTTTTATAGTGCTAGATTCGTATCATCTCAAGGTGTTTTTCCTATGAAAGCGTCACTTCAGGAATAAAATTCTAACGTCAATTAGCTAAAATTTTTGATGATTTTTGTGGAAAGCATCTCAATATGATGAAAGAGCTTCTATATCTCGATGATGAGACTGCACATATTTTGAATCGGAAAAGAGACAAGCTGAAAAATAAGCAACAAAAAGCTTTCCTATGAATCTCAGATTTCCTGCATATACACAGATCATTATTTGGATGAGGGGCGAAAAAGCCTCATATATGTGATAGTTACCTGTGTGTGAAGCATTACAGTTAGACTCAAAAGACATTAACCAGCGAGTTCAGAATGAAGTCAAAAGATTGAAAACGAAAGAAGTTTCAGGTCAGCTTCACTGTTTTATGAGATGGATTTTTCTTTCTATTTTTCAAACGATTGATGTTGGTTTGTCAGACCTCAATCGCTTGCAGATGCATAACAGTTAAAGAAAAAAGGGGAGGCGAACCTCCCCTGTCTCTTCGGAATGTTTAAACAGATTACTGTTCCAGACCCATCTTGCGGGCAATGGACTGGGCGGCTCGGCGTCCAGCGCCCATGGCCAGAATCACCGTAGCCGCGCCTGTGACAATGTCACCGCCGGCATACACATTGGGGATGGAAGTCTCGCCGTTCTCGTCCACCTTGATATAGCCCTTTTCGTTCAGTGCCAGATCGGGAGTGGAACTGATGAGCAACGGGTTGGGGCGGGTGCCAAGAGCCACGATGGCAAGATCGGTGTCCATGGTGAAGTTTTCTCCTTCCACAGGACGCGGGCGACGGCGACCGGAAGCATCGGGTTCGCCAAGTTCCATGCGTTGAAGTTCAACACCGTGTACGCGGCCATCTTCACCCACGATAAAACGCACCGGAGCGGAAAGTTCGAGGAGCTTCACGCCCTCTTCCAGCGCGTGTTCGATTTCTTCGCCACGGGCAGGCATCTCGGCACGGGTACGGCGGTACACAATGTGTACGGTCTCCGCGCCCAGGCGCAGGGCCGTACGGGCGGCGTCCATGGCCACATTGCCGGCGCCGAAAACGGTCACATGCTTGCCGCGGGCTACGGGGGTGTCATAATCCGGGAAGGAATGGGCACGGCCCAAGTTCACACGGGTCAGATACTCATTGGCGGAAAACACGCCATTGCAGTTTTCCCCGGGAACATTGAGGAAGTGGGGAAGCCCGGCGCCCACGCCAATGAATACGGCATCGTAGCCATCGGCCAAAAGCCCCTGAGGCGTTATTGTGCGACCGCCAACATAGTTCAGGCGGATGTCCACATTCATGGCGCGCAGGTTATTGAGTTCATGGGCCACCACGTCCTTGGGCAGACGGAAGGCGGGGATGCCGTAAATGAGTACGCCGCCGGCCTCGTGTAGGCCTTCAAAAACAGTAACATCCACGCCTAGACGAGCCAGATAGCCGGCGCAGGTCACGGAGGCAGGCCCGGAACCGATGCAGGCCACGCGATGGCCCGTGCGGGTTATTTCCGGGATTTTTTCATCAGAGGCATGGTCGGCCACATAGCGTTCCAGACGCCCGATGGCCACGGGCTGACCTTTCTTGCCGAGGATGCAGTAATTTTCACACTGTTTTTCCTGCGGGCAGACGCGACCGCACACGGCGGGCAGGCTACTGGCCGCATGGATGATGCGGCTGGCCTCGTCGATATCGCCGAGGACAACCTGATGGATAAATTCAGGAATCGAAATGTCCACAGGGCATCCGGTACGGCACAGGGGCTTTTTGCACTGGAGGCAACGGGTGGCTTCGTCATGGGCCATTTCGGCGGTATAGCCGAGGGCGACTTCCTTAAAATTCTTGATGCGCTCCTGGGGCTCCTGGCAGGGCATCTCGTGACGGGGGATTTTAGCCCCACGAATGCTTACCTGGCTCATGATCAGCCCTCCTTCTTTTCAAAACAATGGCATCTATGGTTCTCAACTTCGATCTTCTCTTCCGCACGGAAGGAAGCCAGGCGACTGCGTAGTTCGGCAAAATCGACCAAATGGCCGTCGAATTCCGGGCCATCCACGCAGGTGAACTTCATCTGACCGCCCACGGTGACGCGGCAGGCGCCGCACATACCAAGGCCATCCACCATAAGCGAGTTCAGGCTCACAGTGGTTTTCACCCCATAGCCACGGGTCAGATCGGCCACGGCCTGCATCATGGGCACGGGTCCTACGCCCACAACTTCGGCGATGTTTTCGCCTTCACTGTCCAGACGCGTGCGCACCAGATCCGTCACAATGCCCTTCTGGCCGAAGGAACCATCGTCTGTGGAGACAAGCACTTCATCACAGAACAGGGAAAGTTCTTTGTAAAAAAGCAGGAGATCCTTAGTACGGGCGCCAATGCAGGCGATCACATAGTTGCCTGCGTCATGGTGCCCCTTGGCAATGTGGTGCATGGCCGCAACACCGGTACCGCCGCCAACGCAGATGACCTTCTTGGGCGCGGGGAATTTCTCAATGATCGTGGCCCGACCAAGAGGGCCGCACACATCCATAATTTCCTGGCCTTCTTCCAGCTCTTCAAGCAACTGCGTAGAACGGCCCAGTACCAAGTAGACAATGCTGATGGTACCGTTGGCAGGATTCGTATCGGCAATGGTGAGTGGGAAACGTTCGCCGTGGTCATCCACACGGAGGATGACGAAATGTCCCGGCTTTGCCGTAGAGGCAATCTGCGGGGCATCCAGCACCAATTTGCTGGTTCTGCCGGGGATCAGCCTCTCCTTATGCAAAATTTTTGTGGGCATATGACCTCCATTTGTCCTGTTCCAGATTGAGACCGTGATCCACAATAAAGACAAACTCTTTTTTCGTCAATGTCAGGGAAAGGGTACGAAAAAACTTCGCTCCACAGGCTTTCCTCCGTCAGGAAGCAATCATAGGGCGAATAAGCACGCAATCTTACTGAGACGCTCCACTTTTAAGGAGAGAATCCGAGTTGTTGCAACCAGGCCGCAACGCCTACGCTTGAGAAGCTCCTGAACTGCGTACCTCAAAGTCTTCAAAAGTCCGCATCAGGGTAGAGTCGCCCATGGTATGACGCTTGAAAAAGGGTTCAACATGGAATCGCAGTTCAGCACATACTTTCCCACAGTAGCTTTCTTCAGTCGTCTTCTTCCGAGAATGGGACGCAGGGGATCGCTGTCTTCCTCATACGATGTCCACACCTGCAAATTTTGTCCAACCGTTCTGCTCCATTTTTTTGTGACCTTCCGTTGTCTGTCGCTGGCTTGCGCGGAAAATGATGTACTCTGCAATTTGGACGCCGGGCGTCTGGGCAAAAAAATACTGACTTGTTCCCGAGGCAGGGTGATGTCCTGATTGACGAGCCTGTACGACTTGAGCAGACATTCCGCACAGAGAGCCTTAGTGAAATGGATCTTGGAGAGGCGATGCGAAGCGGGCAAGAACCTGTGAACATCATGATTTTCGCCCAGCAAGGCTTTGTAGTCTCCCTGCATAATTTTGTACGGGTCTGTGAAAAGGCGTTCATGCTTACTTCATGACGCAGTTCATCGTTGTCGCGCTACAGCACCGTTTTCTGACTGCCCACGAAGAAGATCCCCCCGCCAAGAGAAAAAAATCAACGTCAGTGGGGCGGCTTTTGCTTCATGCCCCGCGACCGCGGAGAGAAGCAACCATACGCTGAGTGGGGAAAAACACGAAATTTTAGCCTGCCGTGCCTCTCAGTGAAAGGCATTCAGTGACTTTCATTGCGGGCAGAGGCAACAACCACGCTTATCAGGAAGCAGGCGCAGGCCACAAGGATGACGGTTGCCCCTGTGGCGGTACTCAGCCAGGGCTGAACGGAGAGCGTCAACCCGACCATCGAAGAAAAGAACCCGACGGCAATGGCCCACCAGAACATACCTCCGGCTGTGCGAGCGAGGTTGCGGGCCGTTGCCCCGGGCACAATAAGCATGGCCGTGACCAGAAGGACACCCACGCTCCACACGGAGAACATGACCACCACGGCAAGCAACGCGGCAAAGAGGTATTCGCAGAGGACTGCGTGCACGCGGTGCGCCCTGGCAATGACGCCGTTCATCCCGGTGTAGAGCAGGCGGTTGAAGGCCAGGAACTGAAAGATTGCAAAGGCTGTGAACAGCGCCAGAAGCCAGCGAATGTCTGCCTCGGTGAGGGTAAGAATGTCGCCGTAGAGAAACTGCTGAAGATCGCGGGCTATGGTGTTATCCCTGCTGACCGCCGCCAGGCCGGAAGCGACCACGGCGGAAAAAATCACGCCGATGACCGTGTCTGAGGGCAGGGAGCTGAAGCGTTGAAGGAACATGATGATGAGTCCCACGGTCAGCCCGAAAATGGGCATGGAAATATGGGGGTGTACGCCCAGAAGAAGACCGAGCGCCACACCCGCAAAGGCAGAATGGCCCACAGCGTCGGAAAAAAAAGCCATGCGGTAGTGTATGACCTGCACTCCAAGGGCGGCGGTCATGGGCGCAAGCAGGCACAGTGCCACAAGAGCCTGTTGCATAAAACGCAGATCCATGCCCTCCAGCGGGAAGAACGAAGCAAGGTGGAAAAGCCAGGAGAGATCAACCATGGGGCGTCTCCCTGAGTTCAGAGGGAATGCGGGGTTGAAGTTTGGCGCTGTGTGTGTGGTACTCCGAGCAGATGAGGCCCATATGCATACCGAAGAGCGCTTGCAACACGGGAACAGTGAGAACCTCGACCGGCGTGCCCTGCGCGATGACGCGGCGGTTCAGACAGATGACGTGAGTGGCGTGATGCGCCGCCATACCGAGGTCGTGGCTGACCATAATCTGCGTAACGCCCTGCTCCTGTCGCAGATCTTCCAAAAGTTCACAGAAAAGGTGTCCGCCTTCGATATCCACCCCCGCAGAAGGCTCGTCCAGAATGAGGAGTTCGGGTTTTTGCTGAAGGGCAAGGGCAAGCAAAACACGTTGCATCTCGCCACCAGACAGGGTTCCAACGCGACGCGTCATGAGGTGCTCCGCGCGTACCGCACTCAGCAGGGTAACGGCCTGTTCTTTTGCGGAACGGGAGACACCGAGCCAGAGAGGGCGCCGTTGTACCCCCATGGAAAGAAATTCCGCCACAGTGAAGGGCATACCCTTGTCCACAACCAGTTTTTGAGGCACATAGCCGAGTCGCAACCCTCTGCCTCCGCCAAGAAGGATGCGACCGCGGCAGGGTATCTCTCCAAGCAGGGCGAGCAGAAGTGAGGTCTTGCCTGCGCCATTAGGCCCGATGAGTACGGTCCAGCTCCCCCAAGGTACCGTGGCGCAGACTTCGTCCAGAATGTTCAGGCTGCCGCGGGTGACGCAAACGTGGTCAAAGACGACGGCCGGGCGCTTATCGACTTCCAAGATTTTTCTCCAGGCGATCCAGATTTTCGTACATGGCGCGCTCGTAAAAGTCCAGGGTGGCGTCCTCCGATCCGTGAGCCACAGGGTTCAGCGAAAAGCAGGGGATGCCGGTCTCCGCGGCAAGAGTTTGCCCTGCGCGGGCGGGGTATTGCGGCTCGGTAATCACGGCGGCGACCTTTTTCTTTTGGATGAGGCGCACAAGATCCATAAACTCCCGGGCGGAGGGTTCCTGGCCTTCCTGTTGCTGGATCAAGCCTTCCACCGAAAGGCCAATATCGCGGGCAAGATAGCTGAAAATACCGTGCTGAACAAGAACGCAACGAGCGTTGAGACGACTGCCGCGCTTCCAGCTTTCCGTAGCCAAGTTCTTTAGCCGCACGGCGGTACGTTCGCCGTTTTCACGGTAGAGTGCGGCATAGTCCGGGTTGATGGCAGCAAGTTGCGCGGCCATGGAAAGCGCCATCTTCGTGGCCATGAAAGGGCTGGCAAAAATATGGGGATTGACGCCATGCTCTTCTTCAAGCACTCCTTCTACCCCGAGAGAACAATCCACTACGGAAGCTCCAGGCTTCAATACGTTCTTCAGGCGGGCGCCTTCTCCAAGAAAGCTCTCCAGCCCCAGCCCGTTCTGCACAAAAACATCGGCGCGGGCCAGGGTTCGGCGTACCTGCGGCGTTATGACGTACTCGTGCGGGCAACCGGTACTGGCGGGCAGAAGCAGTTCTACGCGCACGCCGGGAATATCGCGGGTCACTTCCTTAAGGATAAGCCATACGGGGAAGACGGAGGCAATGTAGAGTTTTTCCTGCTGTTTGGCATGAGCGGGGAGCGCGGAGAGAAAGAGGCAGAGAAGGAACGCGGCGAGTGTTTTCATGGCGACTATGGCTGGTGCCAACACATTGTACATTTTTGGGTTTGCAACTTATCCCTGACTGCCTGAAAAACAGACATCTTTCGCCCGTATTCAAGCCTCAGTTGCGTACTGCTTCTGGGAAGTTTTTGCCACTTTAGCGATTCTGAAAAGAAAACGGTTGCTATCGCAAGGAGGTGAAAGATAGCAACCTGACCTCGAAAACAGGGAGAAAACAGAGATTAAAAGAAGAATAGCCCTAAGACTGCAACGTGTAAAGCGCCTGAAAAAATTGAGAGTAAAACTTTTTCAATGAAAAGCTTTTTATTTTATGCTATCGTTCTAAAAAAGGGAGGACAGGAACTACCCTGTCGTAAATGTGGATCAGAGGCATAGGTAAAAATGGGTTTACGGCTGGAGTTCAGCGCTATACATGTAAACAATGCGTTTTTCAATTTACAAGAGGCACACCTTATGGCAAAGCAATGCGGGATAAACGCCTTCCCTTTGATACTCTGTCTTTCCGGGGTATCCATGAAATGACCGGAAGGATTATCGGCGTCAGTGGCCAGAGTGTCATGCGCCGGATAAAAATGTTTTATGAAAAATTTATCACTGATGACGACACTTCTTCTCAAATTGATGAAATCGAAGTTGATGAAATGGTTTCATATATCACAAAAAAAAAGATCACATCTGGATCTGGAAAGCTCTTGATCATAACACTCGAAAACTTATCGGTTGGGAATGTGGTGATCGTAGTTCCAAAACCCTGATCAGGTTTTTCGACAGACTCAATTTGTGGAGAGCAAAAAAGGTATATTGATTTCTATGCGTGTTCCTCCGGGGTGACAGGGAGTCACCGGTTACGACAAGGAAAAAAATACTTACAAGATAAAAAGAACGCATTGCAACGACATTGGCCCGGTCGATTGAGGCGGAGAACACAAATTTTCACCCGTTCGTCAGAAATGTTGAACATAACCATGGCCTTATTCCAACGATTTCGAGTAACTGGGAGCATCGATGAACTTTTGCCATTGATAAAGTGAACCCTCAAAAAGAGAAAGCATCGCTTTAGGAATGAAATTCTAAAGTCAATCATCGAAAATTCTTGTGGAAAATCATCTCAAAGGTGACACTCTCGAAAAAAGGCAAGCGGGGCAAGCGCATGAAAAAATTAAGAGGAGAGTAACTATGTCAGGGCAATGCTCCTTGAAAATTTAGTAAAGAGTATTTTTAGATAGAATAGAATAGTAGCACTAGAAAATTTTTCAGACAACATCTTTACATTTTTCAATATTGTATATCACAATATATTATTTTTTGAAAATAATACTTTATAATTATTTTCAATTCATTAAATTTATGCCATTGATAATTTCGATGAATAAATTATAAAAAGCTTATATACAATAATTTTTAACATTTATAGTATCGTTAAATATTGTCATTTCTAAACTTCGTTTCTTGTCTTTTGGACATTTTCATAAAACAAGACAAATTCATGATGAAATTCCAGCCCAATGGCAACGCCATAAGGCGCCACATGAATGAAAAAATTCTTTTTTTGCTATAAAAGAAACTTGGGTTTCCGCTGGCGCCAAGGAGAAAATTATTGGAAATCTGTTTTTTGTTCCCGTTCAAAGGCAATCAACATATTGAACGCTTTTTTACTCATAAGTTCACGCGATTGCCACGGTTTGCACATCTTGAATTTTTGTCGTATTCTCATAAAAGTTCAAGAGACGAAAACGGTCGAACGATGGTTCATCTTGTGTTCACGATACATCAGCTTCTCCATGGAGGTCTTTATGAAAATGCGCGCAACCATTGCCTGTATGGCTGTAGTCTTCTTGCTTTCAGGCTGTTCCAGTATGCCTTCCATCAGTAATCCCTTTGAAAAGCCTAACGTTACCGAAACCTATATTTCTCAGTTTCAGGACGTTCCCATTCCCGCGCCCATGACGAACATCCCCTCCGAAACTCTGGTTACAGTGGCGTCCGACGGAAACAAGTATGGTTTGGAATCCTTTAGCGGTCGAGTGGAAATTACAACGCTTGCCAACGTCATGATGCAGAATATGTTGCATCAGGGCTGGAAGTTGCGCGGATCCAGCGTGGGCGTGCGTTCCGTCCAGCTTTATGAGAAGAATCCGCACTTTGCCGCGTTGTTCTTCCGCGAAAACGTCATGAACACGACCATGGACGTATGGGTTGTCAATGGAGTGAATGTGGATATTCTGTCCCTTGGGCCAGAAGTGTCCAACAGCGTAGATAGCGCCCTGGGAATGGGTGCAGGCAATCCTTCCGCTTCAGAAAACTCTCCGCAGGCGACGAAACTTTCCGAATAGGGAGGCGTCGTGGAAAAGCATCTGCTTTTCAAGATTTTTTCCGGGAAAAGACTCCATTTGGGCGTATGCGGCTCGGTGGCAGCGTTCCGTGTGGCCGAACTGGTTCATCGTTGGCAGGACACCGGAATTAATGTTGGCGCAACACTGACAGCCGCGGCACGACGATTCGTCACGCCTCTCACCTTTCAGTCATTGGGAGCGCAACCCGTCTGCGGCGATATGTTCGACGGTCAGGAAGTTTTTGAACACCTGGAACCCGGGCGGTCAGCGCACGCCATGGTTATCGCTCCTGCTACGGCAGACATGCTTGCTCGTCTGGCCCAAGGGCGCGCCGATGATATGCTTTCCGCGCAGGCATTGGCTTTTGACGGGCCTATCGTCGTGGCGCCGGCCATGAATCCCCGAATGTGGCAGAATCTTGCCACGCAGGACAACGTCGCCCTTCTTAAAAAACGTGGAGTCCTCTTTGTTGGACCAGACAACGGAAGAGTGGCCTGCCAGGACGAGGGGCAGGGGCGTCTTGCCGATCTGCGTTCCATCTATCTTGCGGGGCTGAAGGCTCTCACTCCACAAGACATGAAAGGTCAGACCGTGATGGTAACACTCGGTCCGACGAGAGAGAGCTGGGATGAGGTTCGCTTTTGGACGAACGCTTCAACGGGAATCATGGGTGCGTCCATAGCCCTGGCAGCATGGTTGCGCGGAGCGGAAGTATATGCGTTATGCGGGCCGATAGACCTTTGGTTGCCCGATGATTCCCTTTTCCACAGGTATGATGTTATAAACGCCAGACAAATGCTGGCTGTAGCCCAACGCGTATGGAGACAGTCCACTGTGGGGGTGTTCACAGCGGCTGTCGCGGACTTTCGCCCTGAACCTTATGTGTCTGGCAAATTTAAAAAGGACAAGGCAACGGAGGGCTTTTCTCTGCAGTTTTTGCCCAATGCCGACATACTCCGCACCCTTGCCGAAGATCGATCCGAAGGACAGATCATCGTAGGATTCGCGGCCGAAAGTGTACCCGACATGGACGCTCTGGCTACGGCTGTACACCACAAGCTTTCCTTCAAGGGCGCCGATATTCTTGTGGGTAATCGTATTGCCGAGGGTTTTGCCCGCGCTTCCAACCACGTTTTCGTGGCGGATACCCAGGGGCGCGATGAACTCTGGTCAGATATGCCCAAACCCCAGGTAGCCTGGAAAATTATCGATTGGGTACGAACTCTGGAATCATGAACACCATCGCTCCCATCATTCGCCCATGGCTTAGAACTGGACTTTCCGTCTTGCTTCTCTCAAACGAGGAACGCGTAAAGGAGTTCATGGCCAGAGACAAAGCCGAAAGAGAGGGAAACGCACAAAAGGCGAGCGTTCCGTCAGACGCGCGGGGGCATCACACGAGTTCTTCGGAACAAACGGGATGGGAAGAGCGCGTTCCTTCAAGTCCTCCAATGTTCCAAGGAAGTCCACCGCGGCAAAACCTGGTTTCCGTCAAAGCCTCCCCTGCTCCTTTTTCTTCTTCATCACCTGGTTTCCAAAAGGAGACGGAACGGGGATATTTTCCCTATGGCAGTTCACCGTTTGGCATCCTCCCCGAATCTGATTGGCCAGATTCTTGGCGGATTCTCAAAAGTCGGCGCAAGCTACCGACGTCT
The DNA here is from genome assembly GCA_964632155.1 of uncultured Mailhella sp. Lineage (GTDB taxonomy): Bacteria > Desulfobacterota > Desulfovibrionia > Desulfovibrionales > Desulfovibrionaceae > Mailhella. The sequence continues at coordinate 15,801 of CAZWBH010000022.1, forward strand.
CCACTTGTTCTATGGACGTATGCCGGCCTAGGGGACGATCTTGTTGGCGCGGCGGATCCCCATCGACAGCAAGTCATGACTCGTATGCTTTTAGCCCTGAAGCACCCTGGCGGTACTCATGTCTTCTGGCCTTATGCATTGCCTGGTGAAGACTGTCTTCAACAACCTTCGCTGTTTTGGTCCGGGGTGGCGCGCTTCGATCCTCGAGTGATTCTGCTTTTCGGGTCTGACACGCGCGATGCGCTCTCCATGCCTCGTTCCTTGCTCCCTCTTTGCCAGAAACGCCTGTACGGAAGATCCGTGATACAACTCCCAAACCCTCAAACTATCCTAAAAGACGAAGCCACCTTTGCTAGGGTTCTGGCGTTTCTTGCAACCAGCCTGCGATTCTGTGAAAAAAGACATGAAAGTCTGTGAATTTCTCCTCGCTCTTTGATTTGAAAATCATGACCAAAAAAATCCCGATATCGTGGCGCCATTCAAATAAATCATCGGAGCGGAGACAGATATGTTTCGACAGCCTCTTGCCCGTGGATGTACGGCCTGAAACAGACTGTTCAGCTCTTCCAGTCTGGTATTCATCGGTGAAATTTTAAACAGGCGCAAATTTCTGCTTTGCGCCCGCTGAGGCGTAGCTAGGATGAAAGCCCCCGGTCATCCAGGTGACACCAGCAAGTTTACCGATGTGCTAGCTCTGTTTAAAACCTTTCCAAAAGTTCTTGCAGAGTTTTCTTGAGCGGTTCGCGGATTTCTTCGTTTTTAAGTCCAAAGTACACGCTAGCCTTCAGGTAATCCACCCAGTCCCCGGCGTCCACACGCTTACCCTTCATCTTTACGGCCAGCACGCCTTTATCGTGCATATAGGCGGCAAGAGCGTCTGTAAGCTGAATTTCTCCACCCTTGCCCGGCTTCTGCTTCATGATATAATCAAATATTTCGCAGGGCAGAACGTAACGTCCCACAATGGCCAGGCGTGAATCCATACTTCCCAGGGGCGGCTTTTCCACCATATCGGTAACGCGGTACACTCCTTCTGCTATTTCTTTGCCGGCAACCATGCCGTACCTGTTTATTTTGTCCGCCGGGACTTCCATCACGCCAATGGCCGGCATGTTGTATTTCTCGGCGGCAACCACAAGCTGAACAAGGCCCGCGTTTTCCCCCACAATAAAGTCGTCGCCCACCATGACGGCAAAGAAATCTTCGGTAATCATATTCCTGGCGCAGCCCACGGCATGGCCAAGACCAAGTTGCTGCTTCTGGCGCACGGCCATGGTTTCCACCAGAAAGGCCGCATTCTGAACGGCCTTCAGCTGTTCCATCTTGCCCGATTCTTCCAGAAGTTCTTCCAGTTCGACATTTCGGTCAAAATAGTCTTCTATAACGCTTTTGTGCCGGTTTGTTACAAAAACCACTTCCTTGATGCCGGCTCGCACGGCTTCTTCCACCACGTACTGGATCACGGGCTTGTCGAAAATGGGGAGCATTTCCTTGGGGATGTTCTTGCTGGCAGGAAGGGAGCGCGTGCCCCATCCGGCAACGGGGAGAATAACTTTGCTGAGTTTCATGCCACACCCTCGTTCCATTCTGTACATAGTCCGGCGCCTCCGCCATCCCCACCAAGGGTAGCTTCACTCTAAAGGCGCCCGACAATTTTGTTCTACCACATATCTTCTTTCTTCTCAATCCTCTTACCGATATTTAACTGAAAATGCCGTATATTTCCACCAAAGGCACACGCTGAATTTCTCATCCCTTCCTTGAAATTTCCTGCCCTTCGGACTAAGGTGGATATGTTTTTACCATTTCAGTCACTTGATGGAGCCAATATGTTCACTGTTGAACTCCCTTACCGTTCTTCCCTCACGGTGGATAACGCCGCGCCCATCTTCTTTATAGCCGGACCCTGCGCCTTGGAAAGCCGAACCCATGCCCTGGAAGTTTCCGCGGCGCTCAAGGAAATCTTTGCTGCGGCGGGAGTGCCCTTCTTTTACAAATCCAGCTTCGACAAGGCCAATCGCAGTTCCGCTTCCGGCTTTCGCGGAGTGGGTATGACTGAGGGACTTTCCATTCTTGCGGAAGTAAAGGAAAGCCGGAACATTCCCGTACTCACAGACATTCATTCCCCTGAACAGGCCGCACCCGTGGCAGAAGTGGTGGATTACCTGCAAACACCCGCCTTTCTTTGTCGACAGACGGATCTCATTGTGGCGGCAGCCGCCACTGGCAAACCCGTGAATATTAAGAAGGGTCAGTTCCTTGCCCCATGGGAAATGGAAAACGTACTTGCCAAGGCGAGATCCACAGGCAATGAGCGCATCACCCTTTGCGAACGCGGAACGAGCTTTGGCTACGGTAACCTGGTGGTGGATATGCGTTCTCTCGTCATCATGAAACGCTTTGCTCCTGTGGTTTTTGACGCCACGCATTGCGTGCAACTCCCCGGAGTTCTCGGCTCCTCCAGCGGCGGACAGCGGGAATTTGTGCCCGCGCTCGCCAGAGCGGCCGCCTCTGTGGGCGTGGCCGGAATCTTCATGGAAGTACACCCCGACCCCGACAAAGCCCCCTGCGACGGCCCGAATATGTTGGCGGTGAAGGATGTTCCCCGCTTCCTCTCCATGATCAAAGCCTTCGACAGCCTTTCCAAGGAGTACTAATGGATATTATTGCCGTCATTCCCGCGCGTTACGCCTCGACGCGACTCCCCGGAAAGCCACTGCTGGACATCTGTGGAAAACCCATGATACAGCACGTATATGAACGCGTGAGCAAGGTTCCCCTCTTCCGCGAAGTCCTTGTGGCCACCGATGATGAGCGCATTTATCACGCTGTGAACGCCTTTGGCGGAAAGGCATGCATGACAAGCCCTGCCTGCCCCTCCGGTTCGGATCGCCTTATTGAAGTGGCGCGAAGTCACAGTGCGGACGTTTACCTCAATGTGCAGGGCGATGAACCGCTCATCGATCCTCGCGCCATAGAGCGCCTGGCCAAAGTGATGCTGGAGGAACCCGCGACCCAGATTGCCACGCTCTGTTGCCCCATTGACCGCGAAGAGGCACAAAACCCCAACCTGGTCAAAGTGGTATTCGCGCATAATGGTAACGCCCTTTATTTCAGTCGTAGCCCCATCCCTTACCCTCGCCAGGGCGGTGCGGAACCGCACTACTACGGCCACCTTGGCATTTACGCCTATCGGCGCGAACTTCTCCTCTCCTTTGGCGCGCTTCCTCCCTCTCCTTTGGAACAGACGGAAAAGCTGGAACAACTCCGTGTACTCCAGGCAGGCATAGCCATTCGCGTGCTGGAAACGGATCCTTCCGGCCCGGGGGTGGATACCGCGGAAGACCTTGAAGCCGTTCGCCGTATTCTGGCCGAAGAAGGAGCGTAAGTATGAAGTATTTAGACGAAGCGCGCCAGGTATTGCGTATAGAAGCGCAAGCTCTGAATATTCTTGCGGAAGAGCTGGGCGAAAGCTTTGAAAGAACCGTGGAATGTCTGCAGCGCATCGAAGGACGTATTGCCGTCACGGGCATGGGCAAAAGTGGTCATGTGGCCCGTAAGATAGCCGCCACCTTTGCCTCTACAGGCACGCCGGCGTATTTCATACATCCGGCTGAGGCCAGCCATGGAGATTTGGGCATGCTCACGAACAAAGACGCTGTGCTTGCCATATCCAATTCCGGCAATACCGCAGAGCTTACTGATATTGTACTCTATGCTTCGCAGAACAACATCCCCCTTGTGGCCATCACCCGCAACGCCGAAAGCTTTCTGGGCAAACACTGCGATTATCTTTTGCTTCAGCCGCAACTTCACGAGGCCTGCCCCTTAGACTGTGCGCCCACCACAAGCACCACGGTGCAGATGGCCCTGGGTGATGCGCTTGCCATGTGCCTGCTTTCTGCCAGGGGTTTCAGCAAGGAAGACTTCCACCGCTTCCACCCTGGCGGTTCCTTGGGACGAAAATTAACACTGGTGAGAGATCTTATGCACACGGGAAAATCTGTGCCCGTCCTGGGAATAGAGGCTTCCACCATGGAAGTCCTTGCCGAAATGACGCGCAAGGGCTTTGGCTGTGTAGGCATTGTGGAAAATGGTCGGCTTGCGGGCATTGTTACCGATGGCGATTTACGCCGTCACATGGATTCGGATATTCTTTCCAGATCGGCCCGCGATCTCATGACGCCAAACCCTGTGTGTATCGCGGCTGACGCCCTCACTGCCAGGGCGCAAGGCGTGATGGAAGAACACAAGATCACCTGCCTCTTTATTACAGACGAAAAAGGTCGTCCCAAAGGTATACTGAGTATGCACGATATACTGTAGGAAGAGGTGAGGTGATTTTCGTCTGATACCGCGCCAGAGTCGTGCCCCCTTTGCGAGACTGCTGATTTCCGTATTTTGTATAAGCCGCCGGAGACGCGTCTTCAAGGCATCATCCGGTTTTTAACAAACGCTCTTCTTCCGGCGATCAGGGAAAATATTCCACACTGCCCTGCAGTTGCGCGGGCAGTACGCCTAGCGCCGCACGAGACGCCTCCCCCCCACATAGTAACGTCTCCAATACTTGGTATTTAGAGATTCAACCCTGACCTTTGCCCGTGGTCTCGGACTGTGTACGAATTTGTTTTGCCCAACATAGATGCCCGTGTGATATCCTGTGCGCGGGATGCGGAAAACCACGATATCTCCGGAACGCAAATCGTTACGGTTCACTTTGAATCCAGCGCTGGCTTGCTTTCCGCTGATGCGAGGAACCTTGATTCCGTGCTTTGAGTAGGACCAGAAGACAAGACCTGAACAATCGAAACCACGGGCTGGCGAAGCGCTACCTGAAACATAGGGACGTCCGATCTGCGTCATTGCCGTTTTGGCAATGGCCGCACCAGTACTCGTGTAGCCGCGTTGAGCTTGAGGCGTATAACGAACACTCTGCTTTCCGCAACCATAAAGGAGCGTAAGGGCAAAGAAAAGAAATAGGAGGGAAAGAGTGCGCAAAGTTGAAGAGCGGGCGTTTAAAGCTGACATGATAACGGGAAGTTACGCTAACTTTTTTTATATTAGGTTAGTGGAAAATAATTTGCAAGAGGCCCAAAACATGGGGAGACACGAAATTTCTTGAAACCATGCTTGTCTCCCGAAGAGACGCTTATTGTCGCTTCTGTGAAAATTCACGCTCTGTTACAAAAAGAGCCGATGCCAACGTTCAACAAAAGTTTAGGTCTTGACCAGCCGATGGGTCATAAACAGGCTGTAGCGCAACGCATGACAATGAAAAACACGTATACGTATTATTCAAACCTTTTCTGGATCAAAATTCGGAAGATTGCGAGACTTTTTTCCATTGCTTTGACGGCATCACAGATCGTAACTTGACAGGGATTAACCCAAAAAAACCGTAAACAGGTATCTCACGGGAATCAGGGAAAAAATTGCCCGCTACTGTGAAGGAAAATCTCCTGTAAAGGGTAATTTGACAAAAGCACTTTTAGCGCCTGAAGAGTCCGAGGTGTCCGAGACCATGGCGTGAGAAAAGCCACGGTTTTTGTCCCGATGAAAAGAAACAGACGAGTCTGCACAAAAATTGTCACGGACTCGCCGAGGTCACTTCTGCGGGAAATCATCCAAGGGCGGGCAGAACACGTCATTCATTCAGACGAATGGCACGGATCCGATGGCCTCGCTGACCCTGGATATCAAAAGCCCCCTCGCGTGGAACACGGCAATAACAATTTGCCAATAAACGCTCGTCGGTCAATGGGATGGAAAGCTTCCTGACTTATGCCAGAACGAGACCTGCACGCTTTCGCGCCCTTCAAAACATACCTTCTTTTTTTGTTTGAAAGAAGGTGCATTCAGGGTTAATCACAGGCAAGAGGGCATTTTTCTGCTGATCCTCAAGTTGCTCAGAACTTCTCCCCTTAGCTGGTCACGACACATTTGTAAAAGGTTCCAACTGAAAATACCCCAGGAGGCAACCATGAACAATCAAACTAGAGCGACAATCCTGGTTGGCTTGAACGTCCTCATTTGGTCCATCAATCCGTCAATATTTAAATTGCTTACCACTATTTTAACGGCGGAGCAGACCATATCTCTGGGTATGGGAATTGCCGCGTTTGTTTTCCTTTTTGGGCTGACAGAGAAAAAGGAAGACAGGATAACGCGTCTGCCCATGCGCAATCTGTGTTTATCTTTTTTGCAGGGGTGCATTCTTTTTCTGTACTACCAGAGTTTTTTTTCCGCCAATACCTACCTTTCCCCACAGTTTATCGTACCGGTTACGGTAACGTGGTGCCTTGTCGTAGCCTTGCTGTCCCCTATTTTTTTCAGGCAGACAGTATCCCGCGCGGAGTTTTTCTGGATTATTTTTGCGTATGCGGGAGTGCCTGTTTCCCTGCTGGGGGCAGAAAAGCTCGGGCCGATTCAACCCATTGGTTTTGTGTATGCCGCCGCCTGCTCCATACTTTTTGCCCTGTACTGGGTTCTCAATACCAGGAACGACATTCCTCAAAATCAAAATTATTTCATTTGCTTTACCGTGGCCGCACTGTTGGCAACCGGTCTGCTCCTGAGCAAGGGAATGACCTTCTCCCTTGAACCGCTGGCTCTCGCGGGTTGCGCCTATGTGGGCGTGTTCGAGCTGACGTTGCCCTACATCCTGCTTGGCCGTGCCTTTCGTATCGCCGATTCGGTATCAACCCTGGCAACCATGGAACTGGCTATTCCCTTTCTCGCCCTTGTGTGGATACATTTTTTTCTCCACGAACCCATCGCGTGGACAACGCTTGTCTCGCTGGGAATAATCATTACAGGCGTTACCATGCAAAAGAGAGTAGCCGCCCGGCACGCACAGGTAAAAGAAATTTAACAAAACTGCAAAGGATTGTTTACCCATTCCTCTTCCGAAAGTCAGCGCAGGAGAAATCCGTGGCGTTCCGTATCGTTGGCGCCCCATTGCCGGAAGGTCTTGCGCCGTCAGCTCAAGTGTGGCACATTTGCCTTGTATTCTATAATGAAAATTGGAGGCTTTTTTCCATGATCCAGATCCCTCAGGGTTTCCGCCTGGCTGCAGCCAACGCTGATTTTCGCGGCAAAAACCTGGATCGCAACGATGTAGGGCTTGTTGTCAGCGATACCCCCGCCACGGCCGCCGGCGTATTTACCACCAATCTTTTTCGTGCCGCGCCCGTTCTTGTTTCCCAGGAACACCTTGCCATGTGCCATAGCGGCATCCGCGCCATACTCATCAATTCCGGACAGGCCAACGCGTGTACTGGAGAAAAGGGCCTGGAAAACTGCCGTCTTTCTCTGCGCCTGGTGAGTGAAGCCCTGGCTAGGGAGGGCGTATCCGTGGCGCCGGAGACCATGCTTCCCGCTTCCACCGGCGTCATTGGCACGCATATGGATATGAAAAAGTGGGCCGATGTTTCGCCCAAACTGGCCGTTTCCCTTGGGCATACGGATCTGGAAGGGCTGGTGCGCGCCATGATGACCACCGATGCCTTCCCTAAGATGGCCGGACTAGAACTCGCGCTTCCTGGCGGAACCGTGCGCCTGGCGGGAGTGGCTAAAGGTGCGGGTATGATCTGTCCGAACATGGCCACCATGCTCGCCCTTGTGATCTGCGATGCTGCAGTGGACGATGCCGCCTGGCAGACCCTGTTCCGCCGCGCTGCGGATGCCACCTTCAACCGCGTGAGCGTGGATGGAGACACCTCCACCAACGATTCGCTTTACGGCCTGGCCAACGGCGCCTCTGGCGTACACGTTCTGGATGCCGATTTGCCGATTTTGGAAAAGGCACTCATCGAAGTGCTTGGCAAACTTGCGTATATGCTGGTAAGGGATGGAGAAGGCGCGACCAAGGTCATGCACATCCGCGTTACAGGAGCCGCTACAAACGAAGAGGCCGAGAAGGTGGCCCGCACGGTGGGGCATTCCCAGCTTGTGAAGACCGCCATGTTCGGGCGCGATCCCAACTGGGGGCGCATTGTGGCCGCCGCAGGGCGCGCTGGCGTGGATTTCGATCCTCTTGCCCTGCGCGTGACGCTGTGCGGTGTGGAGCTGTTCCGCAACGGGCGTCCCACAGACCTTGATTTTGACGCTCTTCTGGAAGAGCCGCTGAAGGCCGTGGATCTTCCCTTGGACATAGTGCTGGGCAATGGCCCGGGCGAGGCCCGCCTACTCGCCGCTGACCTCTCCCACGCCTATGTTTCCGTGAATTCGGATTATCGTTCCTGAGCCTTTGCGGAGATGATATGGTCATTGGTGTGCTTACCGTGGAGTACGCACTTCACGGCAATGATTCCCTTAAGGGCAAAAGACGCGTGGCAAACAGCCTAAAGCAGAAGGTTCGCAACACCTTCAACGTGGCCATAGCCGAAGCCGGCACCGAGGAATCTCTCACGCGGCTAAGGTTGCAGGTTGTGTCGGTGAGCAACAGTGAAAGGCATATGCAGTCGCGCATGGACAAGTGCCTTCTTATGATGGAGGCCGTGTGCGAGGAAGAAATGACCTACAGCGATTTCGAGATCTTTCATGACGACTGAGAACCCCGTTCCTGGCGAACTTTTGGACGCTCTCCAAAAGTATGAGCGCATACTTCTGATCCCGCACATACACCCCGACGGCGATGCCTTCGGCTCCTGTCTGGCTCTGGCATGGGCCTTGCGCGCTGCGAACAGGCAGGTTCTCATTTGTAGCTCTGAAGGAGTACCCGCTTTTCTGAGTTTCCTAACCTTACCCTGCCCTGTACTCGCGAGTGCCGAAAAACTCCCCTGCGAACCGGATATTGCTGTTGTTCTGGACTGCGGAGACGAGAACCGCGTGGAAGAAAGACTTCGGTCGTTGCTGAAGCGTGTGCCCACCGTGTGCATTGATCATCACCTGGCCAATCCCGCCTTCGGTTCCGTGGCCAACTGGATAGACCCGACCATGTCTTCCACGGGGGAGATGGTTGCCCTGATTATCCGCGCTCTCAACGTGCCCCTGCAAGGCGCCCTGGCCGAAGCGCTCTATGTGTCCATCAGCACTGATACCGGCAATTTCAGCTACGGAAACACCACGCCCGGGGCCTTGGCCATAGCCTCAGAACTCAGGGCGAATGGCCTGAACATCGCGACCCTGCGCGATCGCCTGGAAAACAATTGGAGCGAGGCCAAGTTGCGCTTCTGGGGGAGGCTTATGCAGGAAACTCGCCTTCTGGATGAAGGCAGGTGCGCGGTCGTACTCATAAACAGGGAACTCATGGAGGAATACGGCGTCTGCCGTGAAGAGAGCGAGGGCTTTGTGGAACAATTGCGCCGTCTTCGCGGGGTGCGCGTGGCGCTGGTTCTGCGCGAGGAGCTTCGGGAAGGCTTGCTCGAAACCAGGGTAAGTATGCGCTCTTCCGGCAACGACAATGTGCGGGATGCGGCCGCAAAGGTTGGCGGCGGAGGTCATCGCAACGCTGCTGGCGCCACCCTGCTTATGGACGCGGAAAGTGCCCTTGCCGTTCTTTACCCACATGTCCGATCCGTCTGGAACGGCTAATTTTTAACCTTCAGGCAAGCCCATGAAAAACGTCTCCTTTCATAAAATGCATGGTTGCGGCAACGATTTTATTTTTATCGATAATCGCGAGATCAAAGTTGATATTTCGCAGATGAACCACTGGGCCGTTACCCTGTGCAACCGCAAAACGGGCATAGGTGCCGATGGTTTGCTTTTTCTTGAAAGTACGCCCCCCGGACGCGAGGGTGACTTCATCTGGCACTTCTACAACGCCGACGGCTCTCGCGCCGAAATGTGCGGCAATGCCTCGCGTTGCGCCTCATGGCTGGCTGTGGAACTTGGCCTCGCTTCTTCCGAGCAGTGCTTTGGCACGGACGCCGGACTCATCCATGCTCGCGTGGATCTGGAGGGCAGGAGAGCCAAAGTGGAACTCACCCGTCCCACGGAACTCACCCTGCACATCCCGATGGACGTGGCCGGAACTGCCTTTGATGTCAACTTTGTGAACACCGGCGTACCCCATGTCGTCATTTTTTTCCCCAACTGCGATGAAGTGGATGTAGAAAAATTGGGTCGTCTTATCCGTTACCACGAGCGCTTCTCACCCAAGGGAACCAACGTAAACTTTGTTACGGTTACTGGCCCGGATTCCCTACATACGCGCACCTATGAGCGGGGCGTGGAAGGCGAAACTCTCGCTTGCGGCACAGGCGCGGCGGCCTCCGCCTGCATCGCCCATGCCCTGGGCTTGACGGAAGCGCGTGTGAATGTCACAACATCAGGGAGGGAAATTCTCGGCATTGAACTGAGCGAAGAGTCGGTGTTCCTGTCCGGCGCCGTGGCACGGGTCTTCACAGGGGTGCTGGATCCTTCAATTCTTGCAATGCTGGGCAGTTAGCGACGCCAGGCCCATCTTCCTCTTCACTTTTTTCTTTGGAGAACAGCCATGTTTCACGGCACTATTACCGCACTTGTCACCCCTTTCAAAAACGGGCGCATTGATGAAGACGCCTACCGCGCTCACATTGAATGGCAGCTCGAACAAGGCGTCAACGGTCTCGTGCCCTGCGGTACCACCGGTGAGTCCGCAACCATGAGCCACGAGGAACACGAAGCCGCCATACGTATTTGCGTGGAGCAGGTTCATGGGCGCGTACCCGTCATCGCCGGCGCAGGTTCCAATAACACCACAGAAGCCATCAGCCTCACGCGTTTTGCCAAAAGTTCCGGGGCGGACGCCGCGCTGCTCATCTCCCCATACTACAACAAACCCACTCAGGAAGGCATCTTCCGCCACTTTAAAGCCGTGAGCGACGCAGTGGCCATACCGCTCATCGTGTATAATGTTCCCGGTCGCACAGGCTCCAACGTTCTGCCCGCCACCATGGCGCGCATGGCCCGGGAGGTGGAGCATGTGGTAGGTTGCAAGGAAGCCACGGCCAACCTTGTGCAGATTTCCAATATCCTTGAACAGGCACCCGAAAGCTTCACTCTGCTTTCCGGAGACGACTTTACGGTTCTTGCCACTTACGCTGTGGGTGGCAAGGGAGTTATTTCGGTGACGGCCAATATTCTGCCCCGCATGATGTCCGACCTCTGCTGCGCCTGCGAACTTGGAGACTACACAGTGGCCCGCCGTCTGCACTTTGCCCTTGAACCTATGAACCGCGCCCTGTTCCTGGAGAGCAATCCCATCCCCTGCAAGACGGCTCTCACCCTTATGGGACATATGGAGGGCGAGTTCCGCCTGCCGCTCTGCCCGCCCAGTGATAAAACCGTGGCGGAGCTGAAGGCCGTCCTTGAAAAGTACGATCTCCTTTAGATCTATCCGCCAAAAGAATTTTGGGAAGGGGCGCTGAAGGTTCAACGTCCTTTCCCCCTTCAGGGCTGGCGGAACAAAACGCTTAGGTCGGCTTCACACAAACGGCCTGAAGACAGCACTGCCATGCGGTACAATACCCTCGAACAACTCAAGGCGTTTGAAAGCCTCCCCATAGATTGGAACCTCGATCCCGCCGATGCGGTTACACTCTACCTGGAATGGGGCAATAATGACTGGCAGGCCGAGTACGCCCCCGTTCGCTCCAAGGACGACTATGCGCATTACTTTGTTCTGGACAACTGGACGGATCAGCCCACGCTGCGCCTTGTCATGCGCAATTCCGAGGCCACCGAGGATTTGTGGGTCTTCCCGTTGCCCAAGGAACTGGAAGAAGATTTCCAAAGGGAATTTGAAGGGCTGAAGGGCGTGTTCATGCCCTCCGAGCCTATGAAGCTGTGGCTCAAGGAAAAGCTCTACGCGTGACAGACGCGGTGGGACTTTTAGCAGGGGGAACTAAATTATTTTACGCGAGAATTATTTATGAGACCGCTGCACAGCAAAATGCAATTAATATATTGATATAATTATTAAAACATAATATTTTTTCTTATCGTAAAGGGGGAAATATGCCTGAAAAAACTACCGCCACACCCCTTGTTGATTACCTGATCAATCTGCAACACAAAAAGCCTACCAAACTTGACGCCATCAATCAGATGATAGACTGGCGACCGGTAGCCAAAACCTTGGACAAAGCTCTCAAACGTGGAACGAATGCCGTTGGAAAGCCTGCGTATCCGGCTTTGCCCTTTGGTGCTACAGAGGATGTACAATCTCAGCGACGTGGAGCTGGAAGATCAAATCTACGATAGCTTTTCCTTCCGTCGCTTTTCTGGGTATGTCTGCTGATGTCCCGGACGCCACAACGTTTTGTCGTTTTCGTCAGGAATTACTGGGGGAACAACGTGCCGAAGCGCTGTTCAAGATCATTCTCGAACAATTAACGGCGAGAGGGGATTTCAAGCAAGGTGTTAGTGTTGACGCGATGGTGGTAGAGTCCTCCAGGCGACCAAAGACAACGCTGGAACTTATTCCTGAGGACAGGGCAGAGGACACAGCCCCAGAGCAAGTCACGTTTTCCCCTTCCGATGATGGGGATGCGGCCTGGGTCAAGAAAGGAAAGAAGACGCA
>CAZWBH010000023.1:0-11741 GCA_964632155.1 uncultured Mailhella sp.
AAAGCTCTTCCCAACTCGCTCTTCACTTGTCAAAGAACCTCACCGCACTTCTCCGCACGGCGAATCCCCTTTATGCACCCCCCTCCCTCCTCATGTCAACTACTTTTTTCAAAAAAATTTTAGTCCGCTTGAAAAATATGCGCCAAAATGCCCTATAATCCTTGCCTCATCTTCTTTTTCAGCGCGCGAAGGCGGCGGACGCGTTCATGCCACAGTGCGAGTTTATTGAGGTAACGAGTTTTTTTCCTGCCGTAACTTATCCTGAAGAGCAACTTATACCCATAATATTTTCGCAGAATACGGAAGCGGTTATAGAGCAGTGCCATATCGCGACTTTGCTCTTCCACGGTGCTTTGCAGATAATTCAGCCTGTCCGCGACAGAATCCCTGGAGCGCACGGGAGCGTTCAGCTTTTCCTTCAGCCATGAGAGCATCCTGTTCCTTTCTTTTTCAATGACGGCGTCTACGGCGTCCCAGTCTATGGGAGGGGTAAACAGGGCGTCCAGTCTCTCACTTTCGTCTGGCGCGAGGATGCGCTCCTGAAGCCCTAGCTTTCCGAGAATCTCATCCATCCGACCACGCGCTTTCCCATACGAGGCAAGAACGGCGAAAGGCCTGTGGAAAAGAAGGGCAAAGCACATACCGTGAAAGGAATCCGTTATCACGAATGAGGCCCTGCGGATGGAGTCCAGCCAGTCTTCCACGCTTCTTTGCCTGTCGAACTTCTGTATAGAGACGGGGACACCGAGGCGTTCACTGATAAAGGCAAGCACGGGAGCATCCTTGACCTCGGGCTGAGAATCAAGAAGGTAGCAGAGGATGCCTTCGCCGTGCGTATGACTGTGCCCGTCCGCCAGAGCATGCCATCGTTCTTTCGGCAGACAGAAAACGGGTTCGATAATCTGCACGGCGTCGACACCCATGTTTTTGAGTATCCGGATTCCCGTGTTTTCGCGGACGGATACCGCGTCGAACTGCTTCAGATTATATTGGAAGCGCAGGAACTCTTCCGGCGGGCCTTCGAATTCCAGCGTGCCAAACGATGCGCTACAGGCGATCCTGCGCTTATCGGCATGGACGAAGTCGAGAAGGTACACAGAACCGCCGTGGTCTTTCATAAGACTCCAGCGGAATATCTGATCGGATCCGGTTATAAACGTCTCCGTGACATTATTGAGCGCGAATAATTCCCGTCGGGTATGGATAGGCTCTGTAAGGTAAAGATATTTGCGAGAGAAGATGTCCGCGCATGAACCCGCTCTGTCTATACGGCGGTCTTCCGGCATATAGTTGATGACCATGGCACTTTTTCCCAGCAGGAACAGCGCCTCCTGCAGGGCATAGCAGGTGAGCATGGCCCCGTAATTCAAGGCGAACCAGAAGTTGACGATTTTACAGTCGGAAACATCGCTTGCGGCAAAACGGAGCGCCTCTGTCACCGTGGTCTTACGGGCCAAGGCAAAGAAGCCCGCACGGTGTTCATGTTCAGGGGAAGGACTGGAAATGTTGAGATTGCCGCGAAGCGCGCTTTTCAACGGCAGTTTTTTCAGAATCTTGAAGGCCGGACGACTTTGTTTCAGCAACGACTGTCCTTTTTCGGTGTTGACAAGAAGAAGAGACGTACCCCTGCCGTCGTTCAGTTCCGGAGAGACGGCATCAATGCCCCAGTAGTCGCCGAGAGTAAAGTCCCCCTGGCGGGGAAGCCTGTTGAACAGGCACTGGCCGCAACTTTTGCGCAGGAAGAGGTTTTTGCTGAAGCCGCGATACCACGTTCCCCTGGAATACGTTTCCCGATGAAGCGTTTGCCCGGATCTGTCCTTGACGACAAGGGCGGCTTCCTCTCCCCAGACGCTTTCGCCGCGGAAGGAAATGCTGCCGATGGCGGAAACATCGAAGTTTTCTTCCAACCAGCGCCGCCATACGCCGGGAGAAGGCACGCCGTGGCAGATGATGTCCGCGGTGAAGAGATTCGGATAGTCTTTGCGCAGAAAACCCTTCAGCCCGGCAACCTGACAGCCCGTGCCGCTGAAGAGTACCGGCAGGCCGCCATCCAGCATCTTTTTGACGGCGGGAAGGCAGTCCGCCAGATCGCTCTGGACGTATTTGGATCGCTTCAGTTTTTCCAGACCTTCCGCGTCTTCAACAAGGATATGCGCAACGCTCCAATCCCTGCGGAAAGCCGCTCCGCAAACAAGCCCCCCGCGGTTCAGGATTTCCTGTGCCAGCACGGGAAAAGCCGCGCCCGAGGTGCTTTTTTCACGCAACTTGTCAGGCGCAAGCGCGGCAAAGCAAACTGGATTTTTGAACCCGTTTATAAGAGAGAAAGAACATACGGGGCACACCTTGCGGCACAGGCCGCACTGTATACAGAGATTTTCATCAACCATGGGGGAAGGAAAGCCCTCGTCGTCTTCCTGCATAGAGAGGGCGGAAGCCGGGCAGGCATGGACACAGGCTGTACAGCCGGTGCAGAAGGCGGGGGAACCGGAAACGACAGATCCGATATGCTTGCCGGACATGGTTTCTTTACGCTCACGCGCGGTGTCCATGTTCTTTCCTCCAGCTGAACAGCTTTATGCCAAAAAGACAAAAAATGCGTTTCTTCTGCCAATTCCCGACAAATATAATCTTCTCCAGGCCCTTCAGCGGCTTGAGCATGGTAATGTCCTTCCCGGGGAAAGCGCCCAAGCGGACAGTGATTCGTCCTTCTTTGATATCTCTGAGTTCCCTGCGTTCAGGTTTGAAATCCCAACGGTGTAAAAGTGTGGCCAGTGCATAGACTATGCCAGTACGCTCCCAGGGCTGGCACATTTCGACAGCTCCCCGCAGAAACTTGAAACAAACGCGCTCAAAAGCGGCCTGGTGTTGCGGCAGTAAGGAATGCTTCCTCCAAAATTCATATATAGGGTCGAGTATACTGATGTAATCGAAGGCAAGCCTTTCCTTTCCAAGCTTTGCGTCTTCCATGAAGGAACCTTCATGCCGGAAGTAACGGTAACACTTTTGCGGAACAAAACGGCAGTTTCGATAAAATCCAGCAAAATTCAACATAAAAACATTGTCTTCGAAGCGAAGCCCTTCGGGGAAGCGAAGGCGTTGCGCCTCTATGGCGGATCGGCGATAAAGCTTGTCCCATACGGTCATGGAGAACCTGAGCAGTTCATCATCCGTCAGTCTTTTCGTGCCGTTGAATACAACGTCAAAATAGCCGGAACGGATCGGAATCCACCTTCCCGCGTTCTCCCGTACTTCTTCCGCGCCGAAGCATATGAAATCCTCATCCCCGCAATTTTCAAGGAGGCTGGCATAGGCTCCGGGAAGAAGTTCATCATCGCCGTCAACAAAGGAAATCCATTCTCCCTGAGCAATATCAAGCCCGGCATTGCGCGCGGCGGAAACGCCTCTGTTTTCCTGCGCGACAACGCGCACGCGGCTGTCCCGCGCGGCGTAGTCTTTGAGTATCTCGAGTGAACCGTCCGTTGATCCGTCATCCACGCAAAGGATCTCCATGTCGCGAACTTCTTGCGAAAGAACGCTCTCCAGACATCTGGCGAGATATTTTTCGACATTGTAAACGGGTATGACAACCGAGAGACGAGGGGCTTTCTCCATAGCGCAAAGGCTCCAGAAAATTTTTTTGGAAACGCCGCGGATCAGGCTGGCAGTGAAAAAGACCGCGACGTCCCTTGCCGCTGAAGAAACAGCAAGACATGAAACTATGGCATAGGCCGGAAAGAACGCCAATGTCAACAGAAAACGAACTTAACGGCGTTCAGGCACCGGGAAACAAAGCGGCGCGACAAGCCCTCAGCCTCACAGCTTAGCGGGGAAGAAATTCGCCCCTCAGGCGGGGAATGACGCGAAGAAAGAGCGTAAGCGCCTTTTCGGCGTTGGCGCGGGCCACGGCCAGGATGGACTCCCATGTCACGGCGTCGTCTTCCTTCCAGGAGTCGTAATCCGTACTCATGGCCACGACCGCATAGGGCAGGCCGAGTTCGTTGGCCATGATGGACTCAGTCGCAACGCTCATATTGATAATGTCCGCCCCCCAGGCGCGGAACATGCGCGATTCCGCCCGCGTGGAAAAGCGCGGACCCTCTATGGTGACAAGGACGCCGCGCGCATGGAAGGGATAACCCAGGGCTTCAAGTTCCTCCGCCAGAAGTTCACGCAACCTGGCATCAAACGGTTCGGGCATGGCCGTATGGCGGGGCTGACCAGGTTCGAAGGAAGTAAAAAAGCTCAGGGGCCGGGATCGGGTAAAATCAATGAACTGATCGGGGAGAACAAGGTCGCCGCGGCGTATTTCCTCGCGCAGGGATCCCACGGCGGCGCTGGCAAGAACGCAGGTGCAGCCCGCCTCTCTCAATGCCCAGATATTGGCGCGATAGTTCACCTGCGTTGGGGGAATGGTGTGTTCGCGGCCATGCCTGGCCAGAAGTGCCACCGGGACTCCGGCAATCTCCCCTTCGCGCAGAGCGCAGGAGGGTTCGCCGTAGGGCGTGGTCACGCGGACGTCCCTGGAGGAGGCAAAGATGGACGGGTTATCCAGGCCGCTCCCGCCGATGATGCCCACCTTTCCGTTCATGCCTCGCTCCTTCGTTCTCGCCACATCACAGGCAACCTTTCAGAGAAAAAGACCGGACATTGCTGCCCGGTCTACATTTCCTGTTCGTTAATTGAGGATTTCGAAGCGATCCACATCGATTTCTGTCGCTTCGAGGAAGTCCTTTTCCACCTCGCCATAAAGGCGCACCGTTTGACGCGGAGTGAGGACGCGGCCCATGAAGATCTTGTCGTCAATGCTGACTTCTATTTGCCCCGTCTGGTCTTCAAACATATAATGCTCATGCTTGGGCAAGGTGGCAATGACACGGCCCTCCAGAATGCAGGGCGCCTCATCTCTGGCAGTCTTGGCCTGGGCCACGGTGGTCACTTCCGCCCTGCCTATGGCGGGTCCGCTGAATCCGCCCTGCCCGTTGATAGGCGCGGCCACGGCAGGAGCGCAAAGAAGCAGACTCAGGAAAAATGCCGCAAGAGTTCTGTGCATGAGAGAACCTCCTTGTGTTTTTAGGGGAGTATAATGGCGAAAGAAGAGGCTGACAAGTATTTTCACGAAGAGAAGCGGCGCTCAGCAAGGGACATAGCCCCGGGAGAGCATGGCGAGAAGATCGCGCATATGCGCCAGGTTCGGCGCGTAGAGCAGAAAGCCGTCTGAGTGGCCCGTCATGACGATAACGCCGTCTGCGGGATGCGCCCGTACCAGCGCGGCCACGCTCCTGGCCATGTCCGGCGTGCCGTAACTTGCGCGCGCATCCGTTGCCGGGGCTTTGCCCGCCAGAAGCTGGCGATACCGTTCGCGGTGATGGGCGTGAACCACGCAAGCTATGCCCGGCGCCGCGGTATACACGGCGGCGTGGGTCATGGATTCGGAACTCGCCCGCATCGGGCCGCGGAACCAGACGGTGTTTTTCTCTATGTCGCAACGCGTGACCAGGGCATAGTGTTCCGGCCCAAGAGCGGGGATGCACCCCGTGCCCGCGGCCGAAATGAGGAAGGCGCCCTCCCCGCCAAAGCGCAGGGAAACGTTGCCAAAGCCCACGCCGTTCTCCAAAGCGCCCACAAGGCCCGCCCGCGCCAAGTCGGACCGCAGTCTGTTCAGATCCTCCCATTCCGGATGCGCGGGGATCGATCCCGTCTCGTGTATACCGCGGTATTTTACCGCGCCTTTCTCGTTCATGCCTTCCCTTTTTCCATGTCGTTCAGACCGTTCTGGCAAATTCCGGAAAAAGCCCGGTAATGCCCGCCTCCGAGGCCTCACAGACGCCGCGATCGGTGATGAGGGCCGTGATGAGCCTTGCCGGGGTCACGTCGAAGGCCCAGTTCCGAGCGGGCGCCGTCTCTGGGCAGATGAGTACCTCTTCCGAGCCGTGTGCGGAAAGCCCCGACACGTAGCGCACTTCCCGGGGACTGCGCTCCTCAATGGGAATTTCGCGCACACCGTTGCGCAGGGCAGGGTCAAGGGTGGAAGAAGGCAGGGCCACATAGAAGGGCACGCCGTTATCGGCGGCGGCCAGGGCCTTCAGGTAAGTTCCTGTCTTGTTGGCCGCGTCGCCAAGGCGAGTCACGCGGTCCGCGCCGGTGATGACCATGTCCACCATGCCGTGCTGCATGATGTGGCCGCCGGCGTTGTCCGCAATGATGTCAAAGGGCACGCCGTGGCAACCGAGTTCCCATGCCGTGAGCCGCGCGCCCTGATTGCGAGGGCGCGTTTCATCCACCCACACATGAACGGGAAGGCCCGCGTCAAAGGCCGCGTACACCGGAGAGAGCGCGGAACCGTAGTCCACAAAGGCCAGCCAGCCCGCGTTGCAATGGGTGAGTATTTCCACGGGCTTTCCCTGTTTTCGCGCGGCAATTTCCCGGATAATGTCCAGGCCGAAGGCGCCGATGCGGCGGCAGGCTTCCACGTCTTCCTCCGCCAGGCTTTCGGCCCCGGCCAGTGCGGCGCGTATGGCGTCTTCCCGCGGTTTGCCGACGAGAGTTTTCTCCTGCCTCTCCAGCGCGTGGAAAAGATTGCACGCCGTGGGGCGCGTGGCGCGCAGGGAAGAGAGGCTCTCCCGCAGGAAGGGTTCAAAGCGCCCCGCGGGGGCCGTGCGCGCGGCTATCCACACGCCGTAGGCCGCCGTGACGCCGATAAGCCCCGCCCCGCGCACCTGCATTTCGCTTATGGCAAGGCACACGTCTTTCACCGTCTTGAGTTCAAGCGTGCGAAAAGCGTGCGGTAAGGATGTCTGATCTATGATGAAGAGATGTTTCTGCCCGTCTTTCGCCTCTTCCACCCAGACACTGCGGTAATGCCGCCCGTTCACCTTCATGCGGGCGCTCACTGTATACGCAGTTCCAGGGAGTTGCGATCCAGGGGAACGAGCGTGACTTCGCCCATGGTCTTCATGTCAAAGACAAGGCGCGTCATGTCGTCGTGGTAGCCAAGGCGCACAGACTGGATGAGCCTGTTGCTGGGCACGCGGGGCAGTTTGATTTTCCACTTGCCCGCAAGGTCGAGCGCCACGCGATCCGGCTTGCGATATACGGAAGCGTGGCCGATCATGGCGGCGTTGCCCTTGAGTATCAGCTTGATGAGATTGCCGCGCATGACAAAGCGGGCTGAGGTGACTTCCCGGACTAAGCTGTCGTCGTTATCCACAAGATCCGGAGAAAGTCCCTCCTCTTTCAACGCCACCATTGCCGCCGCCTCCTGAAGGGCCTGCGCAACATGCGCATCCGGTGTGGGAGGGGACGGCTCAGCCTGGTCGGCGATGTCGTCTTCTTCCGTTGCGGGCGCGGAAGGGATGGAATCGGGCGCCACGATGCGGAGTTCAGGGTCTGGCGCAGGGGCGGGATCGGAAGGCGCCCGTGCGGGTCTGCCTTCTTCCTTTGGCGGATCGGCTGGAGCGGGGGGCGCGCCTGCTTCCGTTTTTTGAACGACGGATCCGGCGCCAGAGTCGCCCGGGGAAGAAACGGCGACCCTTTCCACCCTTTCCTCCCTTTCCTCATTCACGGGCGCGGCTGAAATTTTGCCCGAAACTTCCCTGCCGGAATCCTTCTGTACAGGCATATCTTCCTGAAGAAGAAAACAAATGCCTATGGTCACGCACAGCATAACCACTGCCGAACCAAGAAGACAGAGTGTTCTGCTCATAGTACTCCCTGAAGCGGGGCTATGCCCCTTGCCTCAATGCGGCTTCCTTTCTCTTCTCATATAGAGCGAGTTCCGAAAAAAAGCAAACCCGTTGCCGCCCCCCTGATTTTCGCGCGCCCGCGTTGACCTTTGCCGCGCTCTTTCCCCTTTGCCCGCGTATGGACGCGCGCCCTTTTTTGGGGTACAAAGCCTCTATGCACGAGTTCTCCCTCATGGCCGACATTCTGGAATCCACGCGGCAGGAACTGGAAAAGCACGGGGCTTCCCGCCTCACCCTTCTGCGCGTGCGTTTTGGGGAGTTGGATCAAGTTTTGCCTGGCGCCCTGCGCCTGGCCTTTGACGCCATGACCGCGGGCACGGCCTGGGAAGGCGCAAGACTGGAGCTGAAAGAAGAAGCCCTGCTTCTTCGTTGCCCCCTGTGCGAACACGAATTTCGCCCGAAAGAGCGAGGATCCCTCTATGCGCCCTGCCCTTCCTGCGGCGAAGTCACCGCCTTTGCCGTGCTTGAGGGAGAAGGTGTGTTTCTCGATCACCTGGAAGCGGAAGAGGGCGATCCGCAAAAAGGAAGCAAAATTTCTGATTCCGCGAGGTAGTATGGAAATCCCCGTTGTCCGAAAGGCGCTGGCCGCCAATGACCGTATCGCGGCAAGTCTGCGCGCGGAATTTGCCCGGCGCGGCATCCTGGCGCTCAATCTCATCAGTTCCCCTGGCTCGGGCAAGACTTCTCTGCTTGAGCGCACGCTCACCGCCCTTGCAGGAGAGTTCCGCATGGCCGTCATTGAAGGAGACCTGCAAACCGATAACGACGCCCGCCGCGTGGCCGCTACCGGAGCGGCGGTCGTGCAGATCAACACCGAAGGCGGCTGCCATCTCGACGGTAGCATGGTGAGCGAGGCCCTGAACGCTCTGGATCTTGCCGCACTCGATCTGCTTTTTATTGAAAACGTGGGCAACCTTGTCTGCCCCACGGCCTTTGACTGCGGGGAAGACGGAAAAATCGCCCTGCTCAGCGTTGCCGAAGGAGACGACAAACCGCAGAAATACCCCGGGCTTTTTCACAAGGCCAGGGTTCTTCTCTTGAACAAAACAGATCTTCTGCCCTACGTGGATTTCAACACGGCCCGCGCCCGCGCCCACGCCTCGGCGCTCAACGCTTCCCTTGCGATCATGGAAATTTCCTGCAAGACGGGAGAAGGTCTTGACGCCTGGTACGACTGGCTCCGCGTCGCGACGCGCGCCAAAAAGACGGGCGGTATTCTCTGAGCGGAATTCCGCTCCGGCATCTTAAGCCCCTTCCAGAAGGATTCTGTCATGTCAAAGCCTTCGCCCGCGCACGATTCCCCCCGCGATGCCCTCTTCCGCGCCCTTCCCTCCGTGGACGCCTGTCTGGCTCTTCTGAAAAAGCACTTCCCCGGCGTTGACCGCGAGCTTTTGATTTCCTCATGCCGCGAAGCACAAAATGCCTTGCGCGACGCTGTGCGCGAGGGGCGAATCAACTCGCCGGAAGAGCTGAACCCGCCCGTCCTTGCGGAAAAACTCCGCGCGATCGTCGCCCGCAAGATCACGCCCCGCCTGCGCCGCGTGATCAACGGCGCGGGCGTGGTGGTGCATACCAACCTCGGCCGCTCCACTCTGGCCCGCGAGGCGCAGGAGGCCGTGGCCCTTGCCGCAAGGGATTACTGCAATCTGGAATACGACCTTGAAAACGGAGAGAGGGGCAGTCGCATTGATCTTGTGGAAGATCTGATCCGCGAACTTACCGGCGCGGAATCCGCCCTGGTGGTGAACAACAATGCCGCGGCCGTGCTCCTCATGCTGGACACGCTTTGCAAAGGGGGCGAAGCCATCCTTTCACGCGGGCAGCTTGTGGAGATCGGCGGCAATTTCCGCATTCCGGACGTCATGGCCCGGAGCGGAACCCTTCTGCGCGAAGTGGGTACCACGAACCGCGCGCGCCTTTCCGACTACGAAGCCGCCTTGAACGGGGAAACCCGCGCCATACTATGGGTACACCCTTCCAATTTCCGCGTCATCGGCTTCCACGACAGCGTGCCGCCCGCGGAACTCGCCTGCCTGGCCCACAGCCGCAATCTTCCCTTCCTGGAAGATCTGGGCAGCGGCAGTCTGCTCGATCTTTCCTCTTACGGACTGCGCGATGAACCCACGGTACGGGATGTACTCAAATCCGGCGTGGATGTCGTGACGTTTTCTGGCGACAAAGTTCTTGGCGGGCCGCAGGCCGGCATTATCGCGGGCAAAAAGCGCTACCTGGACGCCATGAAGAAAAATCAGCTCACGCGGGCACTGCGTTGCGGCAAGCTCACCCTGGCCGCTCTGGAGGCCACACTGCGCCTCTACCGCGACCCGGAAAAGGCCCTGCGATCCATACCCACACTGCGCCGCCTCACCGCGAGCCGCGAGGAACTGTACGCCCGGGCCGAGGACTTGCGCGCGCTCATTGCCCCCGCCTTGCGCGGCCTGGCCGAATGCACGCTTATGGACGGATGTTCCCGCGTGGGAGGGGGCGCCTTCCCGGAACAGGATATGCCCACCGCGCTTCTCTGCCTGCGCCCCCTTGCCCTGAGCGCGACGGAACTGAAAAAACGGCTTCTTGCCGTCCAACCCCCCGTTGTGGGTCGGCTGGAACACGATCTCTTCCAGCTTGACCTGCGCACCCTTGAAGACGGGGATTTCCACGACCTTGCGCGCGTTCTTGGGGAGGCTCTCGCCCCTGCGGAACACGGCGGGGTTTAAACTGACAAAGAGGCGCCTTATGGAAGAACTGGAATCCAAATCCCGCTCCGGCTGGGAAATCTATCGTTCCGCGGAAGACCGCAAGGCCATGAACGACTTGGCCCGCGACTATATGGGCTTTCTTTCCCGCTGCAAAACTGAGCGCGAAGTCGTGGCGGAAGTCGTGTCCACCCTGGAGGCCGCGGGCTTTGCCGAAGGATTTGCGAGCGGCAGGGCATGGAAGAGCCTGCACGGCAAGGCCCTCTTTGCCGCGCGTCGGGGTCGTCGCCCGCTCTCCGAAGGCGTGCGCCTCATCAGCGCCCACACCGACAGCCCCAGACTCGACCTCAAGCAACACCCGCTCATTGAACAGGCGGGCGTGGGTCAGGCCAAGACGCATTACTACGGTGGCCTGCGCAAATACCAGTGGCTTGCCCGCCCTCTGGCCCTGCACGGCGTTATTGTGAAAAAAGACGGTAAGGCGATCAAGGTACGCCTTGGCGAAGAGGAATCCGAACCCGTATTCACCGTGGCCGACCTTCTGCCGCATCTTGCCCATAACGACAGTTCCCTCAAGCTCTCCGAAGCCTTCAGCGCGGAAAGGCTCAATCTCATAGTGGGGCATGAACCGGTGACGGCAGAGGGGAAAAGCGGCGGGGAATCGGAGAAAACGCCCAAGGAACCGGTGAAGGCGCGCCTGCTTGAATTGCTCCACGAGTCCTATGGCATTTGCGAAGACGACCTCATTTCCGCGGAACTTGAGGCCGTGCCCGCCGGATCGGCCCG
Organism: uncultured Mailhella sp.; assembly: GCA_964632155.1. GTDB lineage: Bacteria > Desulfobacterota > Desulfovibrionia > Desulfovibrionales > Desulfovibrionaceae > Mailhella. The sequence goes on from CAZWBH010000023.1 coordinate 11,222, forward strand.
CTTTGTGGGGCTGGACAGGGGCATCATCGGCGGGTACGGTCAGGACGACCGCATCTGCGTCTATACCGCCCTGCGCGCGTTTCTGGAAGCCGACGATCCGGAATACTCATCCTGCCTCATCTTCTGGGACAAGGAGGAAATCGGATCGGAAGGATCCACCGGCGCGAGTTCCCGCTTTTTTGAATATTGCATGGAAGATATGCTTGCGGCATGGGAAGCCGCGACACCACTGCGCACGCTCATGCTGAACAGCCGCGCCCTTTCCGGAGACGTGCATGCCGCCGTGGATCCGGACTGGCAGGATCGCCACGAACTCAAAAACGCCGCTTTCCTTGGCAAGGGCCTGGCCTTCTGCAAATTCACCGGATCCCGCGGCAAGTACGGCGCTAACGACGCCCACCCCGAATACCTGGGCTGGGTGCGATCCTTTCTTGACGAACGGCGGATTCCCTGGCAGATGGCGGAACTGGGCAAGGTGGACATGGGCGGCGGCGGGACTGTGGCCCTCTTCCTTGCCGCC
>CAZWBH010000023.1:11841-27852 GCA_964632155.1 uncultured Mailhella sp.
AAATCCCGCACGGGCGGCAAAAGTCCGTCGCGCCCCGGATTTGCGCGCAAAAAAAAGAGGGGGAAAGCCCCCCGTAAAAATTTCGTATTGGCGGAGACGTATAGGAGTCGAACCTACCGACGACCTCTCAGCCGTCCACTGGTTTTGAAGACCAGGCGCAACACCGGTTACAAAACGCCTCCACATTAAAAATACGGCAAAAAACGAAGCACGTCAAGTAAAGCGTTTGCGGGAGACCTTCCCGTTTTCAAGGAACTTCACGCTTCAGCTCTCGAAAGCGAAAGTTTCCGGGCATCCTCAAAAAGGGCGACGTCTTTGTTTGCGGAGGGATTTAGAAAGAGGCACGTTCCCTCTCCGCGCCTTCCTGACCACCGGGCGCCGGAGAAAATGGCTCATGCGTTGATTTTTCCACCACAAGCTGGTAGAAAGGCGCCAACACGAAGGGGAGGGCGTCATGGCTCTAGCTTGGGAACAGATTCAAAGCAACGCGGTGGCCTTTGCCAAGCGCTGGGAAGACGCGTCCAATGAAGAGGCTCAGGCGCAGTCCTTTACCGCTGGATTTCTGAAAGTCTTTGGCATGGATGACCCTGGAAAAATCGGGGATTTTGAATATAAAGTGCCTCTTGACGAAGGCCGCAACGGGTACATCGACTTTCTGTGGAAAAAGAAAATCGCCATTGAAATGAAGTCCAGAGGCAAGGATTTGGACAAGGCGTATACTCAGCTCAAGGAATACGTCTTTCATCTTCCCGAGGAAGACATGCCCGATATGCTGATGGTGTGCGACTTTGCCAACATTGTTCTGCACAGCCGAACCACCGGGGAAAAATTCTCGTTCAAGACAAAAGAACTGCGCAAACACATCAAGCGCTTTGCAGACATTGCGGGCTATGAAAACACGCGCGTTTATGAAGCGCAGATTGAGGTCAACGTCAAGGCCGCGGAAAAGATGGCAAGGCTCCATGACGCGCTGAAGGAATACGGCTACGAAGGCCACGACCTCGAAGTATACCTCGTGCGCCTTCTCTTCTGCCTGTTCGCGGATGATACGGGCATCTTCCCCGAGAACAGCTTCATGAATTATGTTGAGAACTCCGGCGAAGACGGATCGGATCTTTCCCAGCGTCTGGCGCGGCTTTTTGAAATGCTCAACACCTCTGAAGAAGTGCGCGAAAAACGCAAGCTGCTCTCGCCCACCTTGTTGCAGTTTCGGTATATCAACGGCGGACTTTTCGCACAGGCGCTGCCCTTTGCGGATTTTAACGCCCAGATGCGACAGATTCTTCTGGAATGCTGCCGTTTTGACTGGAATAAAATCTCCCCCGCCATTTTCGGCGCCATGTTTCAGGGAGTCATGGACAAAAAACTGCGGCGTGAGCTGGGCGCGCACTATACCAGTGAAGAGAACATCCTGAAGCTCATCAGGCCGCTCTTTCTGGACGCGCTGTGGGCGGAATTTGAAAAGGTCAAGTTGATACCCGCAAAGCTGGAAGCCTTCCATAAGAAAATCGCCTCATTGAAATTTTTGGATCCCGCCTGCGGTTGCGGCAACTTTTTGATTATCACCTATCGGGAACTGCGCCTGCTGGAATTGGAAATTCTTAAATTGTCCATCAGTACCGCTCAGCTTCACCTGGATGTTTCCACCATGCTCAAGGTTTCCGTGGAGCAGTTCTACGGGATTGAGTGCGAGGATTTTCCCTGCCAAATCGCCCAGGTGGGCATGTGGCTCATGGATCACCAGATGAACCTGCGCGTGGCGGATCTCTTTGGCATGTACTATGTGCGCCTGCCCCTGACGCAGAGCGCGACCATCGTTCACGGCAACGCCCTGCGCTTGAACTGGGAAGACATTGTTCCCGCCGGAGAGCTGTCCTCTATTTTGGGCAACCCGCCCTTTGTCGGCGCGCGCATCATGAACGCCGAACAAAAGAAAGACCTCTTTCATGTTTTTAAAGACACGAAGAACGCCGGAAACCTGGACTATGTGTGTTGCTGGTATAAGAAATCCGTCGCCATGATGCAGCAAAACAAAGCGATAAGCACAGCGCTTGTTTCCACGAATTCCCTTTCCCAGGGAGAGCAGGTTGCCCTTCTGTGGAAACCTCTCTTTGAGAGTGGGGTACACATCAACTTTGCCTACAGAACCTTCAAATGGAGCAATGAGGCCAGGGGCAGGGCGGCGGTTCATTGTGTGATTATCGGCTTCGGCATGCGGGAAGGGAACAGCAAATATATTTTTGAACACGAAAGAAAGAAGCGTGTGAAAAATATTAACGCGTATCTGGTGGACGCTTCGAATGTCTTTATAGAAAGCAGAAAGAAACCGCTGTGCGATGTCCCGGAAATCGGCATTGGCAACAAACCCATAGACGGCGGTTATTACCTGTTTACGGAAGAGGAAAAGAAGGAATTTACAGAGAATGAGCCGTTGTCGGAGAGGTATTTCAAAAAATGGCTTGGCGCGGAAGAGTTCATCAACGGGAAAGTGCGATACTGCCTGTGGCTCGGAGATTGCGCGCCTTCAGAGTTAAGAAAAATGCCCGAATGCCTGAAGCGGGTTGAAGCTGTGCGCAAATACCGTCTTGCAAGCAAAAGCGCTCCAACGCGAAAACTAGCGGAAAAGCCGAGGCGCTTCCATGTGGAAAATATGCCGGAGACAGAGTATATTGTCATTCCCGAAGTATCCTCTGAAAACAGATACTATATTCCCATTGGTTTTGTATCTCCCGATACCATATCAAGTAATCTTGTAAAAATCGTTCCCAATGCTACACTTTACCATTTTGGCATCCTGACTTCCTCCGTGCATAACGGCTGGATGCGGGCGGTGGCGGGCAGGCTGGAAATGCGCTATCGCTATTCCAAAGACATTGTCTACAATAATTTCCCCTGGCCCGAAGCTGACAGTGCGCAGGAAGAAAAAATCGCGAACTTGGCACAGGCTGTTCTTGACGCCCGCGCCCAGTTCCCTGGAAGTTCCCTTGCCGATTTGTACGACCCGCTGTCCATGCCGGAGGAACTGCTCAAGGCGCACAAGAAGTTGGACAGCGAAGTGATGAAGCTCTACGGCTTCCCGGCGAACATGGGCGAGTCTGAGCTTGTGGCGGAACTCTTTGCAAGGTATGAGCGGCTTGCGGCGGGGAATTGACGCCAAAGGCCGTGAAAGGCGGCGGGCCGCAGGGGGAGGACTCCGGGGCGCGGATTCCCTTCAGACCGCGCCGTCATCCTTTTCCTGTATATCAACAATCTCTGCCTCTGAACCGAATTGCTTTGTCCAACGGATCACTTCATTGACATCGGCGACATCGACGGAAAAAAGCAAATCCCCGGCATCGGTTCTTTCCAGTTTCTGCGAAGGATGCCACTGCTGTTCCGCCACATAGTGCTTCGCCTGCCCGGTGAATCTGATCGTGATGTGATGTGTCTCCGTGCCAAGGAAGGAACCAAAGGCATTGTTCAGGCGCGCAAGGAAGTCGCCATCGTCTCCTGGCTTCCAGGTCACTCTCATGCCCGTGTCCTGAACCTTTTCGATGCGGCTCAGGCGAAAGACCTTCCACTGCTGCGGCGTTTCATCGACCGTGCGCGCGTAGACATACAGCGTCCTTTGCCGCATATAGAGGCGCCTGGGATCGATCGTGCGCCAGCCCTGCGTCCAGGTATCGCTCCGCGTGTAGAGTATGCGAATCCTTCCGTTCTCCGCCAAAGCCGCATTCAGGGCGGAAAAGACCTCAGGCCTCACGCCAAAGCCGTCGGCCGTGACCCGTTTGTCAAAACACTCAAGGAGTTGGTCCTGAAAATGCTCGGGCAAGCCTCCGGCCAGCTTTCTGCCCGCGCTGACGGCGAGCGCGGCCAGTGTCCCGTCGCCCGTGGCGGAGAGCTGTTCAAGGGCGAACATGAGGATCAACCTGTCTGAAAAATTCAGGTCGGTAAGCGGGGTAAGCCTGTCCTCAAGAACCTTGAAGCCGCTGCTCTTGCTGTAATCGAACTGAAATCCGGCCTCGGCAAGCGCCTCTCTGTCCTTATAGAACTGGCTTCGGCCTATGCCCAAATTCGTCCAGAGGCTGTCTATCTTTTGATGGGGGTCTTCGCGTATGGCCTGCACTATGCGCAGAAGACGACTGATGCGGCTCTCTTCCTGCATGCATTCTCTGAGTTTTTTCTTCACTTCAGACAAGCCTCCCTCTTTTTTGAAACTATGAGTCAGACTTTGTCTCCGCGCAAGCCCTTTTTTTCTCCCCTTCACGCCCGCGCAGGGGGGAGCCGCAAAAAAAGTGCCGCTGAAGCGTCCACACAGTTATGGACTGGAGGCAAAATTTTTCTGTACGACCCGAGAAAAGGACTTATCTTTTTCTTATCTATAAACCCGCACAAAGGAGTTGCGCCATGCTGGGAAAAATCGTGCTCTTCGGGGCGGGCGTTGCCCTTGGCTTCACAGGTACGTTTTTTGCCTGCCTGTACAGGGAAGCGCTGGAATACGTGCGTGCGACATACCAGGATCGGGAAGACGGGGAAGAAGACGAGGAAATTTTGGAAGGCAAACTTTCCTCACCCGAAGCCTGAACGATCCCCTCCCGCCTCTCCCGCCTTTCCGCAAAGAAAGATGCGGACGGAAAAGTCCACTCCGCCCGCTTCAAAAAACGGAAAGGGAATGTGCCGGAGAGCGCGCGGAATCCCGCCCGAACAAGGCCTCACGAACTACGTAGCCCGGGCATGGACGGCTCCCCCCAAACAGGACAGAGAATCGTCCTCTCTGTCCAAACCCGAAAAGAGGATCGCCTTATGAAACTTCTAAAAACACTGGGTCTTGGCACAGGAGTGCTTCTTGCAGGTCTTGGCAGCTACCTGGGATACAAGAAACTCCACGATGACATGTCCACCGATCAGGCGCTTGATGATCTTGAGTATGCGCTCAATGATCTTGTCGACGGGATTAAAAAGAGAGCGGAAGCCGCCGGAAAGGCTGTCTGTGCCGCCAAAAAGGCCTATGATTTTGAGCTTCGCAACGGGCTTGATGAGGAGGAGGAAGAGGAGGAGGTAGAGAATCAGGATTCAGGCTCAACGGGCGCCGCGGATGCGGAAAGCGCCGTGTAAGTCCACGGGGGAGGGAGTCCCGCTCCCTCCCTGAAATCCTGAACGTTGCTTTTTGAAATATTGCCTTTTGAAATATTCCTGCATTCTGCCGCGACAGGGTAAAAACAGCCCTGTCCGACATATCTTCCGTTTACCCTTTATCTTTTGATTTGATATTTCCCGCCCATATGGGCATAGACTCCGCACAGGCTAAGGCCAAAATCCAGAAGGTGAGCTTCCTTTTTCAGGAAGAAGACAGCAATGCCATCATCCTCCATCTCCGTTTCATACCAGCCGTCGTTATCCTGATCTATGAGTTTGCCTTCAAATTCACACGTTCCCCTTCCATCCTTGCTTACGGTATTTATGGAAGCGAAAAGCACTCCGTTTGCCCTTTGAATTTTCATGGATCCTTCATCTGATTCGGAAAGATAGGTGTACACGGCCTGTTCCGGTTCTTTTGCCAGCAATTTTGCCAGTTCCAGCGTTCTGTCGTTGGTCGCCCTCACGAAGGCTTCTTCAAGAGACATGTCCCTTGCGTAGGCGTTTGCCGCTTCGTCCCGCCCCTGAGAAGCCCATAGGGACTGTTCCTTTCTCACCTTGTCAAATTCCTGTTTTGGCAAATTTTTCCTGAGAAGCGCCCAGGTGGTATTTAACTTTTCATCCGCCTGACTGAAAAGATAACTTCCTTCCTTGAATTCCTTATACAGTTCATCGGTAAGCCTGACAAAGACCCCGGCCTGCTTTCCGCTCAGGAACGCTTCTTTTTGTTTTTCAGACATATTGACCTGAGCAATATACTGCCCGTCGGACACGAAGAGTTGCTTCCCCTGCCTCAGGGCCAGAGCTATGTCGGCAAGTTCACCGGTATTCGGTCCCTTTCCGGTGACGAAGCCGCAGGCCGCGCCATCCCTGTACACGGTAAGTTCATGGAGCAAATCGTCTCCCTTGAATTTATTGCCCGTATAGGAATAGAGAGCCACGTCCGTCAGTATTCCCATGCTTCCCTTTTCAAAACCCACGCAAACCTTATCGCCGTTCTGAAGAATATCTCCATCCTTGACAGCATCCAGGTTGAAATACTTGCTGAAATCATAGCCATCCTCGTATTCTTCGGCGGCACGGGCAACGCCATTAAAGAAAAACAGGACTGCCGCAAGCAAGACAGATACAACTTTCATGATCCTTCTCCTTAAGAATCGATCCATGCTCTTTTTTCGCGCTGGTACTTCTTTACCCTTTCACCGCGCTGGAAGGCAAGGGCTTTCTCCGCTTTATCAAAAGTAGCGGATCGGTCGGTTGAAACTTCGTCAATTTCAACATCTCCCCTGCTTATGGGAAAAAATCCGGCTCGCCGTCTTTGAACTCGATTCCGTCAATGTCGTATTCCTCCCCTATTTCGCCCCAGGCTTGTACTCCGGATCGGGCTTCTCTTTTCCAGCTCCGATTTTTCACCCTTCATGAGTGCGCGATAGGTGGCGGCCATTCTGGCACTATCATAGCTTTCGGAAAGAAAGTATGCCGCGCATTCCCACATACCCTGACTCTCGCAATTTTCGATGCGCTCCAGCTGACCGTCAATACGCTTGAGAATATTCTGAATGGTCTTGTTCTGCCGTGTGAGCTGCATACTCTGAGTGGTCTTTGTTTCGCTTTTCTCCTGTTGATCACATAGCCCGCGCAGTAAACCGCCAGAGCGCCCAGAATGCCTCCGACAAGGGCTGATATTCCATCACATTCCCTGCCGGCCATCTTAGCGACTATGAACGCTCCAATTACAGCGCTGCCTCGCAACCTGATCCTTTGATGCTCCGCCCGTATACAAGGGCGGCGCCCATAGAAGGCGCCGCCCGGGCATTACTTGGAGCGTTCCTTGGCAGCGCGCACTCCCGCATCGTAGGCGGCCTTTTCCGCTTTTTTGATCTGGCTGAGCGTGGCCTTGCCAAGCCTTTTGGCAAAGTCGCAGGCGTTTTCCGCGGCATTCAACAGTATTCTTTTCCAATCAATAAGGGGTCCTGGATCCTGAAAAATAACCGCCATGGCAGAGTCTCCTTTACGCTTCGACGGGAGCGTCCGCCTGAGCTTCTTCTTCCGCGGGGGCGGAGGATGCAGCGTTGTTCTCTTCCTCGTTGGATTCCAGCGCGTCCCTGTAGCCGCGGGCAAAGGCCGCGCCCAGGGCGCCCAATGCCAGGCCCGCTCCGAACAGAACAATCTTGTCCCACATGGTCAACTCCTTTGTTGGGGGGTGTGATGAAAAAAACATAAGGCTTCTTTTGGGGCTGTACAGGGCAAAAATTGCCCCAGTCCACAGCAGTGTGGATGCAAAGGCGAAAATATTTCCTTATCACCCTGCTTGCCCCCTCTTGCCCCGCACGTCGCCGCGAGTGTCGGGAAGGGAACACAAGGTTTCCACCGGCGTTTATCCGTGTTTTCTACATATTCTTCTTGCGCCAGGGATTTGATCGCCGCGTCGGACAGATCTTCTTCCTTCCTTGAGATGCCTTCCGCAAGACTTTAGAATTTCCCTCATGAAGAGACGCCTTTCCGGAACACAGGCGCCGAACCCATGCGGGAAGCGGTCTTCCCGGCGTTCGGCGCGGGCAACTTTGCGCCCTGGAAGCGGGAAACGGAATTTAGCGTATCTCTTTTTTGAACGCCCCGTTTCAGAATTCTTTTACACGCAGGCGGATCCTATGGGCAGCGTTTCCGCGAACACAGCACCCTTTCTGAACAGACCATTCGGGAAAGACAATTTATGGCGCAAAAAAGTATACAGCTGACCAAAACTTCGTGAGTTTCCCGCGGCGGAGTTGAGGCGAAAAATTCAGACCGTAAAGCAAAACGGCAAGGCGGGCGCTTGTCTTATGCCCCGGCTGAAGCATTCTTCTACCAGTCGTAGCCGGTAAAATGTTTCCGGCAATCCAGGCAGAAAAAGTACACTCTTCTGCCGGATAAGGGGCGTTTTGAACTGCGCTCGGGAATCGGCGCTTTTTTGAAAACCTTTACACGAAGCACGTTATACAAAAAATACCAGTTGACCGGTATGAGGTTTTCAGAAGAGCAGCTAGGGCAACGGACAACGAATTTCTCTTGCATGACGACTCTCCCTGAGGCGACTCAAATCATACTAATAAGGTCAGGAAAAAAAGACAAGCCGTTTTCATGTAAAAATACAGAGAAAACGCGGCAGATCTCTCTTTTGCCCTGTCAAAAAATTCCGCATAAATCAGTCCGTTAATGAGGCATGCATCTTTTCAAGGAAATGCCCACTTCAACTGACTGAAACAAAAGAAGCAAAACTTGCGGAAAATCATCAGAAAAGCGCCGCTCTCTGTTTAGGGAGAGTGTCGACTTTGAGGCGCTTTCCACAGAAAGGTCATGAGGAAATTCAGAAAATTGCCTTTGAAATTTCCTTCTTCAGGCGCACTTCCTGTTTTAGAAGTTGTTTTAACCGCGGTGGAATTTCTTTATACACCTCCCTTTCAGAACGCCGCCAACAGCAAGGGAAAAACGGGAGGGCGGCGCCTCATCGTAATAAAGCGCTTTTTCTCCATTTGCTAGGATCGGGGCGCTTTGTTCCGGAGGAGGAAAAACAAAGAAAAAAATGTATACTTTCCTATACTTTTTAAAGAAAAACGCTTGCTATTTATGAAGCATGGAACCCAACCCTTCCCTCCATGTGGCCACAGGAACCGTTATACTCCGTGAACGACGAAAGCGGCGCTTGACTCAGCAGGCCTTAGCCGATCACGCCAGACTTCAGCGCGTGTATATTGTTGGTATTGAAGGGGGAAAGCGCTCTGTCAGTCTTGCCATTATCTTTGCTCTGGCTCAGGCCATGGACATGACGCCTGCCGAACTTGTCAAAAAAATTCAGGAAGAGCTGACAAGGACGCAAAAACGATCCTGCGCATAAGTCCCCGCGCGAAGAAGCATTGAGGGCGCCGCGCGGGAAAGCCGAAAGGCGTTCGGAAGAAAATCTGAAGCTTCGGGCGCCAGGGTCAGGCCCAAGTTCAAAGCGACTGTCTCGTTCCGCACCCGGAGAGCGGTGAACAACGCACGTATTTTCATAAGGAACTCCGCGGGATGAAGGGGAGTTTCTTATGTTTGGCGGTTCTGGATCGCGTCAAAAGGGTTCAACGCGCAGAACTTTTTGCCATCTTTCTTTTCCTGCGTCTGGCATAGATCCAGTATGCGAAGAGGATAAAAATGGGAACAAGGAACAGGGTAAGAAAGTCGGAATCAGAGGACTTCTGAGCAATATTTTCTTCCCATATTCTTGTTATATAAGCTTTTTTATACTTTTTATCGGCAACTTCATCAAGCGCGTCATCTTTCCATTTGTATGCCTGTTTCCTGTCATTAAGCAAATAATAGCAAGAAGCGATAAATATTTTACATTCCGCTTCATATTCATTGATTGTTGTATCTGCCAGCGCATCTTTATAAAGATTTATCGCTTTTTGATAATTTTTTTGCTCAAATAATAAACTTGCATAAAAAGAATCAATTGCATAACTACCGTCTATTTTTTTCTTTGCCAGTTCCAGAACGTCAATCGCATCTGCAATATTGTATTTATCTTTTGCCAGCATTGCCAAAAGAAGATATGGCTGAATAGCCTTTTCGTCGTATGTTATGGAGAACAGTAAATGTTCAACCGCGCTTTTATAATTTTCATCGGAAATGAGCAGCATGGCTTTAAAGTAATCCAAAAAACTGCTCTCTTTATCTGTCGCGGTCTGCATTAGAATATTCAAATATACCTTCGCCTTTTCAAAATTGCCCGTATTAAAGGCCGCAATGGCCGTTGTTAATATGTCAAAGCGGACAGTGCTGAAATTATCAACGAAGGATACGTTGGAGGGATATGTCTGTGCGGCAAGATAGTTCATGCGCGATTCTATTCTTTCGAAAACGGCTTCGGATCGTTCTGACTTGATTTTTTCTATTTCATCAACAAGTCTTCTGTTTTTTGATGTTCCAACATTGGTTGGCAAAGGGATAATTCTGGCATACACGGGCTGCGTATCCGTTTTAGGAAATTTTTTCCTTGCGGCATCCATGGCGGCGTCGAGTACTATATCGCCTATTTTATTCAAAACGGCAACCCCGCCCGCTATCCCAAGCCCCCCTTTAGCCACGGCGCCGCCGCCCAGCGCGGCGAGGACGGCATTGGTTGCCGCAGCCCCTCTCAATCCAAACAAAAAATTGCCAACACGCTTTGCAAACAACTTCACTAGCGGCTCTCCCACCTTACCGCCAGGAACGTAAAAAGCAATAATGTCGGATACGACATCCACTGCAATTGGAGCCGCTCTTTCATACCACGGTTTTTGATAAACATCTTCAAACTGGTAGTCGTAGGTTCTGGCGAAAGACGGCCTCTGAATCGCCGGAAAGAAGAGAAAAAAGCAAATAAGAAGCGCAACGAGTTTTTTCATTTTCATTCTGTGAAGTTCCTGAGTAAATGTTCGTAATTCACATCACGAAGGATGAAATTCCAGGAGGGGATAAATTTTTCAAGAGTCTTCTCTTTGGCGCTTCGGTGAAAAGAGCGCACCTCGTTAAAAAAAGTATATTATCATATATTTTTTAAGTCAACTTTGCCTTTTTGCGGAGACGCGTTTCCACTGAAATTCACGCTTCAAGCGTCTGAAAGCAGAGTGTTCAGAAAAGCATCGTAAAAAGGATTCTCTCTTTGCAAAATATTCTGCCGGAAAGGGAAGTGAGGATATTGCCGCTACGCGCCGCGCCCCGGGAAGGCCTGCATGAGCATGGCGGCATGGGCGGGAAGAACAGTCTCCGGCGCAAAGGACTCAAGCGCGCATTGCCGCGCGCGGGCGCGGACGGGCGCGAAATCGCGGGCGTGATCCAGCGCCGCGATCAGGGTGGAGAGCCGCTTTCTGTGACTTCCTTCGGGGAAGAGGAGCATATTTTCACCGGGCCGCAAAAGGGGCACGCCCTCCGGAACTGGCGAAAGGATGAGCGCGCCGCAAGCCATGGCGTCAAGCCTGCCGGGGAAAAGGCCAGTTGTTTTGGCGGGGCAGAGGAAGATGGAAGAGGCGCAGAGAAGATCCCGGCGTGCGGCAAGGGGCAGAAAGCTCGCCACATGAAGGCGCCTGTGCAGATCCGCGGGCAGACGCCGTGCCCAGAGTACGTCCGTGCTGTTTTCGCCGTAATCCAGCACCGCATGGCAACGCGGGCGGAGGGCAAGGAATTCCAGTGCCAGTCGCCGCGTATCGCCTTCCTGATCTTCCGTCAGCCCCGTCATGTCCACGGAGACCAGTTCGGCGCCCTTTTCCAGTATTTCCGGCAGAAAGGCTTCCGCCCCCGCGGGATCCAGTTCGGGATCCAGCCAGGGCGGCATGATCCGGACGCGGGAATGAAGCGTTTTCGGCAGAGCAAGGCGTGCGGCTTCGCTGAAGGCCACGCAAAAGTCGCTTTGCAAGGCCCGCAGGGCGGCAATGTCCGGAGGGGCGGGCGCAAGATCCAGATAAAAGACATGGAAGGCCTGCGGGAAGGCGTGGCGGGCAAAGAAGGCCAAGCCCTCCGCATGGGTGGAAAGCACCATATCCGGGTGGAAGTCCCCGGCAAGAACGCGCAGGGGGGCGATCGCCCGCCCGCCGACGGAAAGCGCGTTTTCCCATGCCTGAACAGCGCCGTTTCCGCCTGCGCGGGGTTTGACCCGTATTTTCAAAAGCGTTCTTTGCACGCCCGCGAGAGAGGCGCCCCTCCTGCCGTGACTTGCCGCAAAGAGCACTTCATGACCGGAGGCCGCCAGAGTTCGGGCAAGCGCGCCAAGGCGCCCGGGAAAATTGTTGTGGATGAACAGAATGCGCATAAGCCTCCGAGGGCACAGAAAAGCCGGAGCAGGCATGACGTCCGCTCCGGCTGTTGCGTTCAGTGTTTAGCCCTGCTGGGTGAGCACGATCTGCTGAGCCGCCTGATCCGCCGCGTCGTCCATGGGCACGAGCGTGGTTTCAAGCGTCAGATCTCCGTTGTCGCCGTGGTAGGAATAGACGCCGTTTCCGCTGGCCGTCCAGCCGTCGCCCAGAGTCAGGGTTTCGTTGCCCTGCGCGTCTGTGCCCCTGGTGATGCCGTAACTGGCGAGGTCATCGACGCTCAGGTTTTCCGCTCCCGCGCCCTTGAGGAAGACTTCCACGTTCTCCACATGGGGTTTGCCTTCGCCGGCCGTGCCGTTCAACAGACCGTCCAGAGTATCCGTGCTGTTGTTGCTCAGGAGTATGTCTATGCCCTCGCCGCCGAACACCGCGTAGTCATGGGAGTCGTAAACGATAAGGTCGTCGCCCGCGCCGCCATAAAGGGTATCGGATCCTGCGCCGCCGTTCAAGTAGTCGTTGCCGGATCCGCCGTACAGGATATCGTTGTCCTCGCCGCCGTAGAGCTTGTCGTCGCCCGCGCCGCCAAGGAGAACGTCGTCACCCGTTCCGCCAAAGAGCTGATCCTTGCCCTGCGCATCTTTCGCTTCAAGGTTGTCGAGTTTGGCAAGGATGTCCGTGGGTTCGTCGGCAGGTTGCGCCAGTTCTCCGCGGAGAGCATCCGCGATGTCCTGGACGCTGGCGTCTTTCTGCAGGCCCAGCTCGTCGCGCAGGCCGGTCAGATAAGTCGCGTCTCCACCGTCGCCAACCAGAACGTCGTTGCCGCCCTGACCGAAGAGGATGTCGTTGCCGGCGCCGCCCGCGAGGAAGTCGCCCTTATCCCATTGGATGTTCGAGCCATCCACGAGTTCCTTGCTGTCCGTGGAGAGATCAAACTCACTGGCATGTTCCGCTATATAAGCGCCGTACAGTGCCGGGTCAGTGATTCCCCGCGCGGCCATTTCCGCGTCAAGGTCAAGATTGTCGCCAAAGATAATGTCGTTTCCCGCTCCGCCATAGACCACGTCTGCCTGCGGGGCATTAGAGACAATATCCTTGATCATTCCCTGAAGGGCCGCGTCCAGTTCATCGCCGGAAGAGACGATGTCTGCCTTTCCGCGACTGTCCATACCATCCAGCCTGTCCGGATCGGTCAAATCGGCACTCTCTATGCCGACAATATGAAGATCAACATCGTGATCCTTCAGCGCTTCGGCAGCCTTTTCAGCCGCACTCCAGTCTTCCGTCTCAGATTTAACTGAGTCGAGGTTGAAGACATTAGAATAAGCAACTTGTTCGCCGGTTTTTGTGTTGTATAACTGAAAATAACCTGCATACTTTCCACTTTCCGCATATCTAGCTTCATACTCCACGCCATTGTAGGAGAACTTCATGCCGTCATGCAACAGTCCGTCATAATAATATTTGCCTTTGGCTGATTCAAAGTAACCGCGTTCATACACTGTCGGGCTTCCGTCCGTTATGAAGAACGACTTGTTTTGGAAGTCGTTGTTCTGGTGCGCAAACCAGTCCGCCGCGGCATCAAAGGCAAGGTCATAGTTGGTGGCGCCATGATACTTTAATCCATCCAATGCCGCCTGAAGCTTGTCCTGCCAGCTGCCATCTTTGAAATCCTCGGAGGTCAGGGACAGTTCTTGTTTATACCCGCCACTGAAGGAGAAGAGCGTCACATTAAGTTCGCCATCGTGCTTGCTCAATGAATCAAAGAGCTTCTGCAGCGCTTCCTTGGCCGCGTCAAAACGCGATTGACCGCCAGAACCTATGTCTTCCTTCATACTGTTAGAGACATCGAGTACGATCGCGATATTGTAGTCGGAAGCCTCCTGGCCTTCCTGTATGCTTCCTTCGGTGTTCGTGATGATGATGTTGTCATCCTCTCCACCCTGTACAGGCGGAGGAGTGTCTCCATCCTCTTCAGATTTCTGTATGCCAATGTTCAGATCGGCATTAGAAGTATCCCCATCGCTATCCGTTATGGTATAGCCGATGTGCAAATCTTCCTGCACGCTTTGGTCATGGGTATAAACGTCATAACTGCCGTCCTTATGGAGGTGGACGTTGGCACCGCCTTCAGTGGTAAAGGTGTATCCACCCTGACCATCTTCTTTGGCGCCAAGAGCTTCCAGATCCGCCGGATCCCATGTAACGCTCGGCGCAGAACCTTCAGGCCCGTCGGCGCCAAAGATGTCGTTATCGGTAACGTTGCCGTGCGCTTCCGTATGCTCATCAAGCTGGAGGTTTACATCGTTGGCCTCGGGCACGTCGTCGTGTACATCCACGGTCAGCTCGCCATGGGCGGTGTCGCCGCTCTTGTCCGTCACATCAATGTCTATGGATCCAGACAGAACCTTGTCGTTGTTGTCCGTATGCGGCTGCGGATTCTTGAGTTCGTACTGATAGTCCACAGTCCAGCCGTTGGCGCCCGGCTTCAGCTGATCACCAACCTTGTAGTCCAAGGTGACATCCACGCCATCAACCACGATGCCGTTGCCGTTGGTGTGATCCTCGAAGCCGGTGATTGTACCGTCCTTGTCCACAGTGATGGTGTAGCCGTTCTCGCCGCCCACCTGAATCGTTCCGCCCTCGCCGTGCAGATCCACGTCGAAGGAATTGGATCCTTTCCAGCCGTGAGACGTATGCTGGCCGCTTCCGCCGGGCAGTGCGCCTTCGTCCACCACGATGCTGGCGTCGTCAGCGCCAGGGAAGTTGGGATCGGGTTCCTTGCCAGGATCGGGTTTGGGGGTAATGCCGGGATCGTTGTCCCAGGTCACGGTCACCTTGTCGGTGACAACGTCGCCGTCGGCGTCCGTGGCCGTGAATTCGAGTTCCTGAGAACCGGTGACAGTGGGATCGTTTGGTTCAAAGCTGAAATCGTAGGTACCGTCACCCTTGTCGGTCAGGGTCAGCGTGCCGGAGTCAAGATCGACAGTCCAGCTGCCGTCCTCGTTAGGATTCGCGGGCTTGCCGTTGACGGTGAGGCCCGCTTCCACGGAGTTCGCGTCCGCACCGAAGGACAGATCCACGGTGCCGTCAAGCACGGTGCCATCGCCGTCACTGTCTACGTCGAGAGTGGCGGAGAGGGTCGGCGCGTCGTCTTCGATGGTCACATCGATATGGCCGTCCAGTTGATGATCATGATCGTCTTCCAGATGCACCTTGAAGTGTTCCGCCACTTCGCCTTCATCGGGAGTATATTCGTCTTCGCCGGGATCGGGATGCGTATAGTTCTTGTTCTGGGTGTACTTGTACTGGATTTGCCCATTTTCCACGCCGGTGATGGTCAAATCGCCATACTCGCCATGCACGGTCAGGCCGCCTTCGGGCAATGTTCCCTTCAGGTTGCCGTCCGCGTCCAAGTGCAACGTCACCTTGCTGCCGTCCGCGCTCTCGATGGTGATGTCATATTCATCGCCGTTCAGGGTCACGCCAAACTTCCCGGCGTCAGTATTGTCGTTGGCAACATTGTCCCCGCCTTCCGGCGCTTTCTGCGTCCCGCTATCAAGATACGAATCGTCCGTTGTGACAGAGGAAAGATGCATCCCCGGAGCATTCTGGTCTTCGGGAGTGGGATCGGGATCAGGATCGGGTATCAAGTTCGGCTTGGCCACGGTATCGACTTTCACCGACTTAGGCACTATATCGCCATCGCTGTCCTTTATTTCTACTTCAAAGGTATAGCTGTCGTGATGGCTTTCCTCGCCCGCCTTCTGCACATCCTCTTCGGGCCTGGTGTAGGTAAAGGTTCCGTCTTCGTTATACTTGAGGTTGTCTCCGTTCTCTTCGCCAGGCTGCCAATTTCCGTCAGCGTCCTTTGTCCAGGTATAGACATCATCGCCCACGGTCACGGTGATCTGTGCGCCTTCGCCCTGATCCGCGCCAAGTGCCGCGTCCTCTAGGCTGAAGGTGATGCTGGAATCCGCGTCGTCCACCTGCACGCCATCGTCTGAAGAGACATCTTTGTTCGTCACGCCAAGACCGCTCAGGGTCGGCGCGTCGTCTTCGATGGTCACATCGATATGGCCGTCCAGTTGATGAT
>CAZWBH010000024.1:0-27759 GCA_964632155.1 uncultured Mailhella sp.
TGAAGTCCCACAAGGGTTTTGAGCCTTTGTGGGACTATTTGAAACTTTTTTGTGGTGGGCGGTGAGGGACTTGAACCCCCGACGGTCGGTGTGTAAGACCGATACTCTGCCAGCTGAGCTAACCGCCCTCTGCCGTTTTTCTAGGAGAAGAGAATTTTTCTGTCAAGCGGGCGATCCTTTCGCAAAGTCAGTCCCGCATCTTTTCCGCGCCATCCCCTTTCTCCTGAATCCCGGATCCCCGTTCCTCGGCAAGGTACTTGTGGATCACCTGCAGGAGCAGGCGGATGTCCAGCGGTTTGGAGACGTGGGCATTCATGCCGCTGGCCAGGCACTTTTGCACATCGTCGGAAAAGGCGTCCGCCGTCATGGCGATAATGGGTATGCCTGCGTCCCGACGATCCAGCGCACGTATGGCCCTGGCGGCTTCGTAGCCGTTCATCACCGGCATACGCACATCCATGAGAACAAGGTCATAATATCCTGGATCGGACTGGCGGAACGTTTCCACGCCGATCTTCCCGTTTTCCGCCCAGTCTATGATAAAGCCATGCTCCTTGAGGAGCGCGTGGGCGATTTCCCAGTTGAGTTCGTTATCTTCCACAAGCAGAATGCGCTTTGAAGAATACTTTTTCCCTTCCGTCGGGGCTTCTTCCCTGGGATGGTTCCGGAGTCCCATGAAGGGGCGAAGTCCGTAAAAGAGCGTGGACTTGAAGAGCGGCTTGGGTATGAAGCCGGAAACGCCTGCCTCCCGCGCATCGCTTTCAATTTCTTTCCATTCGTACGAGGAAATGAGCAGAACCGGCACCTGCGGTTTCAACAACTTGTTCAGTTGCCTTGCTGTTTCTATCCCGTCCATGCCGGGCATCTTCCAGTCCAGAAGAATGATGTCGTAATCACAGCCTTCCTTGTGTTCGCTTGTGGCCATGGCTATAGCCGTCTTGCCATCGGGAGCGCTCTCTACCGTGACGCCCAGTTCCTGGAGGGCGCGGGTCGCTGTGTAGCAAAGCGTTTTATCATCATCCACAAGCAAAATATGCTTGCGGGGCAGGATCATTTTTTCCTCTTTGTCGCCGTCCGCCCGCCTAGTATCCAGTATGATATGGAATTCCGTGCCCTTGCCGGGTTCGCTGGAAACGTCTATGCTTCCCTTCATTTCATCCACAATATGTTTGGTAATGGCCATGCCCAGCCCGGTACCCTCGATTTTGTGTACCAGTTCGTTGTTTTCACGGGCGAAAGGTTCAAAAACCTGCTTCTGGAATTCCGGCGTCATACCTATGCCCGTATCTTTGACTTCAATATGGTTGCGAACCATATCGCTTTTGCCGGGAACGGCTTCCTGGTGCAGACTGACCTGTATGGATCCTCCTGGAGGCGTAAATTTAATGGCGTTGGACAAAAGATTGAGCAATACCTGATGCAGGCGGACGCTGTCCGAGTAGACGCTTTCCGTCAGGATATCGTGGATATGGATGTCAAAATCCTGATTTTTGGCCATAACCTGAGGTTGCGCGATGCCGACAACGCCGTCCATGACATCCTTCAGGGAAAGGACGTTCATATTGAGCATGAGCTTGCCGCCCTCTATTTTGGACATATCCAGCACGTCGTTGATAAGGCCAAGCAGGTGCTGGCTGGAGAGGGTAATTTTGCGCAGACAGTCGCGGATGAGTTCAGGATTGTCGGGATTGGAACTTGCGATATGCGTGAGTCCCATGATGGCGTTCATCGGCGTGCGGATATCATGGCTCATGCTGGACAGAAAATCGGTCTTTGCGCGACTGGCCTTGTCCGCCTCCTTCTTTGCCTGTTCAAGTTTGGCAATCTGCTTTCTGGAAAGGCGCAGATAATAAAGCAGGAGAAAAAGGAGCGGCAGGGCGAGCAGAACACCCGTCCGCGCGGCTATGTAAAGGCGCGCACCCCACAGTTTGCCAATGATGACATCGAGCGAACCATAGGGCATATCCGTCGCAAGATACCATTCGGAATGCGGCAGGGGAGAATAATGAACGCGGTGTCTCTGCCCGTTCGCCGTTATGAAGGCGTCGTAGGTCTGGCCGTTTTGCATGACGGCTTTCAGGGCAAAGATTTTTTCCATGTCTTGTTCTGAAAGGATACTGTTCTTTTTTATCCAGTCGAAGTAGTTCCGTTCCAGAATGTCGTCGCTGTTGCGGAAGATGAAATCGCCGTTTTTTGCGATGATCCGAAGGGTAGGCTTGTTCTCGTCAGACGTTCCCATGAACAGGGCTTTTGCAAGAGAATCCGATGAGATGCCGCCCAGCATGGCCGTGCAACGTTCTCCGTTTTTCATGGGATAGCCTTCTGAATCAGGGTATCCCACGGAAGCTCCTAAAATGAGAAGCGTCGTTCCGTCTTGTGTTTTACCGATGGTGATACTTCTTTTCCCTTCGTTCAACGCGCGCAGGAAAGAAGTTTTGTCTTTGATCTCCAAGGGATCGCCCAGGAGTACGTCTTCATTTCCCGACATGGACATGAGCGACTGATATTTGAAGGTGCGCAGTCTGGCGGGAGAACGCAGTCTCCTTTTCATATCTTCGCCGTAGACAGCGACTTCCTCGGGCGGAATACGGTTGATGATATTTTCAAGTTGCCGGATTTTCTGATCCACAAGAGAGTAAAAGCGAAGCTGCATCTGGAAGTTGACCGCTTCCATATAGATGGAACCCAGCTGTTTGGACGCGTTTTCCCCTTGTTTGGATATGGAAATCGCGCCGTGTATACAGACTCCTATACAGAAGCAGACGCTCGCGATGCTGGCCAGAAGGAGCCGTTTGGAATTTTTTTCCATAATTTTTCCTTTGAGGGCGGCCCGATCGAAAAGTTCAGCCTTCAGGCGCGCGGAACTTCGGCGACTAAAGATAAGGAGTGTCGCACATCTGGGAAAACGCCTTGCTTACGATGCCTGATCAGGGGCACCCTTTCTCTCTTTCGCTCAAAAACCTTCGGTGCCGGGAGGCAAATTCAGGCAAAGGCCCGTTCTATGGCCAGAACGGCCTTTTCATAGGCCCGGGCAATATCTTGCATCATGGCCGCCGCTCCGGCCATGTCTCCGCCGCGAAGCGCGATCACCTGCCTGTCAACCAGGGCGAAAAGCTCGGAAACGGACAAATTGCCACACACCCCCTTAAGCGTATGCGAGGCCTCGACAGCCCGTTGCGCATCGTTCTCGGCAAAAGCTTCCTTCAGTCTTGCGTACGTGGCGTCCGCCGGGAATTTCTTCAGCAGACGCATGACAAGCGCCTCGCTCCCCATGCAACGCCGCAATATACCGTCGACATCAATACCGCCGTTTATGAGAATTTCCCTGCAAGTCGCGTCCATAGTCATGCCTCCTCTTGATCCTGAACATAGAGTTTCGCCAGCTCGTTCTCCACGGAGAAAAACCGATCCAGGAGGAGAGGGTTGAATACCCCACACTTGTTTTCGGCAATCATGCTTCTGGCCTTTTCCCTGGAGAACGGTGGTTTGTAGCAGCGCTTGCTCACCAGCGCGTCGTACACGTCCGCCAGAGAAACAATCTGCGACCAGATGGAAATATCGTCGCCCTTCAGCCCTTCGGGGTAGCCGCCACCGTCCCACCGCTCGTGGTGATGGAGGGCAATGTCATAGGCAAAGTGGTACGAATCGTGCTCCCGCAGTTGCGGAATCTTGTCCAGCAGCACGGCCCCCCGGGACGTATGGGTTTTGATGATTTCAAATTCCTCCGGCGTGAGCCTGCCGGGCTTGTTCAGAATGGCGTCCGGGATGGAAATCTTGCCCACATCGTGCATGATGGAGGCAAGAGCGATATTATCTATGTCGGCACCGGACAGACCGCCTCCCAGATCGGTGTTGCGCAGAAGAAACTCCGTGATGTCGTGGATGCGGCGGACGTGTTCCCCGGATTCGCCGCTACGAAATTCAATGGCCGCGGCCAGGGTTTCCACCAGACCCTCGCTCAGGTGCAGGAGCTTCTGCGTCTGCACAAGCAAAAGTTCCTTCTGATTTTTCACCTGACTGCTGAGTTTTTTTCTGGCCTGAAAAAGTTCCACAATGGAAGATACTCGTTTGGTCACGATATGCGGCTCTATCGGTTTGCGGATGACATCCATCACCCCCAGCTCAAAGGCCTTCCTGGTAATGACCTCGTTGGCTTCGCTTGTGATGAGAAAAACGGGAACGCTTTCCGCAAGATCCCGTTCCTTCATGCGCTGAAGAACCTGCAAGCCGTCCATTTCCGGCATGACAACGTCCAACAGTATGGCGCTGTACTTTTCCGGCGCTTTCAGGAGGTATTCAAGCCCGATTTTTCCGTTTTCCGCATGAACGGCGTCGTAGTCTCTGGCAAAAAAATGCTCAAGGATATCTCTGTTGAAGCCATCGTCGTCAATAATAAGCAAAAGGCCGCGTTCATTTGTGGATTGGGGGATGGATCCACCCCTCTCCGTGGAATCAAGAGTCGCCATTTTCAATCAGCCTCGCACATTTTTCCGCGGACTTTCCCCTTCTCCGCTTCGCCCGGCCCGAAAGGAGAATTCGGTCGCGCGCGAAGGGCAAAATCTGAATTGGCCCGCTAAAAATAAAATGCTACAAGGAACAGGGGAAAATGTAAACAGGCATACCCCCCGGAAACATTCACGTTTCCAATGAAATTCACGCTTCAACTCTCTGAAAGCAAAGTGTTTCAGAAAATCATCATAACAGCGCTTCTCTCAATGCCCGGAAGATTCGCCTGAAAGACCAGAAAGGGACTGTTTTGGGCGCCTTTCTTTCCGGCATAATTCTGCAACGGCCTTGTTTGCAAATCTTTTGCCAGGCTTGTCCTCTCCCGCCGGGCGCCCGCTTTTTCCTGCGTAAGACCACGGCGGGATGAGAAGATTCCCCGGGAACCCGGCTGCGCGGTTTTTTTGAAGACCGTTCAGAAATAGCCCCATCATACGCCGCCCTGCGGGAAGAGCGCCGCTTTTCTGAAATTTCTCCTTGAATTTCCGCTGATTAAAGCATGAATTTCAGTGAAGACGCGTCTGCATCGCCCCGCCGTATGCCTTGACTTTCCGCCGCGAAAAGGTCTATCAATTCCACTTAGGCTGAAGTTCTCATGCGGCGTTTTGTCACGGAAGAAAGAGGAAGCCGCGGGGCGTGGGCTTTTCAGGATGGTCGGTTGAGTTTGAACTTTCCTTCCGAGAGGCGGCGTTGTCTCAAGTTCCGCCACGAAACCAGAAAAAGTCGCGGACTTGAAGTTCCGGGGGCGCCTTCCCCGGGATATTTCCAAGGAGTCAAGGCATGATGGCGAAAAGAATGTCCTTTCCGGTTCTGCCCGCGGGAATTTGTCTCATCGGCCTTTTCTTCTGCCTCTGGACGCTCTTTTCCGGCGGCAAGGAACTCTGCCTCACAAACGGCTGCGCGCTCTTTCAGGACTTGGAGGTATCCGGCGTTTCCCTGTGGCATATGGGAAGCGCGCTCTTTGCCCTCCTGCTCGTCCTTTGTCTTTCGCGCCTTTTGTTCCTGGCCCGTATTCTGGCCTTGACGGCCCTTCTCCTGGATACGCTTCTGCTCGGCGTCATGCTTTTCACCGCACCCTGCGTAAACTGCCTCATTGCGGGGATACTCATCGCCCTTGCTTTCCTGAGCCTGTACCGTGTCGGCGGAACTTTCGCGCGCTTCGTTCTTTTCCGGATCTGGATACTCTTTTTTCTCTTCAACCTGGGCGGCGTGATCCGCGACTTTTCGGAACCGTGGCCCCTGGCGGGAGAAGGCGGCGCCGTGAGCGTCTACTTCTCTCCAAGTTGTCAGGCCTGCCGCGCGCTGACCGCGCAGGCGGAAAGTCTTGGCGAGGCACGCTGGTATCCTGTGCCCGAAAATCGCCGCGACCTCTGGCTCATCCGCGCCATGCAGGAACGCGTGGAGAGCGGTGCGCCCCTGTCGCGGGCTGTTGCCGAAGCTCTTGCCTCCGTACCCGAAGGGGCGACCTTCGAAAGTTCGGAGGCATACCGTTTTGGTCTGCTTCGGCCCGAGATGCTGATTTTGCAATTCCGCCTCTGGAAAAATCAGGCCCATGCGCTTGCCTCCGGTTCGGATCGCCTGCCCTTCGTGGAATTTGCGGGACTGCCCTCGGCGCTTCTGCCGCGCGATGGGCAGGAAAAAGGATCCCGGGATTTCCCCGCCGAAAAGAGAGAAAAGACGAACATTCCCGGCCTGGATTTGGGCGTGTCCGGATTTTGCGGCGGCGAAGAACCCTGTTCCGAACCCGCGCCCGCGACCAGTCTTCACGACCTTCTGGAGCAAGGCGGCTTCTACCATCCCTGACGTGGAAAAGCCCTTTTTTTTTGGATTGACCACTTGAATCTTGACGGGAAATACGCTAGCGTTCTCAGAGTAAGGACTCGCAACCGGGGTCTCTGTCTTTTCCGACGCTTCGCTTGCGGGGTCTTCTTCTTTGAACGGCCCCACGCTCGGGCCTAACCACACGGGCATACATGAGCATCACGGAGTTGTGCGGCAGTCGGAAGGCGACTCTTGTTGAACGCTGGGTCAGCGCTTTCTTTGCCAGCTACCCTCTGGACGGCAGGGGTTTTCTCCGCACGCACCGCGACCGCTTTGCCAACCCCGTGGGGGAAAACACCCGCATGGCCGCGGAAGTTCTCTTTGACGCCGTTGTCGGCGTGGATACCGACCCAGGCGCGGTGAGGCAGGCCTTGCACGATCTGCTCTGGATTCGCGCCGTGCAGGATATGCCGCCGTCCAGGGCCGTGGGAGCGCTGTACCTGATCAAGGACATATTGCGCGGCGAAGTGCTTCCGGCCTGGCTGGAGGCATCACCTCAGCGAAAGGAAGCCTTGAACGAATACCTTGCCGTGGAGTCCCGGGTGGATACGCTTGGCCTCATGGCGCTGGATATGTACTCGGAAGCCCGCGAGCGCGTATTCAGAATACGGGTGGAAGAAGTAAAGCACAGTCAGTCGCAGCTCATTCGTCTGGCCGGGCTTCGAAGGGAGCGGGCCTTTGCCGCTCCTGAAACTGAAAATCGAGGGGAAGAGGAATGATCATCGCATTTGCGGCCACTCTGCTCATCCTTTTTGCGGGGTGGGCGGGGTCAGCGCTTGGCCTGCAGTACCTGTTCGGCGTGATCCTGCCGCTGACGGCGGGCGCTGTGTTCATCATCGGTTTTGTCTGGAAAATAGTCCGCTGGGCCAGATCTCCCGTGCCGTTCGCCATTCCCACGGTGGCCGGCCAGCAGCGCAGTCTGGACTGGATAAAGCCCAACCGCCTGGACTGCCCCTGGACCACGCCGGCCGTTGTCGGGCGCATGCTTCTGGAAATCTTTGCCTTCCGTTCCCTGTTCCGCAATACCAGGGCGGAACGCGCTACCATTGAGGGCGCGCCGCGCGTGACCTATTTTTCCAATAAATGGCTGTGGGTGTTCGCGCTTCTGTTCCACTACAGCATGCTTGTGATCCTCATCCGTCACGCCCGCTTCTTTCTCGACCCCGTGCCGACGTGCATCGCCGTCGTGGAATTTCTGGACGGCCTGTTCCAGATTGGCGCGCCCCGCTTCTATTTGACGGACGCCTTGATCCTTGGCGCCCTGGCCTTTCTCTTTCTGCGCCGCGCCCTTTCCGAACGCCTGCGCTACATCTCTCTGCCCGCCGACTATTTTGCGCTCTTTCTGCTCATCGCCATAGCCGGTTCCGGCGTCTGCATGCGCTACATGAGCAAGGTGGATGTCAATCAGGTCAAGGAAGTCCTCATGGGGCTTGCCACTCTTCATCCGGTTGATCCCACAGGCATTGGATCCATCTTCTTTATCCATGTTACATTGGTGAGCGCCCTGCTCATCTATTTCCCCTTCTCCAAGCTGACGCACATGGGCGGCGTCTTCATGAGTCCCACCCGCAACATGAAGTGCAACACCCGCGAAGAGCGGCATGTGAACCC
Organism: uncultured Mailhella sp.; assembly: GCA_964632155.1. GTDB lineage: Bacteria > Desulfobacterota > Desulfovibrionia > Desulfovibrionales > Desulfovibrionaceae > Mailhella. The sequence goes on from CAZWBH010000024.1 coordinate 7,936, forward strand.
CTGGAACCCGCCCAGACATTATCACACCTACGCCGAATACGAGGACGATTTCCGCGAGGCCATGGTGGAGGCGGGCATCCCTGTGGACAAACAGCCCGAAACCAAGACGGAAGCCTAAGGAGTTACTGGCCATGGCAAAAATGCCCACACCCGAAGCGTTGCTGGCGGCCACGCCGTCTGCATTTCCCAAAGATGGCTGGATGGATACCAGGCCGGATTTCCACCCTGGCAGCTTCTGCTACCCCGCCAAGACAGACATACTGAAAGGGCTCGGTTTTGAACGCGCCCACGACTGGGCTCCTGACAATGAGGACTGGGAACTGCCCGAGAACTGGGAACAGATTCTGTATAATTCCCTCCAGGACGCCCTGAACAAGCACCGTTCCCTCAAGGTGTTCATGGACTGTTGCGTGCGTTGCGGCGCCTGCGCCGACAAGTGCCATTTCTTCATCGGCACCAACGATCCCAAGAATATGCCCGTTTTGCGCGCGGAACTTCTCCGCTCCGTCTACCGCAAGGATTTCACCACGGCGGGGCGGCTCCTTGGCAAGATCGCCGGCGCCCGTAAGCTGGACAAAAGCGTCATCAAGGAGTGGTTCATCTACTTCTACCAGTGTACAGAGTGCCGCCGTTGCTCGCTCTTCTGCCCCTACGGCATCGACACGGCCGAGATCACCGTCATCATACGTCAGATGCTGCTTGACCTTGGCATCGGCATACACTGGATCATGAATTCCGTTTCCGACTGCAACCGCACGGGCAATCACCTGGGCATACAGCCCCACTCCATGCGCGAGATCGTGGAGTTCTTGTGCGACGACATTGAAACCATCACCGGCATCCGTGTCGATCCGCCGTGGAACGAAAAGGGGCACGAGGTTATCTTCATCACCCCTTCGGGCGACTATTTTGCCGACCCGGGCATCTACACCTTCATGGGCTATCTCATGCTTTTCCATGAGATCGGGCTGGACTACACACTGTCCACCTACGCCTCCGAAGGCGGCAACTTCGGCTCCTTCGTCTCCTTCGACCTGGCCAAGCGCCTCAACGCCAAGATGTACGCCGAAGCCGAACGCCTGGGTTGCAAATGGATCCTGGGTGGCGAGTGCGGGCACATGTGGCGCGTGGTCAACCAGTACATGGCCACCTACAACGGGCCTACCCCTCCCAAGATGGAAACGCCCGTCTCCCCCATTACGGGTACGGTATTCAAGAACGCCGCCGCCACCAAGATGGTACACATCACCGAGTTCACCGCCGACCTCATCAGCCACAATAAACTGAATCTGCGTCCGCGGCGCAACGACCACATCATCGCCACCTGGCACGACTCCTGCAACCCCGCGCGCGCCATGGGCATCTTTGAGGAACCCCGCTATATACTCAAGCACGTCTGCAACCATTTTGTGGAAATGCCCGAACACACCATACGCGAGGAAACCTTCTGTTGCGGTTCCGGATCCGGCCTGAATGCCGAAGAGATCATGGATCAGCGCCTGCGCGGAGGCTTCCCCCGGGCCAACGCTCTGCGCTACGTACACGATGCGAAGGACGTCAACTGGATGGCCTGCATGTGCGCCCTGGATCGCGCCGCTCTGCCTCCGCTTGTGGATTACTGGGTTCCCGGCGTCACGGTGAGCGGACTGCACGAACTCGTGGCCAACGCTCTTGTGATGAAAGGCGAGATTCCCCGCACCATGGATTTGCGTCAGGAAGATCTGCCCTTCCCGATGAAGACACCGACGCCCCGGAGGAAGCATAAATGTACAATGCAAAGTATGTCATCCCCGGTATCATCCTCTTTGCCGGGTTGTTCACCGCGCCGTTCTGGATCAATATGCTTTCCCCGAAGCACGAAAAAGTCGTCGTGGTACGGCCTTCCCAGCCTGTCTCATTCTTTGGGGAAGAGCGATCCAAATGCATAGAACCCCGCGAATGGATGGCCGCCAACCACATGGAACTGCTCCTTGAGTGGCGCGACTCGGCCCTGCGTGAAAACAAGCGCGTCTACATAGCCACAGACGGAAAAAAATGGGAAACCAGCCTCCAGAACACCTGCATGGCCTGCCACGGCAACAAGGAAGAGTTCTGCGACAGGTGCCATGACGCCAACAGCGTGAATCCGTACTGCTGGGACTGCCACGTCATACCCCAGGGGAACAACCATGAATTCTAGCAGACGTTATTTTCTCAAGGTCGCCAGTCTGTCCACCTTCGCCCTTGCCGCGGGAGCGGTCGGAGCGGAAGCTGCCGACTCCGGGTATGAGGCTTATCCCGAGGGGAAGAAGGCCACGCGCTGGGCCATGGTCATAGACACCCGTCGCTTTCAGAACCCTGAATCCATGCGGCCCATCATCGATGCCTGCCACAAGGCGCACAATGTGCCCACCATTCCCGGACCCAAAGAAGTAAAATGGATCTGGGACGATACCTTTGAACACGCCTTTGCCGATGATCCTTCGCCCGTTCTGCCCAAGGGCATAGAGGAACGCCGTTTCTTCCTTATGTGCAACCATTGCACCAATCCTTCCTGTGTGCGCGTTTGCCCCGCCGGGGCTACCTACAGCACGCCGGGCGGCCTGGTGGCCATCGACTACCATCGCTGCGTGGGTTGCCGTTTTTGCATGGCCGCCTGCCCCTATGGCTCCCGCAGTTTCAACTTTCAGGATCCCCGCCCCTTCATCAAGGACTTGAACCCCGCCTACCCCACCCGTATGCGCGGCGTGGTGGAAAAATGTACCTTCTGCGTGGAACGCCTAGAAAAGGGGCTTATGCCCGCCTGTGTGGAAGCCTCCAACGGCGCCATCCTGTTCGGCGATCTCAACGATCCAAATTCCGCGGTTCGCCAGGCTCTCGCCACGAACTTCAGCATCCGCCGCAAACCCAACCTGGGCACCGATCCCGGCGTGTATTACATTATTTAGGAGGAGGCCATGCTCGAAAAAGTTCTCAAAGGGTCGCCCAAGTATTACCTGTGGCTCCTCTTCCTGTGTTCTATCATTGGCTATGCCTTCATTGTCTACATTTTTCAGCTGATCTACGGGCTTCAGGTCACCGGCCTTACCCGCAACACCTCCTGGGGCTTCTACATCGCCCAATTCACCTATCTGGTGGGCGTTGCCGCCGCGGCCGTGATGCTTGTACTCCCCGCCACCTTCCATCACTACCACCCCTATCACCGCGTCATAGTCTTTGCCGAATTTTTGGCCATAGGCGCGGTGATCATGTGCATGCTCTTCATTGTTGTGGACATGGGGCAACCTCAACGCGTATTCAACGTCATTCTGCACCCCACGCCGAACTCGGTCATGTTCTGGGACTGCACCGTACTCTGCGGCTACCTCATCCTGAACGCCGTCATCGGCTGGACGTCCTTGGAGCATGAAAGCCGCCATGTGCCTGTACCCAAGTGGGTCAAGATTCTGGTGGTCATTTCCATCTTCTGGGCCTTCTCCATCCACACGGTGACGGCCTTCCTGTACGCGGGCCTGCCCGGTCGTCATTACTGGCTTTCCGCCATCATGGCCGCCCGCTTCTTGGCTTCCGCCTTCTGCGCCGGGCCTTCCCTTCTCCTGCTGGGTCTGTTGCTCATGAAGCGCCTCGTCGGCTTCGATCCGGGCAAGGCCGCGGTCAGATCCCTCTCCATTACCATCGCCTACGCCATGGGCCTAAATATGTTCTTCTACGGTCTTGAACTGTTTACGGCCTTCTACAGCGGCATACCCGGCCACGCGCATCCCATAGTGTTCATCTTCCAGGGGCATGAAGGCCTGAACGTCTGGGTGAACGGCTGGATGTGGACGGCGGCGACCCTGGCCTTCATCAGCATCTTCCTGCTGGCCATTCCCAAATTTCGCGACAACATGAAGATTCTGCCCTGGGCTTTGGTCATGCTGATCATCGCATCATGGATAGACAAAGGCCTTGGCCTGCTCATCGGCGGCTTTGCCCCCACTCCCTACGAGACCTATGAAGTCTACACGCCGACCTTCTGGGAAGTCTCCGTCGGACTTGGCGTCTTCGCCGTGGGCGCCCTGGTGATCTCCATCCTTTGGAAGATCGCTCTTGAAATGAAGCGTGAGGGCGGCGAGCCTTTCGCGCTTTCGGAATAATCCTCGAAAAAATTCCGTCAGAAACGCCCGACGGATCCTTGCTGCCGGGCGTTTTTCCATGCCGGGGCGAAGCGGGAAAGGAAGCGCCCCTACCATTTTCCGGGAGAGGAGTTTGACACTGTGGGATTTTATCTAAGAAAGTCGCTCAATCTTGGTTTGCTCCGAATCAATTTTTCGAAGTCCGGCATTGGCCTTTCAACGGGCATTAAAGGCTTTCGCATAGGAATGGGGAGACGAGGAAGCTACGTCCATATGGGGCGGAACGGCGTGTATTATCGCGCCATGCTTGGAAAAAAACGGGAAAGCGCGGATCGGGGTTCGCTGGATCTGCCGGAAGCGGATCCGCGGAAGCAGGATTGGAAGAAGGCGGATCTGGCCTTTGAGGAAATTGAAAGCGCGGCGATGGAACAACTCACCGATTCGCTCTCGCAGGGACTTGTTTCAGAAATAAACGCAAGGCAACGCCGCTGGCCCCTTTGGCCGTTGTGTCTCCTCATGATGCCCATGTTCAAGGGGATGGAAATTATCTGGCTTGTCTGCGCGATACTCGTGTATGTCTTCAGGGACAAGGATCGCAAAAAAACACAGCTGGTCTATGTGATTGACGGCGATACGAAAAAGAGCATCCAGCTCTTCCACGACGCCTTCAGCAGGCTGGGAAATTGCTCGAAACTGTGGCATGTCGCTGAAGAGGCAAGCCTGGACACTAAAAATATGACGGGCGCGTGTAAAGCGGCTATCCGTACTCCAATATCCGTAAATTTTGGATCGCCCTCCTGCATAAAAACGAATATCAAAGCGCCATTTTTCCCGGTTGGGAAGCAAACGCTTTACTTCTTTCCAGACATGGTATTTGTTCTTGAAAAGAAGACAATTGCGGTCATATCGTATGAATCGCTGAAGATAACGTGCAAAAAGGAACCCGTTGTTGAAACGGAAGAAAACCCGGGTGATGCCGCGCCTATCAGTTACACCTGGAAATACACCAATAAGGATGGCGAGCCTGACAGGCGTTTTAAAGATAACAGGCAACTGCCCATCTTCAACTATTCAGAAATAACCTTTCAGAGCAAGACGGGACTCAACGAAAGAATTATGGCCTCCAGAGAAGATGCGGCTGACGATTTCATGAGAGCCTTCAACGCCTATCTCCATGATGAATCCGCCAACGCCAAAGAAGGGGCGGTCGCTTAGAATTTTCTTTGTCCTCATGAACGGCTGAATTCCGCGGAACATCCTGGCAAAGAGAGCCTCGCCCTTGAGAGGATTTTCACAGAAATTTATCAAGAATTTCAGATGATTGAATCTATATTTTTGTTTCTGAAGCGACATTCTCATGGCGGATCCCGCCTTGACGCCGCAAAGATCCATGCCTATAACACGGATAAGGCAGAGACTGTACGCCATATTTGTCAGCAAGGATAACGCCATGGCACTGCACCTTATTGATCATCCTCTCGTTCGCCACAAGCTGGGTCTACTCCGCAGGGAACGCACCTCCACCAAGGAATTTCGCCTGCTCTCCAAGGAAATCGCGCGTATGCTCGCCTATGAAGCCACAAAGAACCTGCCCACGGAAAAGAAGACCGTCGCGGGCTGGGCCGGGCCTGTGGATGTGGACGTCATCTCGGGCAAGAAAATTACCATTGTGCCCATACTGCGCGCGGGTCTCGGGCTTATGGACGGCGTGCTGGATTTGATTCCCGGCGCCAGAATCAGCGTGCTTGGCCTGTACCGCAACGAAAAAACGCTGGAACCGGTGGAATATTACAAAAAACTGGCCAGGGGAATGGAACAGCGCATGGCCATAGTCCTCGACCCCATGCTTGCCACCGGAGGATCGCTCATCGCCGCTCTTGATATCCTCAAGCAAAGCGGATGCAAAAAAATCTGTGCCATCAACCTCGTGGTTGCCCCTGAAGGAATGAAGGCCGTCCTTGATAAACATCCGGATGTGGAACTGTACGCCGCCGCGCTGGACAGTCACCTCAATGAAAACGGCTATATCATTCCCGGGCTTGGAGATGCCGGAGATCGCCTCTTCGGCACAAAATAGGGCGCTTCCGTTCATTTTTTTGCTCTGAAACATAAGCAAGCTACGGCTTGTCAGGGGGAACGCGGTATGGCGCGCTATTCAGCCCTCATCAGCAACAAACATATGGTGGCTGTCCGTTTCAGTTCCCTGGGGGATGTTGCTCTCACCACCGGAGTCCTGCTCGACTGGCATAAGAAGCATGGCGCCCTGTTCACGGTACTCACACGGGAAGCCTTTGCCCCGCTTTTCGACCATCACCCTGCCGTGCAGGAAGTCATCGGTCTCACACCGGAAGATCTACGGGGCCAAACCCAGGCCGAAATCTTTCACGCCCTCATACTCAAATACAAGGATTCGCCCCTGCTCGATCTGCACCGCAACCTGCGTTCGGCCATGCTGGCGCGTGGCTGGCGGGACGCCATCATCTGCTACGGGAAAATGTCCCTCGCGCGGCGCATTTTCCTCTGGAGCCATGGCCGTTTTTACGGTGAAGCGTTGCGCGCTTTTAACGTCCCTCAGCGCTACGCCATCGGGCTTTATAACAAAAACGAGGTTCCGCCTGCCTCGGAACTTCGCCCCCGCGTCTTCCTTTCGCCCAAGGAAAAGGCATGGGCCGCGGAAGCTCTGGCGCCTCTGCGCGCGGGGAGACCGATCATGGCCCTGCATCCTTTTGCCAAGTACAGCTCCAAAACCTGGCCCATGGAAAACTGGATTCGCTTTGCTTCCCTGCTGGATAGCGAAGGCCTTCCCTTCTTCTGGGTGGGGCTTGGCGAAGGCCTTCCCGCAGAAGAAGAACGCCGCAGTTTCATCGGTAAAACAAATCTGCGCCAGCTTTGTGCCCTGCTGGATGAGTCCGCTGTCCTCGTCACGGGAGATTCCGGACCCATGCACCTGGCCACGGCCGTGGACACTCCCGTGCTGGCGCTCTTCGGACCTTCATGCCGCGAATGGGGATTCTTTCCCTCAGGGCCGCAAGACAAGGTAATCCAGCTTGATATACCCTGCCGCCCCTGTTCCCTCCACGGATCGGGGAACTGCTCCCGCAACAATGCCTGCATGACGGGCATTGCTCCGGAACAAACCCTGAATGCCTTGAAAACCCTGCTTTGATGCGCGGTAAACGATGCCCCGACCATATTTTTCTGCCCCTCTTCCGAAAATTTTTCCTTTGGAACGCTATGGTTGCCCGTCGGCTGAAAGACGGCGCTTTCCTCGCTGTTGACCTGTTTTTATCGCCATGCTAGAATGAAAAAAGCTCTTTTCAGAAAAGGCTCCATCCCCGAATGACAAACGGCGGAGGCGTTTTTCTGAACAGTCCGCACCCTGCCGGAATTCTGCCGATCCACGATTCCGCTGAGAAAAGACGTTCCTATCTGTGCCAGGAGGCCCGTATGCAAATCTCCATCGGACTGGGGAAGGAAAGCGTTGAAGAACGCCTTGAACTTCATGGCGTGTCGCGCCGCGCCTTCCTCAAATTTTGTTCCAGCGCGGCCGTCGCCCTTGGCATGGGTCCGGCGTTTGCTCCCGTCATTGCCAGGGCTTTTACCGATTCCGATCGCCCCGCCGTCATCTATCTGCACGATGCGGAATGCACCGGTTGCACAGAAGCGCTCCTGCGTTCCAGCAAGCCCTTTATCGACGAGATCATCCTCGACACCGTATCCATCGACTACCAGGAAACCATCATGGCCGCCGCCGGCGAAGCCGCCGAAGAGGCGCTACACCTGGCCATGAAGCATCCCAACGGTTATCTCTGCATTGTGGAAGGAGCCATCCCCACGGCCATGGACGGGCTTTATGGCACCATTGGCGGGCGCGCCATGTACGAAATCAACAAAGAAGTGCTCCCCGGCGCCAGGGCCGTCATCGCCTATGGCTCCTGCGCCAGTTTTGGCGGCATTCCGGCTGCCGCGCCAAACCCCACGGCCTGCAAGGGCGTCAACGATTGCTTCGGCAATCTGGGCATCAATGCCATCAATATCCCCGGTTGCCCGCCCAATCCCATCAACCTTGTGGGCGTGCTTGCGGCCATACGTTCCGGAATCAAACTGGAGCTGGACGGCCTGAACCGCCCCAAGGTCTTCTTTGGGCACACCGTCCACGAACAGTGCGAACGCCTACCCCACTTTGAGGCCGGTGAATTTGCGCCTTCCTTTGCTTCAGAAGAAGCCCGCCGCGGCTGGTGCCTGTACAAACTGGGCTGCAAGGGTCCCACAACGTACAACAACTGCCCCAAGGCACGCTTCAATAACGTGAGCTGGCCTGTGGCCGTCGGCCACCCCTGTATTGGCTGTTCTGAACCAAATTTCTGGGACTCTATGACCCCCTTCTATAAAAACTGACGAGAGCCGCCATGAGCGAAGTAAAATCCACTCCCCAAAGTTCCTATACCGGTTCCATCGCGGTGGATCCTCTCACCCGGATTGAAGGCCATCTGCGCATTGAAGTAGAAGTGGAGAACGGTCGCGTCAAAGACGCCCGTAGCTGTTCCACTCTCTTCCGCGGGCTTGAAACCATTCTCAAGGGGCGCGATCCCCGCGACGCCCAGTTCTTCACCGGGCGCACCTGCGGCGTGTGCACCTACACTCATTCTCTGGCGTCCACCCGCGCTCTGGAAGACGCCATGGGGATCGAGATCCCCCGCAACGCCACGCTGATCCGCAATCTTGTGCTGGGTATGCAGAACATACACGACCATGTGGTACACTTCTATCACCTCCATGCTCTCGACTTTGTGGACGTCAGCGCCTCGCTGAAGGCTGATCCCGCCAAGGCCGCCAAGCTCAACGCCTCCATTTCGCCGCACCCCACAAGCGAAGAAGAACTGCGTGCCGTGCAGGCCAAAGTTAAGGCCCTTGTGGAAAGCGGTCGGCTTGGACCCTTTACCAACGCCTACTTCCTTGGAGGACATCCGGCCTATTATCTGGATCCCGAAGCCAACCTCATTGCCACGGCGCATTATTTGCAAGCTCTGCGCGCGCAGGTGGAGATTGCCCGGGCCACGGCCATTTTCGGCGGCAAGAATCCGCATCCGCAGTTCCTCATTGCCGGCGGAGTCACCTGCTATAATGCCCTGCGCCCCGATACCATTGCTTCCTTCACCGCGCTTTACAAAAAGGCGCGGGACTTTGTGGAAGAAATCTATATCCCCGATCTGCTCCTCGTGGCCGGTGCCTATAAGGATTGGATCTCCATCGGCGGCGGGCTTTCCGACTACATGGATTTTGGGGAATTTCCCGTCAAGGAGCGCGATATTGAAGCGCGCTGGCTCAAACCCGGCGTCATCTATAACCGCGACCTCTCCAGGCCCCTACCCTTTGATCACACCAAAATTGCCGAACATGTGCGCCACAGCTGGTATGAAGGCGATCAGGCGCGTTACCCCTATCAGGGCGAAACGCGACCGCACTTCACCAGCAAGGACGATACGGATCGCTACTCTTGGATGAAAGCGCCCCGCTACGATGGCCACGCCGTGGAGACCGGACCTCTGGCGCAAATGCTCCTTGCTTACGCCCAGGGCAATGAACTTGTTAAATCCACGGTGGACACGGTACTCAAGGCGCTGAACGTTGGGCCGGAAGCCCTGTTCTCCACCCTTGGCCGCACCGCCGCCCGCGGCGTGGAAACCCTTGTGGCGCTTCATGGCGTGGGCGAATGGATAAAGGAACTGGAAGACAACCTGGCAAAGGGTGACAATACCATCTGCGTGGACGCGGAAACGCCCATGAACGCAGAAGGCGTGGGCTTTGTCCATGCGCCGCGCGGCGGACTTTCCCACTGGATTGTCATCGAAAAGGGCAAGATCGCCAATTTTCAGCTCGTAGTTCCCTCCACCTGGAATCTCGGACCGCGTTGCGCCGAAGGCAAGCTGAGCGCGGTGGAAGCCTCACTCATAGATACCCCTGTGGCCGACCCCAAACGCCCTGTGGAGATACTGCGCACCGTGCATTCCTTTGACCCATGCATCGCCTGCGGCGTACACATCATTGACGGCGCAAACAACCGGGGCTACGACTTCAGAGTTCTGTAGCATCGTGAATTCTTCCTGAAAAAGCGGGGGCGGCGTTTTACGCCTCCCCTGTTTTTTATGGGTCCTGTATGGAACGTATTCTTGTCCTTGGCGTGGGCAATATTCTCTTCACCGACGAAGGCATTGGCGTCAAGGCGCTGGAATGGCTCGACCGCGGCTACGACTTTCCGCGGAAGGTGTGCCTGGCGGACGGCGGAACCCTTGGCATGAGGCTTATGGACGCGATCCTGGAATGCGACCGCCTCTATGTGCTGGACGCCGTTCTGGGTGGAGAAGCGCCGGGAACGTTGTACCGCCTCGCCGATGAAGACCTGCGCAAGAGCCTCAGCTTCCGCGATTCTCTGCACCAGACCGACCTTGTGGATACGCTCATCTGCTGCGAACTCATCGGACATCGCCCGGAAGTCGTGGTATACGGCATGGAGCCTGCCGAGTATCAAGCCATGTCCCTGGGCCTTTCCCCGGTATGCGCGGAGCGTCTTCCCGCCCTTGGCGCCGCGCTTGTGGAAGAACTGCGCTCTCTTGGCCTTGCCGTTCCGGAAAAAGACCGCGTTTCAACGCGACGTTGAGAGGAACTTACGGCGTCCACGCCTTTCCCGCCGCTCGCCAGCTCCGCCCCTTCTTTCCCCAGCGGATTTCCAGGGCGCCCAGTTCCGAGGTGCTGAGAAGCGGCAGGGAACGTCTGGCCATCTCCTCCCGCACTTTTTCACTGGGGAAGTCGTAGCGGTTGAACGCCCCCGCCGAAGCCGCCGCGATTTCTGGATCCACAGCGTCATAAAAGCGTTTCTGAAAGCCCGACGCCGCACCGTGATGCGGCAGTACCAGAACTTCAGCGCGCAGTTTTCTTCCGCTGGAACTCAGACTCCCCAGTGCCGGAGTGGAGATATCCCCGCACAGTATCGCCAGGCCACGGCCATCACGAACAAGCCGCAGGACAAGAGAACTGTCGTTATCCGAAAGTTCCTTTTCCGTCGGTACGTGAGCCATGCTTTCAGGCGCAAGAACCTCAAGGCATATTCCGCGGCTCAGCAAAATTTCATCTCCTGCTTTCACCACGCGCTCGGGTATGCCGCGGGAGAGCGCAAGCTCATGGATCTTCCGTGCATCTCCGCCGTCCGCGCGCTCCGCGGAAATTTGCGACCAATAGAGCGCGCCCACGGAAAAATGCTCCATAATCCAGCGCAGGCCCCGTATATGATCCATGTCGTTATGGCTGACAATAACGGCGTCCAGCCTTGGCAAACGGCCATCGGTGAGCGCCGGTGCCAGGACATTGCGACCGACATCAAAGAAAGGCGAGGAAGATCCGCCTCCGTCCACAAGGACACGCCCGCCAGGGTAGCTCACAAGCAGGGCCTGCCCCTGCCCCACATCCAGGACGGTGAGCGTCACCCGTCTTTCCAGTCTGGTCTGCACATCGTCCAGAACATAGGGAAGCTGCCCGCCCAGCATAAGCAAAAGACCTGCCGCGCACCAGCGCGCGAGTATGCGCGTTCTCTTCCTGCGGGGAAAGCGCCACGCGCAGAGCAATGTCGCGAGGACTGCGATGTAGCCGAGTGAAGAAACAACGGAAGGACGCGGGCATTGCAGGAAGGGGAGAGCGCCGCCGGAACTCTCCAGAAGGCTGAGCGCCTCCAGCATTCTGTCGGCGGGCCATGCCGCCGCTCCAAGAAGCAAGCCCGCGAGAAGGGGCAGTTTGAGGAAGAGCGCCATCAGTCCCAGAGCCGCAAAAGGCAGGATGACAAAGGCCATGACGGGGAGCCAGATCACATTCAGCCAGAAGCACGGCCCGACAACGCCAAAAACGGTGATGAGAAAGGGCAGAACCGCCATCTGCGCCGCAAAGGAGATGACAAGCGTCGCCAGGAGGGAACAGAAGGCAAGCCTGGGGAGTCTGCGCCAGAGGGGCATATTCTGGGGCGGAGCGACGCTCTGGCAGATGCGCAGGGTGAGCGGCATGGCAAGAAGGATGCCCGCCACAGCCGTCACGGAAAGCTGCGCGGAAAGGTCAAAAAGCGCCAGGGGCCACCAGAGAAAAAGTGGAAGAACGGCGGCGAAAAGAACATCCAGGGAAGTAAAGGGGCGCCTGCGGTAAAGGAAGACCGCCGCGGCAAGCATCATGAGCGCCGCCCGGATAATGGAAAGCGGCGCTCCCCCTAAAAAGAGATAGAACACGGCAAAAGGGATGCCTGCCGCCACCATGAGCATACGCTTGGGCAGGGCGAGAAAGAGGCGCGGAACGACAAGGGAAAGCAGAAGGATGAAGACCATTCCGGCCATGGATGCCAGAGCCAGATGCTGGCCAGACAGAGCCAGGGAGTGAATCAGTCCGGCCCGCGTGAAGAGATCCACAGTGCGCGGGGAAAGGCAGGATCGATCGCCAAAGAGCAGGGCCAGAAGCATGGCCTTCCCCTGCGACATTTGCGCCTCATCGGGAAGGCAAAGGGAATCCGGATCCTCTTTGCCTGTGGACTTCTCTTCCCGCGCCGGAGAAAGGAGGGCGGCATGGAGGGCTTCGCGTCCTTTCCAGCGCAAGCGGAAGGCTTCGGCAAGCAGGCCGCTTCCCTCTTTCAGCTGAAGAAATTCCGCTCCCTGCCGATGGCGCTTTATCCGCGCGTTGCGCCAGACTTCGCGACCTGCCCAGTAAAGATCCATGCCCTGTACGCCGAAATTGCCGCTCCCTCCCACGGGGTAGAGGCGCACCCTTCCGATCAGCTTCTGCCCCGCCACAGGATAGCCCGCGGTATCCAGCAACGCTTTATCCATGGTCAGGCTGACGCGTCCGGGCAGAGGCGCCGCGGAGTCGTTTTCCGCCCTGTCCGCGAGGCGCACGTTTTCCAGAAGTATGCGCATCCGCCCACCGGGAAGCCCCGTTACGGAAGCAACATCCCCTTCCACAAGAACGGGAATATGCGGATTGCCTGCCCAGGAAGGCATATCGGGTGCCTTGGGCAGACTCAGACCCATAAATGCGGCGCCCGCGAAAAAGGCTAGGATGAGACAGAGAAAACGTCGCCGTGAGACGCGCTGAAAAAAGGCGCAAAGCAGAAAGGCCAGTACGCCGAAGGCGGGATTCCGCAGGGTACTTCCGCCAGCCAACGCCGCCAGAAGCAACGTCTGCCAGAAAAACAAGGCGACCCTTGAATCTTTGCGCTCTCCCATGACGGAGGTTCAGTCTATGTCGTTCACGCGCGCAATGCGGGCGCCGACGGAGGCGAGCTTTTCAACAAGGCGTTCATAGCCCCGATCAATATGGTAGACGCGCTGTACCCTTGTGACGCCCCGGGCAGCAAGCCCCGCAAGAACAAGGGCAGCTCCTGCCCGAAGGTCGGATGCCATGACCGGCGCTCCCGTCAGCGATCGGTCGCCGCGCACTATGGCGGAAGATCCTGTTATACGAATATCCGCGCCCATGCGTACCAGTTCCTGAACGTGCATAAAACGATTTTCAAAAATATTTTCCTGCACCAACCCGGAACCCCGCGCGCGACACATAAGCACCATGAACGGAGATTGCATGTCCGTGGGAAAGCCCGGGTACGGCTGTGTACTGATGTCCACGCCCCTGAGTCCTTCATTCCCCGCCCTTGCCCGCACGCCCTCCGCGCAATCCTCAATGATCATACCGGCCTCGCGAAGTTTGCCGATGACGGCATCCATGGCTCTTGTCGGGCAGTTTTGGAGGATCAGCTCTCCCCCGGTAAGAGCCGCGGCGACAAGGAAGGTGCCGGCCTCGATACGGTCGGGCATGACCTTGTAGCGGCAACCGTGCAGACGCTCCACGCCCTGCACACGGATCACCGGGGCGCCCTGCCCTTCGATGCGGGCGCCGCAACGCACAAGGAAATCCGCGAGATCCACGATCTCCGGTTCGCGGGCACAGTTCTCCAGCACCGATTCCCCCCGGGCAAGGCTGGCCGCCATGAGCGCGTTTTCCGTGCCGCCCACGGTGGGGAAGTCGAACTGGACTTTGGCGCCCTTCAGCCCTTTCGGGCAACGGCCATGGATATAACCATTTTTCAGGTCGAACTCCGCGCCCATTTTTTCCAGAGCGGAAAGGTGTTGATCCACGGGCCTGGCGCCAATGGCGCAACCGCCGGGCAGAGAGACCAGCGCCTCGCCCTTGCGCGCCAAAAGCGGCCCAAGGCAAAGCACGGAGGCCCGCATGGTTTTCACGAGGTCATAGGGCGCCTCTATGCCCATGTCCCCGTTTTCCACTTCCACCACACCCCCGCTGAATGTCGCCTGACGGCCAAGGAGTTTGAGAAGTCGGAGTGTGGTATGGATGTCCCGGAGATCGGGTATGTCGGTATAGGTCACGCGGTCGTCCACGGCGATGGCGGCCATGAGTATGGGCAGCGCCGCATTTTTGGAGCCGCTGATCTGGATGACGCCCTTCAGCGGCGCCCCTCCCTCAATGATGAAGCTGTCCATGACTTTCCTCCGGCCTCAGCAGAAACTGCTTGACCTTTCACCTTGAATACGCTAAGAACTTCTCCACACGGCGAATGTAGCTCAGTTGGCAGAGCACCTGATTGTGGCTCAGGGGGTCACAGGTTCAAACCCTGCCATTCGCCCCATATTTCAGCCCCCAACCTTGGATCTTCATCAGGTTGAGGGGCTTTTTTCATGCTGCAGCTACTCAAGCGCCAAACCCACCGGGCAATGATCGGAGCCGTAAATGTCGCTCTCTATCCAGGCGTCCCGAATGTGTTTTTTCAGCCCTCGCGACACAAAAAAATAGTCCAGTCGCCACCCGATATTGCGATCCCGTGCGCGGGTCTTGTAAGACCACCATGTGTAGGCTCCCGTCTCCAGGCCGTGAACATGGCGGAAGGTATCCACATAGCCGGCCTCGACGAAGCGATCCATCCATGCGCGTTCCACAGGCAAAAAACCCGTGTTCCGCACATTCTCACCGGGCCTTGCAAGATCTATTTCCCGGTGCGCGATATTGAAGTCCCCACAGACGACAAGGGGCTTCTCCTTTTGCAATTCTTCGGCATAGTCGAAGAAGGCGTCGAAAAAGCCCATCTTGTAGGGAAGACGCTTGAACACGCCCTTTTCCACTTCTTCCCCGCCGTTGGGAAAATAGACGGTGAGAAAGTTCAGTTCGGGAAATTCCAGGCGCAGGACGCGGCCTTCTCCCTGGTAGCCGGGTTCGGGCAATTCGTATTCCACGCGCAGAGGTTGGCGGCGGCTGAACGCCGCAACGCCGGAATAGCCCTTCTTCACAGTGGAGGCCGCCCACCAGGAATACCAGCCCTGCGGCTCTCTGTGTACCTCGGGGATCTGTTCCGGGGCGGCCTTGGTTTCCTGAAGTCCAATCACATCGGCCTGCACGCGGGAAAACCACGCCCATTCCGGCTTGCGGCACAGAGAACGAAAACCGTTGACGTTCCATGAGAGAAATCGCATACAGGCCATGGCAGTCTTCCTTATTCGGGGAAGGTTCAGTCGATGACGGCCTTCTTGATGACGACGTCTTTCACGGGCACATTCTGATGGGGATAGCGTGAGGAAGTTGGAACGCCGGCGATGGCGTCCACCACGTCCTGGCCCTTCACCACCCTGCCGAACACGGCGTAACCCCAGCCCTGCATCGTGGGCGCGCTGTGGTTGAGAAAGTCGTTATCGGCTACATTGATAAAAAACTGGGCCGTAGCGGAATGCGGATCCTGCGTGCGCGCCATGGCGATAGTGTACCTGTCGTTTTTCAGGCCGTTTTGCGCCTCGTTTTCAATGGGGGCACGCGTGAGCTTCTGCGTCATGTCTTTGGTAAATCCGCCGCCCTGTACCATGAAGCCCGGGATGACGCGATGGAAGATGGTTCCATCGTAAAAGCCGTCCTTTACATACTGCAGAAAATTTTTCGTGGTTTGGGGAGCCTTTTCGGCATCCAGTTCAAGGACAATATCGCCCTTTGTGGTTTGAAGCGTGACCATGGTCTTTCCTCCGGCTTGAGCCTGAACTGTCGGCCACGGCAGGAAAACAGCCAGAAGCAGGCAGAGCAGAAAAAGTTTGCGCATAGGCGTTTTCTCCGCATCCTCGCGCGGCGGAAAAGCTCCGCCCCTTCGAGGTGAAATTATGTTGCTGAAAAGTCGCGTACCTTTTTTGTATAAAAAGCCGCTCGGCTTGGCAAATTGTTTCTCTTCAGCCACCCTCTCCTTTTGGGGAAGAGCGCCTTTGAGGCTCTTCCGCACGCTTTTTCTTTGTGGTAGAGAAATCTTCATAAGGAGCGGCTTGGGCAGGCCTCTCCCTTGCGGCATCCCTTTTTACCCGGGGCGGGCGCAAGCCTTCAACCCTTCCGTGGAGTTCTTCCTTGCTGGGAACCATTGTCAACACCGGATCCATCCTCGTCGGCAGCGCCCTGGGCAGCGTGCTGGGTCGCGGACTCAAAGCCAAATACCAGACTGTTCTTTTTGACGCCATGGGCTTCGCCTCCATCGCCCTTGGACTCAACGCCGCAATTTCCAGTATGCGGCACAGCGAATACCCTGTACTCTTTATCCTCAGCTTGGCCTTCGGTAGCGTCCTCGGAACCCTTTGGGACTGGGATGGAAAGTTCCAGCGCCTGACCGCGCATTATGGCAATTCCGAACTCGGCAGGGGGCTTTCCACGGCCATACTGCTTTTCTGCATTGGCACGCTCTCCATTCTCGGACCCGTACAGAGCGCCCTTGAAGGCAATAACACCTTCCTCTTCACCAACGCGACTCTGGACTTCGTTTCTTCCATGGTTCTGGCTTCCACCTACGGCATGGGCATCGCCTTTGCGGCTGTAGCACTCTTCCTCTGGCAGGGGAGCCTTTACCTTCTGGCCTGCTGGATCGGGCCTTTTATGACGGAAGCCCTGCTTGCCGAAATTTCCATTGTCGGCGGCATACTCATCATGGTTTCAGGCTTCTCCCTCCTGCATCTCAAGGACTGCAAAACGCTCAACATGCTCCCCTCGCTCTTTGTAAGCGTTGCGCTCTACCACCTCGCCCGCGTATTTTTTTAGGCAGAGGGCCGCAATGTTCCGAGGCATATTCGTGCCCGCGTTTCCTTCCTGTTTGAAAAATTCCGTGAAACGCCCTTTCCTTCATGTCGACGCGCATTTTCCGCCTGGTTTGGCAGTCATGTTTTTCCCGGGCAGTGCGTAAAACGGAGTTTCCGGGCAAGTTACTGATCCCTTTTTGCCTCCCCCGCATGTCCTTGAACGGAGACGGAAAAACTCAAAGAAGGGATCCGCGCTTAATCTGCCCGGATCCGGGAGACGATCAGTCTGTTTATGCGGATTTCGATGCGGAAGTCTCAGCGATCCGGCGGGGCGTTGAGCGGATCGAGGACGGGCTTCCCCCGGGCAATACTTTTCTGCACGTCAATGACGCGTTGGTTACTTGAGCCGCGGAAGCGCAGTTCCAGGGACTTTTGTGCCAAAATGAAAGGCCCGTCCACAAGGATATCCAGCAGGGAAAGGAGCTTGCGGCATTCCGGCCTTTCCGCAAGTTTCTCAAACGTGTAGCCGCTGTAGGCCATGAGGTGATAGCCGCGTTGCTTGAGTTCTGCGGCTAGGGGAACAAGGGCTTCGGCCTGCTCGAAGGGTTCTCCTCCGCTCAAGGTCACGCCATGCACAAGAGGGTCGCCTTGGATGCGGTTCAGCACCTCCTGCACGGAGACGAGTTCCCCGCCCTCAAAGTCCCAAGTTTGAGGGTTATGGCAACCTGGGCAATGGGAACGGCAACCCTGAAGAAAGAGTACAAAGCGGAGTCCGGGACCGTCCACAACGGATTCCTCGCTGACGCCCGCAACGCGCAACTGTACGTCACTGAGAGGGGAGGCGCTCACTGCACTTCTCCAGGCATTATGTGCGCGCCTTCTTTCTGTTCGGCTGCGTCTTCCGCAACCTGATCTTCCGCGTCGGCTATGCGGCCCTGCAACCAAAAGAACATATCCACATCGTCGCCTTCCTTGGGTTCATAGCCTTTGACGCAGATGCGCTGAGGGGCGTAGATAATGACGTAGACGGGGTTTTCGGGTTCGCCCAGGGCCACGCCAAAGCGGTAGATTTTTTGCTGGGCCTTTTCCGGGCCAAAGAGGAAGCTGTCCACCTCAAAAATCGAGGCGCGGGCCTGGTATTCGCTGCAACGCTCGCCAAGATCCACAATGGTGCGGCCCTTCAGCGGAATTTTGAGCGGCGGAACGTCGAGGCGCGTTTTTTCCGGATTTTCCTTCATCCACTTGATGGCGTGCCGCTCATAGGCCGGTCCCTGGGTAATGGTGAGTTCATCCAGGAGTGCCTTGCGTATGCCATAGCACAGACCGGAAAGATAGAAGGTGCGTTCATCGTCCTTTTTCAGTTCGGGCGCATCGCGGAAGAAGAGCGGATCGTAAAACCACAGAGGCGGGAGTCCTTCGGGTTTGGCCAGAATTTCGCCGGCATGGCCGCCCTTCCAGGAATAGGCTTCCACAAAGGTCAAGTTGTTGGCAAAGCCTTCCATGAAGGGGAAGAGGCAGACCGCGGGCATTTGCCCTTCGGGTTTGCCGGCCACAACCACGGCTGTGCGCAAAAGCGATTCCTTGGGCCAGGCCATGAGCATACGCTCCATGGTTTCATCCTTCATGGCCCAGGCAGGGCGGCTACCGCCCAGTTCCAGGGTGGTGGCGATGACGCCGGAAATGTCCCGAGGGCCGACTCCCAGAGGGAACCACTTATCGCCCATGCTTTCACTGTGTTGCATATCCATGTTTCTATCCACCGTCACCCCATCCGCCAGCGGATTTCGCAGCCGATGGATGAAGAATTTGTGCTGAAAAAGAGTTTCGGAGTCTAACTAAGTTGAGCGGAGCTTAACACAGGGTTTTTCTTTCGTCTACGGATGGACCGCCTTGAAATATCGTTGTCAAAACGCAAGGCCGACAGGAAAAAGCCAAAAAAATACCAAAGATTCGTCTTTGGTATCGTGGCACTGCGGGCTACAGGGAGGATTTTCTGGACTCGAGCGCTCTTTGCACGGCCTCGCGGGAGGCCATTTCACTTTCCAGAGAGATGGGCACATCCGTATAATAGATGGCCCCCGCGGAAATATCGTACCTGGCCTGTTGCTCGCTGGAGTGGCGCAGTACGGGAACAACCGTGTATATCCAGGGGATAAATTCAATAAAAATAAGCCACACGGCCACAGAGCAGGCCAAAAGGCGAATCCATGCGGAAAGTTTGCTGATAGATGAGCTGGACATGGGAAAAAAGAACCGCGCCGTCCAAAGAGAACGGCGCGGTTGGTGGGAGATGACGTCAGATGCTGGCGGTGATGTCGGGGAAGACCTTGTAGAACATGATCCAGGCCATGAGCAAGGTCAGGCACAGGTTGAAGGACTGACCGCAGACATACAGGATGATCGGCTTGCCGCCCTTGAAGTACTTGCCAAGTTCCTTGAAGTTGGTGGCAAGACCGATGGACACGAAGGCCAGGGCGAAGAACCAGCCGCGCAGAGGCACAGTGACCTTGTTGACGCCGTTGGAGATCAGGGCGTTACCAAGATCGCTACCCAAATTGCCGGAAATAGTGGAGAGGATGATGGAGGCAGCCAGGAAGCCGAGAACAAACTTGGGGAAGCGGTTCCAGATTTCGCCAAGACCGACGCTGTTGCCGGAACCA
>CAZWBH010000025.1:0-15313 GCA_964632155.1 uncultured Mailhella sp.
CTGGTGCAGCTGTCAGACCGCACTCTTTTCTTAGTAAATCAAAAGGAGTTTTTCTTACCTACTTATAACTATAAATTTTTTTGAACCCCCAGTCTAGCTGGGGGGGGTCGTATACCAAAAAAGGCCGCTCCTGTTTCCAGAAGCGGCCCGTGAGCAAAGGACAAAGTGGAAATCCACCCCGCTTTACATTTCGGGGGGCAACGAGTTGAGTTGAGCCTGAGTGAAGACGGGTCCGTCAAGGCATACATACTTGCCGCCGAGGTTGCAGCGCCCGCAGATGCCGATACCGCACTTCATGCGGCGTTCAAGGGTGGTCACGATGTCCTCATCCTTGAAGCCGAGTTCTCGGAAGGCCGCCAAGGTGAACTTGATCATAATAGGCGGCCCGCAGAGTACGGCAATGGAATTTTCGGGACTTGGAGCCAACTCCTTGAGTACAGTGGGAATCATGCCAACCCTGTGGGGCCAGTTTGGAGCCTCGCGGTCTATGGTCAGCGTGGTGTGAAGCACATCGCTCTCAAGCCAGGAGGGAAGGTCGGCCTTGTAGGCCATATCTTCCGGGGATTTGGCCCCATAGAGCAGGCTGAGCCTGCCGTACTCGGAGGCGTGTTCCATGACGTGGAGCATGATGGTGCGAATGGGGGCCATGCCGATGCCGCCGCCTACAAAGACGATATTCTTCCCCTTCCATTGTTCGTAAGGGAAGAAGTTTCCAAGGGGTGCGCGGACGCCCACCTTGTCCCCAGGGTGCAATTTGTGTATGGCTGAAGTCACTTCGCCGGCCCTCATGACGGAAAACTGGATATACTCCCTGCAGGAGGGCGGCGTATTGATGACAAAGGTGGATTCGCCCACCCCGAACACGGAAAGCTGCCCCACCTGACCGGGCTGGTAGGTGAAGCGCTCCCAAGCTTCCTCGTTGTCAAAGCGCACACGGAAGGACTTAATAGTCGGGGATTCCGTGATCACTTCCAGAACGGTAGCGACTTCTGGCAGGTAAGGATTCTTGCTGCAGCCGCAGATATGTTCGCTCATAGTTTCTCCTTACCCCTTTTTGGGCTTGCCCTTCTGGGCTTTGGGCGCGGCGTTTTGTTCCCTGGGGGCCTCGGCGGGTTTTTCCTCGGGCTTCTTTCCTTCCATGCCCTCCATGGCCGCCGTGACCATGTGGCGGATATCCAAAGAAACCGGGCAGCTGATCACGCAACGACCGCAGCCCACGCAGGAGAAGAAGCCGTTGTAGCGCTCGGGGTAAAAGCTGAATTTGTGACTGACACGGTTGCGCATACGCTGGCTTTTGTCCGGACGAGGGTTATGCCCGCTGGTTTCCAGCGTAAAGAGCGGCGTCATGCAGGAATCCCAGCTACGCAGACGGCGTCCGTCCAGCTGCGAACCTTCATCGGTAATGGTGAAGCATTGGCAGGTGGGGCAGAGATAGGTGCAGGCTCCGCAGGAAAGACACTTTACGGTCTCCTGCGTCCAGAACTTTCCGTCTGTGAAACGCGCCGCAATCTTAGCCGCAGCCTCGGAGAGATTGGGCGCAGCGGCCAACGTCGCCGCAGAGGCTTTGTGCGTTGCCGACACAGCCTCGGCCTTGTCGGCGCCGTCGGCAAAAGACACGCCTTCTACAAGGGCATGGCCCTTTTCCGTCAGCACTTCAAGAACGAATCCTCCCTCGACAGCCGTAAAGAGGATATCCGAACCCTCGCCATCGGCAGGGTGACTCCCCACCCAGTGGCAGAAGCAACTGGCAAAAACAGACGGGCAGGCCTGAGTCACAAGGGTTGTGGCCTCGCGGCGGGCGCTGTAATAAGGATCCTTGAACGGGCCCTGAAGATACGGGCGGTCGAGAACAACAAAGCCGCGCGCATCACAGGGGCGGCAGCCGAAAAGCACGGTGGACTCGGCCTTGCAGGGATTCTCCACCGTGGTTGTGAGCTTGGCGGGATCCTGTTCGTCCTTTGTGGATTTAAAGGTAACCAGAGTTTCGCACTGCGGCAGAATGGCCTGTTTGGGCGAAACGGTGGAACGGCGAAGAAGTGCGTTCACGCCGACGGCGGAAATCTGCTCGACCGTGTGGGGACGGTAAACCACAGAGGGGCCTTCCTGACGGGGTGCCAGCACTTGATGGCTGGAAGCCAAGCCGGCGAGCCAGGCGGTCAACTCGGCGGGTGTTGCAAAAAGGAGACTGCTCATGCCAGATCATGCTCCTTGATAGTCGGTTCTTCCACCTGATAGGTGAGTAGCGGCGGCGTGGCGTTCACATCGAGTCCAGCGCCGTAGCTGAAGATCTTCTGAATGGTGCGCCCGAACTGTTGTTTGAGGGCAAACACGGGGATGTCCATGGGGCAGGCGCGCTCGCATTCTGTGCAACCCGTACACCGCCCGGCCAGATGCTGGGCGTGTATGAGCTGGAAGAAGAGTTTTTGCTGGATGCTGTCTTCCTGCGTAACCCATTCAGGATCGCGAGAATCAGAAACGCAGTGGTCACGGCATACGCACATGGGGCAAGCGCCGCGGCAGGCGTGGCAGGCAATGCAGCGTTCCATCTGTCCTTTCCAGAAGCCCATACGCTCTTCCAAAGACAGAGCGTCTAGGAAGCGAAGAGCGGGCAGACGGCCATCCTGAGGAGCTTCTGGCTCAACGGTTGGGGAGCCTGCAAACATATCGGAAATGACCGCGTTGGGTTTAGTGCAGAGGCGGCACTTATCCTGGGCGACTTCGGCCATGGTCATTTCGTAACTCCTGCCTCCGACCGTAACCGTTATGGTGTTGCCGCGGCAGGCGCAACCTTCAATGGCCGCCCCTTCGGGGAGCTTGGCAAGCACGCGGGACATACTCACCGTGCCGTTGCAGCCCATGCCAAAGATTTGCACTTCCTCGCGGGAGATAAGCCCTTCAGAAAGAAGTTCTACCACGCCCTTGCTGTCGCAGCCCTTGACCACCACGCCGATTTTACGGCCCTTGTACTGGGGCAGGAACACGGCAAGGTTGTGTACGTTGAAGGGACCCCAGATCAAAGAGTCCACCTCTTCCGGCGTGGTCATGAACACGGGTTCGGCGTGAATAGCGTCAAAGCCCTGCTTCCAGCCCAGCACGCCTTCCAGGCCGCCGACGAGAGCGTCCTTGACAGCCTGCTTGAGTTCAGGCAGGGCGGGGTGTTCGCCGCAACCCAGAGGCCGCAGAGACTGGATAAGTTCCACGGGCATATCATAGCGGGAGGGAACGTCTTCCCAACGGGGCGCGGGGCCAAGCTCATGGATGCGATTGGTGAAGTTGGTCACCACTTCCTTCCAGCGCTGGCCTTCGGAGGCCGACACCCAAGTGTATTCAAAGCGTTCTGGGTCGATGCCAAGCACGGGCAGAAACTGCTTGAGCAGCTCCAGACGGCGGCGGGCATAAAAGTTGCCGGAGGAATAGTGACAGTCACGCGGATGGCATCCGGAAACCAATACGCCATCGGCCCCGTTCATAAGCGCCTTGAGTACAAAGAGCGGGTTTACGCGACCGGAACAGGGAACGCGGATGATGCGCAGGTCGGTAGGCTGCACGGCGCGGGCAGTACCGGCCGTGTCGGCGCCGCCATACGAACACCAGTTACATAGAAAACCGACGATACGGAGCTCTTTGCCGGCTAACACTGACATAGGGCATTCACCTCCGCGAGAATCTGATTGTCCGTGAAGTGGGCCACCTGTATAGCGCCCTGCGGACAGGTAGCGGTGCAGAGGCCACAACCCTGGCACACTGTCTCAATGACATGAGCCTTCGTGGCACCACGCACGTCCACTTCCTCTATGGCCTGATAGGGGCAGACCTTAATGCATTTGCCGCAACCCACACAGCGCTTGATGTCCACCAGGGAAACCTGGGGATCATTCTCAAGTTTGGGCTTGGAGAACAGAGCCATAACCTTGGCGGCCGCGGCACTGCCCTGGGCCACGGAGGCGGGAATATCCTTGGCCCCCTGGCACACGCCGGCGAGATAGACGCCAGCCGTGTTGGTTTCCACAGGACGCAACTTCACATGGCTTTCCATGAAGAAGCCAAAGTGATCGTAGGAAATGCGCAGTATCTCGGCGAGGTGACCCGCGCCGTGCGCGCCTTCCACACCAACGGCCAGAACAACCATGTCGGCGTCCACTTCCACCTGCTTTCCAAGCAGCGTATCCGCGCCGCGCACAATATATCCGACCTTGCCGTCCGGGCGTACCGTGGGCTGTATGGCGGAGACGCGACCGCGTATGTACTGAACGCCGTATTCTTCCTGGGCGCGACGAGTGAACTCATCGTACATCTTGCCCGGGGCGCGGATATCCATATAGAAAACATAGGCCTCGGCATCGGGCAGGTGATCCTTGGTCATGATGGCCTGCTTGGCCGTGTACATGCAACAGAAGCCGGAGCAGTACGGGCGACCGATGGAGCAGTCGCGGGATCCGACGCATTGGATAAACACGATGTTCCTGGGTTCCATACCATCGGAAGGGCGATGGATGTGCCCTGCCGTAGGACCGGAAGCGGACATCATGCGCTCGTACTGAAGACTAGTGATGACATCGGGGTAGGCACCGCCGCCGTATTCCTTGAGTACCGTCCAATCCATAAGGTCGTAGCCTGTGGCCGCAATAACGGCACCCACCTTTTCTTCGACGATCTCGTCCGCCATGTCGTACACAATGGCTCCCGTCGGGCAGACCTTGGCGCAGACACCACACTTGCCGTCTTTAAGTTTACGGCAGTAGTCCGGATTGATGGTTGCCTTCTTGGGAATAGCCTGGGGGAAGGGGATATTGATGGCCCTGCAGGTACTGATATTCTCGTTGAAGGCGTCAGGAACGTTCTTGGTGGGGCACTTTTCAGTACAGGTTCCGCAACCGGTACATTTATCCCAGTCGACGTATGTGGCGCGCTTGCGGATTTTCACGGTAAAGTTGCCCACAAAACCGGAGATGCTTTCCACCTCTGAATGAGCGTAGAGCGTGATATTGGGATTCTGGGCCACGTCCACCATCTTGGGAGCCAGCACGCAACTGGAGCAGTCTATAGTGGGGAAGGTCTTGTCGAGCTTGGCCATCTTGCCGCCGATGGTACTTTCGCGTTCCACCATGACTACGCCGATACCGGCCTCCGCCGCATCCAAAGCCGCCTGTATACCGGCCACACCGCCGCCGATGACAAGCACGCGTTTGGTCACGTCGAACTGCTTGGCGTAGAGCGGCGCGTCGCGGCGCAATTTTTCCACGGCCAGGCGAACTAGTTCAGCCGCTTTGTTGGTATTGGCTTCGCGGTCGCGACCGATCCAGGAAACGTGTTCCCGGATATTGGCCATTTCGAACATATAACGGTTCAGACCGGCGCGCTCCACCGTGCGACGGAACGTGGGTTCGTGCATGCGCGGAGAGCAGGAGGCTACCACAACGCCGTCCAGGCCGTGTTTCTTGATGGCCTGAACGATGTTTTCCTGCCCGGGTTCCGAGCAGGTGTACATGGTGTCTTCGGCAAACACAACATCAGGGTAGGTCAGCGCCATCTTTGCGACGGTGGCGGTGTCCACCGTGGCTTCGATGTTGCTACCGCAGTGACAGACGAATACACCGATTTTCATGATGCGGCTCCTGCGTTCTTCAGGGCTTTTGCCATGCGGGCTTCACGCCGCGCGGCGATTTTATCCAGAAGGGGATGGGGATTGACTGCCAGTTTGTCCAGGCGCATGGTCTCCTTGGAGAGTCCAAAGGCATACGCGATCATCTGGGTGTAATAGAACACAGGCAGACCGAAGAACGGTTTTTTGGAGATGCGGGCCGCCTGGCGCTGGCGCAGATCCAAGTTCATGTGGCAGAGCGGGCAGGCCGTGATCACGGCTTCGGCCCCCATGGCTCTGGCGGTATCAAGGATGCGACCGCTAAGCGAACCCGGAATATTGACATCCGGTATGCCCATAGCCGCGCCGCAACATTCCGTCTTCAGCGCGAAGGGCAGAACTTCAGCGCCAAGAGCCTTCATGACATTGTCGAGGGAAACGGGGTTTTCCGGATCATCAAATCTGGCCACATGCACGGGGCGGCTGAGCAGACAGCCGTAGTAGGTAACAACCTTAAGTCCTTCCAGCGGGTAGGTGACGCGCTGGGCGATGTGTTCAACTCCTACGTTCTCCACAATGGCCTGAAGCACGGAGTACGTCTCCAAAAGATCGGCCCCTCCGTCTGCATTGGCGGGGGTGGGGGCATCAAGCAGTTCATCAGTCCTGGCCTTGAATTCCGGATTCTGCATACGCCACAGAGCCGTCTTGAGGTTGGAAGAACAGCTTGGGCAGGGAGAGATCACGCAGTCTGCGCCTGTTTTTGCGGCCTGAAGCAGGTTGCGCGCGGCCAGAGCGGCGGAAAGTTCGTGACTTACGGAATGCGCGGGTGTGGAACCGCAACAGTTCCAGTCCTCAATCTCCACAATATCCATGTTGAGCGCTTGGCATACGGCGCGGGTGGAAGCCTCGTACTCCACGGAAGTACCGTGACCGGAGCAGCCAGGGTAGTAGGCGTATTTCATGGCTCAGCTCCTCTTTTCCGCGTAGCGCTTAAAGATGCGGGCGACTTCCTCGCGACCGTGGATCACGGAGGGGATGAAGGGCATCTTGTTTTTTTTGAGGGCCATGGGCGCGATTTCCAAGTTGCCCCAGCCGCGCAACGTACGGGCCATATAGTCTGCCATGACGCCGAGTTCGTACGAGCGACCGGTGTATTTCACAGTGTCGAGGAAGGCCTTCCAGAAGGATTCTATGGGTCGATCCTGCACCCAGCCCTCACGCCGGGCCATCATGCGCAACGTTTCCATGACTGCGGCAACATCAATGTCGTTCGGGCAACGGGCGCTGCATGTCGAACACGAGAGGCAGAGCCACAGCGAACGGTTCTTCAGGGCCTCTTCCTTGAGACCGAGCTGTACGGCGCGCATAATCTGGCTGACCTGACGATCATAGACCTGGGCGCCGGGGCAGCCTGCCGTACAGTTGCCACACTGGTAGCACAGCGACAGGTTCTGACCGCTTTCCTTCTCGACCTGGCGCTTGAACGCCGGATCTCGGGCTTTGTCAAGCCTAATGATATTCATAAAAGACTCCCCTTGAAGAATCCGCGGCGACGGAACGACATACACAAAAACGGCGCAATGCCGCGGCATTTTTCAGCATCGGATACAAGGGACGGCATCTGTCCCCTTGGTTGGAATGAGTACATCACACTTCCCGTGGCAAGTCCAGCATTTCTGCGGCAAAGCCATGGAAAAGGCAGACCATGAAAATTCTGATGCATGGGTGGAAACGAGGAGAGGGATAAGACCAAGGCGACAAGGCATACTCAGACAGGGACGCGGGTCAGGGCGCACGACTGACGGCGTTTGAATGATACGCATGAAAGAGCAACCAAAGCCCCGCGAACAGAAGAGGCAGGCACAAAAGCTGCCCCATGGTCAACCATCCGCCGAAGAGATAACCGATCTGCGCATCGGGCACGCGGAAAAATTCCACGCTCATGCGGCTCCCCGAGTAAAGCACGCCGAAAAGTCCTGCCACTGCGCCTTTGGGGCGTGGCCTCGAAGAGTACATCCAGAGGATGAGAAAGGTACACACGCCTTCCAATCCAGCCTCATAAAGCTGGGAAGGATGACGGGGGAGCGGCCCGCCTCCGGGAAAGATCATGCCCACGGAAAGTTCTGTGACCTTGCCCCAGAGTTCGCCGTTGATGAAATTGCCGATACGTCCAAAAAAAAGCCCGGAAGGAACAAGCGGCGCCACAAAGTCCAGAATGTCCACAAGCCCCAGATTATTCTTCCGCCCCCAGAGCCAGCTAGCCGCGACCACGCCCGCGAGTCCGCCATGGAAGGACATGCCTCCATTCCAGACGCGCACAATTTCCAAAGGATCGCGTAGATAGACAAGGTGATTGTAGAAAAGTACATAGCCTAGACGCGCCCCAAGGATAACGCCCAGCATCACCCAGACAACGAAGTCGTCCACTTTTTCCTTTGTCCAGGAGCACCACGGGCGGGAGGCTCGCCACCGCCCGAGCAGCCAGCCCGCAAGGAAAGCGAAGACATACATCAGGCCATACCAGTGCAACTGCACGGAGCCGATGGACAGAACAACGGGATCAATGGACGGATACTGCATGCACTCTCCTTGTATCCGTGCCTCTTAGCACAAAACGTAAAGACCTGCCAGAGGGTGAATACCTAGAAGGCGCCGCGTGACGCGCTGACCACATAATTGTTATACTTCCTTTCTGGCGTATTCACGAAAAAGCGGGGCATCGACGGAGAAAAGACAAGACTTCTTGCCCCGTTCTTGCCAGAACGGGAAGGCGCTCCCCAGGTTGGCGTCCACTTGCAAAAAAATGGAAAAAGTTCTCAAGAGTGACGTTCTCAAAGTATGCGTTGTCAACAGAAACTATGAGTCGCGGTGCAACAAACAAGATCGGCGTTTGCGGAGTCCCCATGACGTTTGATCCGTTGAAGACGTTGCCGGACTTCGTTTTCACAGACGGCAGTGTGGAGGGGTGAGCTTTTTTGCGCGGGCCACAGGCGTCCTCTTCGGCAAAGGCTCACTGGTGGTAATGTTCCAGAAAAGCCCGCAACTTGTTTGCGGCTTCTTCGAGGAGGGGCGTCTGGGGCAGATAGACAATACGGAAGTGATCAGGCTTATGCCAGTTGAAGCCCGTGCCAGGCACAAGGAGTACGCGTTTTTCGCGCAGAAAATCCAGGGCAAACTGTGAATCATTGGTGATGTTGAACTTTTTGACGTCTATTTTCGGGAAGATGTAGAAGGCTGCTTTTGGGCGTATGGCGGTAATGCCGGGGATGTCGTTCAACGCGCTGTAAATGAAGTTGCGCTGTTCGAAAATGCGCCCGCCGGGAACAATGTACTCGTTGACACTCTGGTAGCCGCCGAGGGCTGTCTGGATGATGGACTGCCCGGGAACGTTGGAACAAAGACGCATGTTTGAGAGCATATTCACGCCCGCGATGTAATCTCTGGCGATCTCCTTATTGCCGCTGAAGATCATCCAACCTACGCGGAAACCGCATACCATGTGGGACTTGGAGAGTCCGCTGAAGGTGACGCAGAAAAGGTCGGGCGCAAGGGAGGCGATGGAGACGTGCCTTTCCCCGTCCATGACAAGGCGATCGTAAATTTCGTCAGAGAAGATGATGAGTTCATGCCTGCGGGCGATGTCCGCGATGCGTTCAAGTACCTCTTGCGGATACAGGGCGCCGGTGGGGTTGTTGGGGTTGATGATGACAATGGCCTTGGTTCTGTCTGAAATTTTTTTTTCGATGTCGGAGAGATCAGGGTACCAGTCGGATTCTTCATCGCAGACGTAGTGTACGGCCTTGCCTCCGGCAAGGTTGGCGCAGGCCGTCCAGAGCGGATAGTCGGGGGAGGGGATGAGGATTTCATCGCCGGTGTTGAGCAGGGCGTGCATGGAAAGCTGGATGAGTTCGCTCGCGCCGTTGCCCGTGTAGACATCCTTCATGGTAACGCCGGGGATGTTTTTGATTTGGGCGTACTGCATGATGGCCTTGCGGGCCGCAAAGATACCCCGGGAATCGGAATAGCCCTGGGAGTTCACGATGGAATCGCGCATGTCAAAGATGACTTCTTCCGGCGCGCTGAAGCCGAAGGGAGCGGGGTTGCCGATGTTCAACTTCAGAATTTTCATGCCGCACTCTTCCATGCGGGCGGCTTCGTCCACCACCGGGCCGCGGACATCGTAGAGTACATTGTCCAGTTTAGTCGATTTCGCAAAGGTTCTCATCGTTCTCTCCAGGAATGTTGATTGAAGGCGTTGTGAGTACGTTCAAGACAGGTTGACGTCAACACAGATCATACCAGGGCAGTCGCATCAAAACGGGAGAAAAAGCATATTCTTTCATGAAACGCCAGCGTTCGCGGGTGGAAACTCGTAGCGTTTCCGCCTGAAAATGCTCTAGAAGGAAAGGTCGCTGTTCACACGTCTGTTGAATGCGTCTATGGCTTCATTTTGCTTGTCTTCGATGTCTTGGGCAAGACAGCGGGCGTAATCAGCTAGTTCGTCCAGATATTGTTCCAAATCGTTTTTGCAGTCGTAGCCTTCTTCGCTGGAGGAAAAGTCATTGTAGAGATTGAGGCAGGAGGGTTCAGACGGTTCCAGGCAGAAGGCGGCTCCGACGCCGGGAAGAAGTAAAATGAGCAGGAGAGAGGAAAAAAGCGACTTCATGATTAATCCTGGAAGAGGTTTAGCCCGTGGATATCGTGTTGCAGCACGTTGTTTTTTTTGGAAGAAGGAAGGAGAGGGAAGCGCGCTCACTATGCCGTCTTTTTCTGCTTGTCGTCAAGGTAACGCGGCGGACATCCTTCACTGGAGTTTTGCCGATTCCGGAAAACGGTTCAAAGCATGACACGGGTGCGACAGTTTTTATTTGGCGTGGGAAAAAGGCGATCCGCGGAAGCGTGCGGGACGATCCAACGACGCTGAATAAAAAAGCGAAGCCGCGGGAACGGCTTCGCCTGAAATCAGAATAGCATTTTTTAGAGATTTTTCTTAAAGAACGCTTCGATAGTATCGAAGGGAATCATTTTCAGATTGTCGTAGAGGTCAACGTGATTGGCGCCTGGAATAATGAGCAGTTCCTTGTTGTCACCCTTGAGTTTCTTGAAGGCATCTTCACTGAAGTAGCGCGAATGCGCCTTTTCTCCGTGTATGAGCAGGACGGCGCTACGGATCTCGCTCGCGTAACTCAGGAGCGGCATGGTCATGAAGGAAAGCGCCGAGGTGGTATTCCAGCCGGAGCCACCGTTGAGAGAACGGGGATGATAGCCGCGCTTAGTTTTGTAATAGCCGTAATAATCCTTGACAAACTGCGGTTCGCTTCCGGTGAGTTTGTCCGGCAGGCCGCCCGCGGAGGCGATGGAGTGGGAGCGGGCATCCTTGGTGCGTTGCTCATTGAGCTGTGTGCGCAGGGCGTAGCGGGCGTCGGCGTCCATGGCATCAAAGTAGCCGTTGGCCGTAACGCGGCTCATGTCGTACATGGTTGCGGCCACAGTGGCCTTGATGCGCGTATCCATGGCGGCGGCGTTCAGACCCATGCCGCCAAAGCCGCAAATGCCAATGATGCCGATGCGTTTTTCGTCCACGTCATCCAGCGTGGTGAGAAAGTCCACAGCGGCGCAAAAGTCTTCGGTATTGATGTCCGGCGAGGCCACATGGCGCGGTTCTCCACCGCTCTCGCCCGTATAGGAAGGATCAAAGGCCACGGTCAGAAAGCCGCGCTCGGCCATGGTCTGCGCGTAAAGGCCGGAGGCCTGTTCCTTGACGGCACCAAAAGGGCCGCTCACAGCCAGAGCTGACATTTTGCCCGAGACGTTTTTGGGAACATAGAGGTCGGCTACCAAGGTAATGCCGTAGCGGTTTTTAAAGGTTACTTTTTTATGGTTGACCTTGTCGCTTTTAGGAAAAGTCTTGTCCCATTGCTGTTCCAGATTCATGGCACTGTCTCCTTTTGAACTGTCTTCGGGGGCGGCTTGGGCGCTCCCGCAGAGCGTTGCGATGCCTAAAAGAATTCCCGCTATCAACATGCTGATTTTACGCATATTCTCTCCTTTTTTGCAAAGATGGCTAGCGCCTTCGTAACGTTGTGACCATTGGTAGTTTCTGTCTACAAGCCCAGTTGCATAAAAGCAAATACTTATATCACATATGAAGATAGAGAAAAAAAGCATATCATGCCAGGGCCTTTTTCAGCTCCGCAAGAAAACATTCCGCGGCAGGGGAGAAAAGCTGATTTTTCTTCCAGACCACATCCTGCCCGGTTTCCAGCCGCGGCTCCAAAAGGCGGAAGCAAAGCTCGCTTTCTTCAGAAATGTCCACCAGGCCGTCCAGGCTCAGCACATGACCAATGCCATTGCGTGCCAGAATGGCGGCGTTGTAAACAAGGTTGAAGGTGGCCGCCACGTTCAGAGTGTCAAAATCGCCCTGAAACCAGTCAAGAAAGGCGTTGCGGGAAGAAGTCTGGCGTATGGCCTGCCGCGAGAGTATGAGCGGCTCGCCGACAAGGTCGTGCCGCGTGATACGGGGAAGGGCGGCAAGTTTGCTGTCTCGGCGCAAAATAACGCCCCAGACGTCTTTTTCGGGCAGGGACAGGGATTCGTATTTTCCCAGATCCGCGGGCTGAATGAGAAGGCCAAAATCCAGAAGCCCCTTGTCCAGTCGCTCGGTGACGTCTTCTGAATTGCCGCTCCAGAGGTGAACGCGGATGCCCGGGTGCTTTTCGCGCAGGGAGCGCACCATGGCGGCGATATGGTGCATGGCCCTGGTTTCTCCGCCGCCAATGTAAATCTCTCCGTTTACGTCCGCGTTGCCGGTGGAAAACTCAGCGCGCGTTTTTTCAAGCATGTCCACAATCTCTTCCGCACGCTTGCGTAGACGCATACCGTCGACCGTGAGGGAGACGCTGTGGCTGTGCCGATCAAAAAGTCGGACGGAGAGTTCTTCCTCAAGCTCGCGGATCTGGCGCGAAAGCGTTGGCTGAGTGATATGCAAAAAGTTGGCCGCCGCCGTTATACTCCCCTCCCTTGCCGCCGCCAGAAAATAGCGCAACACCCGAGCGTCCATATCAATACCCCCTTTTAAGTAAATTAAAGTGTTTTTCCAAGGCTGGCAAGGTTTCGTGCTTCTGCCTGGAGTACCTCCAGCAGGGAAGGGATGATGTGCAGGTTCTTTTGTAACATTATAAAATCAATCAGTTAAAGCTGTTCTTTCCCCTCTGGCACGGCGCGTTCGCTTCGCTTTTCCCGGTTGACAGCGGGTATGCCTGCGGATATTCTGGCCTATCTTTTTGCATGTTAGTGCATTTTTGGTCGGAGGTAGATATGGCCACTGTGCTTGGTAAGGCGTTGACGTACGATGACGTCCTCCTGGTTCCGGAATATTCGGAAGTCACCCCGGACATGGTAGACGTGTCGGCCTGGCTGACCCCCGATATTAAATTGGGTATTCCCTTTATCTCGGCCGCCATGGATACGGTGACGGAATCGGATATGGCCATTTCCATGGCCCGTCAGGGGGGTATTGGCATCATCCATAAGAATATGGATGTATCCAGCCAGCGCCTTCAGGTGGAAAAGGTCAAGAAGTCTGAAAGCGGTATGATCCTTGACCCCATTACGATAGCCCCCGATGACACCGTCCAGCACGCGCTGGAGCTTATGTCGGAATTTCGCGTCTCCGGACTCCCCGTGGTCAAGCAAACTTCCCTTGTGGGCATACTCACCAACCGCGACGTGCGCTTTGTCACCGACCCGCAAAGCACGCTCGTCTGCGAAGTGATGACGCGGGAGAATCTCGTTACCGTTCCCGTGGGCACAACGCTGGAAGAAGCCAAGCATCACCTGCACGCCCATCGCATTGAAAAACTTCTAGTTGTGGACGAAAAGCGCCAGTTGCGCGGACTTATCACCATGAAGGACATTGACAAAGTCCAGCAGTACCCCAACGCAAGCAAAGACGAAAAGGGCCGCCTGCGCGTGGGTGCGGCCATCGGTGTCAGCAAGGACTGCGAAGAACGAGCCTCCGAACTTTTGGCAGCTGGGGTTGATGTTCTGGTACTCGACTCCGCTCACGGACAATCCGCCAACGTTTTGCGCGGTATCGAAATGCTACGCTCATCCTTCCCCAAATGTCAGCTCATCGCAGGCAATGTGGCCACCTATGAAGGCGCCAAGTCTCTTATCAAGGCCGGGGCGGACACAGTGAAAATAGGCATAGGCCCGGGTTCCATCTGTACCACCCGCGTGGTGGCCGGCGTGGGCGTACCACAGGTCACCGCCGTCATAGAAGGCAGTCGCGCCGCACGGGAGGCCGACCGTTGCTGCATCGCCGACGGTGGACTCAAATTCTCCGGCGATGTGGTCAAGGCCCTGGCCTGCGGCGCACATACCGTCATGGTTGGCAGTCTTCTTGCCGGCACCGACGAAAGCCCGGGCGAAACCATCCTGTATCAGGGCCGCGCCTACAAAACCTACCGCGGCATGGGTTCCATCGACGCCATGCGTTCCGGCAGCGCTGACCGCTATTTCCAGAATCCCACAAAGAAGCTTGTGCCCGAAGGCATCGTGGGCCGCGTACCAGCCCGCGGGCCGGTGAGCGATACCATCTATCAACTCACGGGAGGTTTGCGTTCCGGCATGGGTTACCTTGGCGCCACCAACTTGGAAGAACTGTATCAAAAGGCCCGTCTTGTGGAAATTTCCGCGTCCGGTCTGCGCGAAAGCCATGTCCATGATGTCATCATCACCAAGGAAGCCCCCAATTACAAAGTCGAAAATTAATTCGCCCGCGTTCCGGCCTGAACTCCCAGGCTGGAAGTTTTTTCTGGAGAGCGCATGTCCAAAGTCATCATCCTTGATTTCGGCTCTCAGGTGACCCAGCTCATCGCCCGTCGCGTTCGCGAGGCGGGGGTGTATTCCGAAATCCATCCCTGCGTGATCAGCACGGAAAAGCTGGTTGCCCTGAAGCCCGACGCCATCATCCTTTCCGGCGGTCCGGCCAGCGTGGGCGAGAAAGGCGCCCCTCAACTTGAGAGCGGCGTGCTGGAACTGGGCGTGCCTGTGCTGGGCATCTGCTACGGCATGCAACTCCTTGCTCATGCTTTGGGAGGCAAACTTTCCCAATCCGAAACCCGCGAATACGGACCCGCCGAATTCGAGCGCGTTTCTGACTGCCCTCTGTGGGAGGGCATTGACGCTCTGGCCCAAGGCAGGCCTTCCCGGGTGTGGATGTCTCATGGCGACAAGGTGCAAACCCCGCCGCCCGGCTTCATCGTGACCGGTCGCACTTCCACCCTGGACGTGGCGGCCATGGCCTGCGACGCACGGCGCATCTATGCCCTGCAGTTCCACCCCGAAGTGCATCACACCGAAAACGGCGCTCAGATGCTCCGGAACTTCCTCTTTAAGGTAGCAAAGCTCGAAGCCGATTGGTCCATGACTTCCTTTGTGGAGCGCGTGGTCAGACAGGTACGGGAAAGCGTGGGAAAAAGTCACGTCATCTGCGCCCTTTCCGGCGGCGTGGATTCCACCGTGGTGGCGGTGCTTTTGAACAAGGCCATCGGGCACCAGCTGCACTGCATCTTTGTGGACAACGGCGTACTGCGCCAGAACGAAGGCGAGGAAGTGGTTTCTTATCTGCGCGAACACTTTAATTTGAACTTAAAGTATGTTCAGGCCGCCGACGAGTTTTTGAGACTGCTGACCGGAGTGGAAGACCCGGAAAAGAAGCGCAAGATC
>CAZWBH010000025.1:15323-26870 GCA_964632155.1 uncultured Mailhella sp.
TCGGCCATACCTTTATTGATATATTTGACAGGGAAGCCTCCGCCATCAAAGCCGAAGGACACGATGTGAAGTTTTTGGCCCAGGGGACGCTCTACCCCGATGTTATCGAATCCGTATCCTACAAAGGCCCAAGCGCCGTTATCAAAAGCCATCACAACGTGGGCGGCCTGCCGGAAAAGATGAACATGGCCCTCATTGAGCCTCTGCGTGAACTCTTTAAAGATGAAGTGCGCGCCGTGGGAGTGGAACTTGGCATCCCGGATTCCATCCTGTGGCGGCATCCCTTCCCTGGCCCCGGCCTTGCCATCCGCGTCATTGGCGAAGTAACAAAACCTCGCCTTGAGATACTGCGCAAGGCCGATGTCATTGTTATGGAGGAACTCAAAAATTCCGGCTACTACCGCAAGGTGTGGCAGGGCTTTGCCGTGCTGCTCCCGCTCAAGACGGTGGGCGTTATGGGCGACGGACGCACCTATGAACACGTAATTGCCCTGCGCATCGTTGAAAGCGTGGACGCCATGACCGCGGACTGGGCGCGTCTGCCCGCAGAGCTTCTGGCCCGCATCTCCGGTCGCATCATTAACGAGGTTAAGGGTGTGAACCGCGTGGTCTACGACATTTCCTCCAAACCGCCGTCAACCATAGAGTGGGAATAGCTGACGGACGGCGATCCTTTGAGGAAAACGAAGAGTTTGAGGCGCCTTATGCACTAATTGTGATGTTGTCTCTAAGAACAGGCTTGATTCTTCACAGAGAAAAGGTAAACTTCTTCTTTTAGTTTTATGGTACTAAGTTTGCTTTGCATGCATAACAGTAGGCGCAGTGATGCCAGCAGGTGTCGTATTCGCCTATGTCCTTGCTCGGCGCGCAGGCACAGTTCTGCCTCTGGCCCGAATCTCTGACGCCTTTTATTTGCGGAGCAGGGGGCAGGGAGTTGAGGAGCGATCCTTGCGCATTCCTGCGATCAATTTTTTTGAACCAGTTTCTAAATTCCGCGCAATCAGGGCATAAATTGTGAAGAAGTTCCGGATCCACGCAACGGTTGTGTTCTATACCAAGATGTCGCAAATCTAAGTTTTCCGCACAGGTGGCCAGTTTGAGGGGCGCGCAGAGTCCCCGGTTGATTTTCACAATGCCACGAGCCAGCTGTTCCATCTCTTCAGACTTTGGCGGGCGAAGCCTTGGATCCAGCTTTTTCAACTTCCGTTCCGTCTTTCTGTACCAGTCTACGAAGCTGAACACGAGTTTTTCCGTATAGGGGGCAAGCTTTTCCGCAAGGCGTTGCAACCTTTCCAGAGTGCTTTCCACCGTGAGGCATCCTCCCAGAATGATGGGGTCAAACCTCCAGATGACACGTTTTTTTCCAATGCTTTCGGAAAGTCTTATGAATTGCTCCACACGGCGATCCAGGGGAGGCACACACGGTTCAAGTCTTTTTTCGTAGTCGTTCAACGTGTACTGAAAATAGAATTCATAACCGTGTTCCCTAATTTCCGGAAGGCAGGGTATGAACGGTTCGGGATTCTTACTCCAGAAAACAAAAATACGGCATTTTTCAAAGGAAACAAACTGGTTTTGCCTGGTGTTGAAGGGGTTCTTCCAAAAGCAGTATCCCTGCCTCAGACTGTCCATAAACGCTTTCGCGTAAAAGGCCGGAATATCTGTGGCCCTGCTGGCGGAAAGAACCAGCGGCGCTATGGCGTCTTTTTCTCCATCTTTCGTGTGGATTTTGATTTCAGGCCATTTCATGAGGAGTTCTCTTTTTGCAGGTAACATAGAATTTCACTTTCGGCGTTCAAAGATCCAGTTCGGCCAGATTGCGCATATTTGCCGAGTATCTCCATACCTCTGGGCATTGACGTTCCATGAACTCCGTTGAACGGTCGAGCAAATATTCCACAAGGCTCCTGACGGGTATCTGTCGATGGTACGAAGGCATTCTTTGACTAAATCCATGTTTCGACGCTTGCAGATCCATTCACCCTCTTTGAATGATAACATGAATGTATCTGGGGAACAAACGTTGTATTTCGATACGCTTCGCACGGGAAATCTCAAAAATTTTTCGATCCCGCTGCGTGATTCTTTCCATTTTCGTTATAAAAGACACGAACTGAACCTAAACCTTGAAAGAAATCCACCCGTAGGAATGGATAGCAGAATCTTTCTCAAACAAGCGACATAACTATGTATCGTGCGTAGTATATTCCTTCCGGCACAACACGGAAAAAGATCTTCCCACAACTCAGCAGGTTGCACTCCTTGCCTCTGGTCGCTGGCTAGGGTATAATGAGAAAAGGAGAAACGCCATGAACATTCTTTCCTCCCGCGCCTTTTTCCTTGTTTACAGCGCCCTTTGGCGGATGGCGCACCCTTTTCTCAAAATGAGCAAACGCCTTTCCGACGGCTGGGCGGAACGCATGGGAGACCCCTCGGCGCAAACCGGCGCCGCGGACGTTTGGATCCAAGCAGCCTCCGGCGGAGAATGCCGCATTGCCCTGGCCATCTGTCAGGCCCTGCCCGTATCCGCAAAAGGCGTTGTCACCATCGCAACTTGGACGCGTCAGGGCCTAGACGTCGTGGAAGAAGAAAAGAAATCTGTGCTGGTCAAGCATCCAAGCCTGAATATTCTAGCGCGCTTTGCCCCTTTCGATCAGCCCGATATCGCTCTTGACGCGCTTCGAAAAAGCCACCCCTCCGTTGTCCTACTTCTGGAAACGGAACTATGGCCGGGCTTTCTGGCCGCCTGCCGGGAACTCGGCATCCCCGTTCATATTGTCAACGGACGCATCACCCGATCTACCTTATGCTTCGCCCGTCTCTTTTCTTCCCTCATGAAAACGCTCTCGCCAGACAGTATACACGCCACTTCCAAAAAGGATTGCAAGGCCTTTGCAAGAATCTTCCCTTGCGGCGCTTCCTTTATGCCCAACATCAAATTCACGCAGGCACTTGAGGCCCTCTGCCAAACTCCGCCCCCGCGTCCTGAAATTTTGCGGGCAGGCGTTCCAGTCTTTCTCTTTGCCTCTGTGCGCAAGAGCGACATGACGCGACTTCCTGGCCTCCTTCCTCTGCTTCTGAAAAAGCATCCCGAAGCGGTCGTGATTATCGCTCCCCGCCACTTATACCGCGTGGCCGCATGGCAGGAAACGCTGGACGATATTGGCCTTCGGCCTCTGCTCAGTTCATCCTTGTCTTCCGATGAGGAGCTTCCCCCGGGCCGGGTACTCATCTGGGATCACTTTGGAGATCTTGCCCGGCTTTATACCGCGGCGCAGGCTGTCTATGTGGGCGGAGCCTTTGGCGAGGGCGGCCAGAATTTTCTTGAAGGGCTTTCCGCAGGCAGTATTCCCTGCATCGGGCCAAGAGCCGACAACTTTGCCTGGGCGCTTCGTGAGGATGGTACGGGCAGGGCGTCGCTCAAGGAATCCGGCCTGATCTTCATTGCCCAAAGCCCGAAGGAAGTCGCCCAATATATGCTGTTGCAAATTGAAAAGCCCTCGGCAAGAGAAGAGGTACGCAGAGCTTTCCGGCAGTGGCTGGAACCCAGGCTCAGCGGCGCAAATCTTGCCGCAGAGCTTGTCTGTCGTAGTCTTTAACCGTTATTTCGCTCTTCAAATTCTCTCTTCACGCTGAACACCCCTTTTCCTCATCGTGCCCGGAGGCTTCATGAATATTGTCGTTACAGGCGGCGCAGGCTATATTGGCAGCTACACCAGCAAAACCCTAACCCTCGCCGGGCATCATGTCACCGTTTTCGACAATCTCTCCACAGGGCACAAAGATCTTGCCAGGTGGGGAGAATTTGTTGAAGGAGACATACTCGATCCCGCGTCTTTGCGAAACTGCCTCAACGCCGTCCGGCCAGACGGCATCATACACTTCGCCGCCTTTTCTCTGGTAGGAGAATCGGTACAGAATCCGGGAAAATACCTCCGCAACAATGTCGTAGGCACGCTGAACCTTCTGGAAGCCATGCGCGATACCGGTGTACGCAATATCGTGGTTTCCAGTTCCGCAGCCGTGTACGGCGCCCCAAAGCGGATGCCCATTTCCGAAGAATGCGCTGTAAATCCCATCAATCCCTACGGCGAAACAAAGATGTTCATGGAGCGTATGCTTGCCGATTTTTCCCACGCCCATGGACTTTCCTGGATAGCCCTGCGTTATTTCAACGCCGCCGGCGCCGACCCCGAGAGCGAGACCGGCGAGCGACACTTTCCGGAAACGCATCTCATTCCACGCGCGCTTATGGCCGCGGACGGTCGCCTCCCCGACTTTCATGTGCTGGGAGATGACTACCCTACACCAGACGGTACTTGCATCCGCGATTACATACATATTCAGGATTTGGCCCGCGCCCATATGCTGGCCGCGGAACACCTGGCGCGGGGCGACGCGCATGAGGGCCTGGTCATGAATCTTGGCACGGGCAGAGGCTTTTCCGTCAAGGAAATACTGGATACCATAGAAAAGGTTACGGGATTTCCCCTGCCGTACAGTATTGGTTCACGCCGCCCGGGAGACCCGCCCATACTCGTGGCCGATGCCTCGCGCGCCCGCGCCGTGCTGGGCTGGACGCCCGAATATTCCAGTCTGGAGAATATCATCCGCAGCGCCTGGGTGTGGTACAAAAAAGACTTCAGCCATGCCTGCGTAGAAAATATGCAAATGTCACGGCGACAAGGATCGTAACACGGAACTTCTCTGTCTGGAGAGTATTTATTCAGAGAAAACCTTTTACCATGACATTTTATTTATGACCTCTTCCTAGAGGAAACAAATGCATTGTCGTAAATGCGGATCAGAGGAATATGTAAAAATGCGTTCATGACTGGCGCCCACCGCTATAAATGAAAGCAATGCTGGTTTCAATGTACAAGAGATACTCCTCATGGCAAATGCGC
Source organism: uncultured Mailhella sp. (assembly GCA_964632155.1). Taxonomy (GTDB): domain Bacteria; phylum Desulfobacterota; class Desulfovibrionia; order Desulfovibrionales; family Desulfovibrionaceae; genus Mailhella. Next base: position 20,231 of record CAZWBH010000025.1, read on the forward strand.
GATAAAGTCTTCGCGTTGATACTCTGCCTTTCCAGATTATCCATGAAAATGATTGGAAAGAGCACAGGGGTCAGCGGCCAGAGTGTCATGCGCTAGATAAAAATGTTTCATGAAAAATTTATCACGGAAGATACTTCAGTTTTGCGGATTGAAGAAATCAAACTTGATGAAATGGTTTCCTGTATCAATAAAAAAGATCGTATCCTGATCTGGAAAGTTGCTCGTCATAACGCTCGAAAACTTATCGGTCGGGAATGCGATGATCGTGGTTCCCAAGCCTTGATCAGGTTTTTCGACAGGCTCAATTTATGGAGGGCAGAGAAAGCATGATTTCCATGCATGTTTTTCCGTGGCGACAGACAGTCAGTGCTTACAGCAAAGAAACCCGCGTATAAGATGGAACAGAATAATGCATTACAAAAGCAATGGCCCGGACGATTCAGACGAAGTCCGCCTTGGTAGAATGCATAACCTGTTGCGGCTCGCAGAAAAGGCAAATTGTCGCCCGTTCTTTGGAGATGACGAATAAATCCATCGCCTTATTCCGGTGTGTTGGGGTTAATGGCAGTATCGATGAACGTTATCATTGATAAAGTGGTGTTCCTAAAGCCTGTAACTCTTGACATTTGCGCCATACACAGGAAAAGATAACATTTTCTATTCACGGAGAGGCGCGGTGGATCGCTCTCTCCTCTAAAGAAAGACGATGCCAGTTCTCGCATGGAGGAAGCCTGATGGCTGAATATAAAAAGACCTTGAATTTGCCCGTTACCAGTTTTCCCATGAAGGCCAATCTGGTACGGAACGAACCGGAAATGTTGAAATTCTGGGAAGATGTGAACGCCTTTCAGCTCATGCAGGATGCCTCCGGATCCCGAGGCCTCTATGTCCTGCACGACGGTCCGCCCTATGCCAACGGCCATATACACCTGGGTACGGCGTTGAACAAGATACTCAAGGATATCATCATTAAATCCCGCAACCTTATGGGCTGGAAAACCGCCTACGTTCCAGGCTGGGACTGCCACGGTCTGCCCATCGAACACAATGTGGAACTGGAACTGGGAGAAAAGAAGAAGGAACTTCCCGCTCATATTGTACGTAAGCGTTGCCGTCAGTACGCCCAAAAATTTCTCGACGTTCAGCGCAAGGAATTCAAGCGCCTTGGTGTACTTGGCAACTGGGAACATCCGTATATGTCCATGGATCCGGCCTATGAAGCCGTAACCGCTTCCGAGCTGGCCACTTTTGTGGAGCGTGGCAGCGTGGCGCGCAGCAAGAAGCCCATCTATTGGTGCTGTCATTGCAAAACCGCTCTGGCCGAGGCCGAAGTGGAATATCGCGACCTTAGCGCTCCTTCCATCTATGTACGCTTTCCTCTGCCTGATGCGCGTCTGAAGAACGTTTTTGCCCAGGCGGATCCCTCCCGTGCCTATATTGTCATCTGGACAACCACGCCCTGGACCTTACCCAGCAACCTGGCCGTGTGCGTACACCCTGAATTCAGGTACGCACTGGTGGCAACGGGCGGCGATCAATATATTCTTGCCTCTGAACTCGTGGAAACCTGCGCCCGCATCTTTGGCTGGAAGACGTACACAGTGCTAGCCGAAACTACGGGGGACAGGCTGGAACGCCTTGAAGCTAGGCACGCCTTCTTGGATCGCGCCTCCCTTATCATCACCGGGGAACATGTCACCCTGGATACCGGCACGGGCTGTGTTCACACCGCGCCTGGTCATGGGCGGGAAGACTACGAAGCAGGCATGAAGTACGGCCTGGATGTGTATTCTCCTTTGGACGATGAAGGTCGCTTCCTGCCCACGGTGAAATTTTTTGCCGGTATGCAGGTTTTTGACGCCAACCCCGCCGTGATCGCCAAACTCAAGGAAGTGGGCAACCTTTTAGCGGAACGGGAGATCAGTCATTCCTATCCCTGCTGTTGGCGTTGCAAGGAACCGGTGATCTTCCGCGCCACCACGCAGTGGTTTATAGGTATGGAACCGAACCATCTGCGCCAGAAGGCGCTTCACGCCATACAGAACGAGGTACGCTGGATACCTTCCTGGGGTCAGGAGCGCATCTATAATATGGTGGAATCCCGCCCCGACTGGTGCATTTCTCGCCAACGCATCTGGGGCGTACCCATCTTGGCGCTCATCTGCAAAGACTGCGGCGAGGTGTGGAACGATCCCGCCTGGATGCGCGAGATTGCCGGACGTTTTGCCACGCACCCCACAGGCTGTGATTACTGGTATGAACATAGCGTGGAAGAACTGGCACCCAGGGGCCTGACCTGCCCGCACTGCGGCGGCGCGCACTGGGAAAAGGAAGACGATATTTTGGACGTGTGGTTCGATTCCGGCACAAGTTTTGCCGCAGTCATGGAGCAACGCCCCGAAGGTCGTGTGCCCGTTGACCTGTACCTAGAAGGTTCCGATCAGCACCGTGGATGGTTCCACAGCTCGCTTCTTGTGGGCGTGGGCACGCGGGACATAGCGCCCTACAGGGCCGTACTCACCCATGGTTATGTGGTGGACGGGCAGGGGCGCAAGATGTCCAAATCTGTGGGCAATGTGGTGGCGCCTCAGGAGGTCATCGACAAATACGGCGCGGAACTTCTACGCCTCTGGGTGGCTTCTGTGGATTACCGTGAGGATATTCGCTATTCGGAGGAAATCATGAAGCGCCTGGTGGACGCTTATCGGCGCATCCGCAATACCTGCCGCTATATTCTTGGCAGTATCCATGATCTCACTCCCGCAAATATCCTCTCCTTCGACAATATGCTCCCCATTGATCGCTATGCGCTCAGCCTTGTGGCGGCAAACCACGAAGCATCGGATACCGCCTATCAGGAATTTGAATTCCACAAGGTATTCCAAGGCCTGCATGGTCTCTGCTCTACGGATCTTTCCGCGTTTTATCTTGATGTGCTGAAGGATCGCCTCTATTCTTCCCTTCCGGACAGCGCCGAGCGCCGTTCCGCCCAGAGCGCCCTCTATGCCATGCTGCTCCTCATGTTGCGCGATATGGCGCCCATTATGAGCTTTACAGCGGAAGAAGTATTCCGCGCTCTTCCCGAAGCGCTTAAACCCGTGGATGCGGAAGGCAAACCTGTACTCACTGTCTTTGCTCTGCCTGTTGCGGACAGCGCCGATCTGCACCTTTCCGACGAGGATCGCGACGCATGGAAAATGGTCATGGAAATACGCGCCGGCGTGACCCGCGCCATTGAGCCGTTGCGCAAGGAAGGCGTCATTGGCCACGCGCTGGATACGTATGTTGTTCTGTATCTGGATGAAAAACTCCGTAAAGCGGTCAGGGAAAGCGGCGCGGATATGCGCTCCGTCTGCCTTGTGTCACAGCTTGACATCGCCGACTTCAAGGATGCCCCTGCCGACGCCTTGGCCACAGCGCAGCTTGAGGAATGCCCGAGCTTTGCCGTAAGGGTACGGAAGGCCGATGGTGAGAAGTGCGAACGTTGCTGGATGTATTCCAAAGAACTGGGCGCCGACCCCGAGCGACCGACCCTGTGCCCCCGTTGCACAGCGGTCATGAAGGAACTTGAAGCCCGTTGTGGAGAATAGGCAGTGCGAAAAACGAAGCGTTACGCTTTCGTGTTTGCGGTTGGGGTAATCTGGCTTGTGCTGGATCAACTCACCAAGGCTGCGGTGACGGCGAATCTTGTGCCAGGACAAGGAGTCACGATCATCCCAGGTTTTTTCAACCTTGTTCATGTACTGAACAGAGGAGCGGCTTTCGGTTTCTTGAACTACGAAAACAGCACATGGCAGTTTTGGCTTTTTGCCGGTGCGGCCATCCTGGTGACCTGTATCATCCTGAATATAGTTCGCACCTCCGCCTATAACCGTTTGCTCTTTTTCGGCCTAGGGAGTATATTGGGCGGGGCGGCGGGGAATCTGATCGACCGCGTGCGCTTCCTTGCCGTAACTGATTTTCTGGACGTTTACTTCGGGCAATGGCACTGGCCAGCGTTCAACGTGGCGGATATGGCCATCTGCCTTGGCGTGGCCGCAACGGCGCTTGTCCTGATGTGGCAGCCTGCGGAAAACGCCCGCGGCAGGGAGCGTTGATGTTTCTTACAGACCTCAATACCGATCAACTCATGTTGCTTCTTGTGCCCGCACTGCCGAACATGTGGGCGTTGAAGCACGCTATGTATCATGATTTCCCCACGCTCAGGGAAAAATATCGCTGGATGCTCGCCTGTGTGTTTCTGCCTTGCGTCGGCGGACTTGCCTATTATTTTGTAGGTCGAAAGCACGCAAGCAGGGAAAAGATTGATATTTTTGCAAGAAAGGAGGAAAGGTTTTCTCCTTCTTTTCCTGAAGACGGCTCGACCCGAGCAGACGCGGAGGAGAGTGCGCCTGCCGACATAAGCAGAAAAGACAAAAACGCGGCACATTCAGGAAACTCAGCCTTTCATCATAAAAAGGACGATTGGTCCTTCGCCTGTCCGGAAGACACTGACAAAAGCTCGTCCTGACGGGTAGTTTGAACCGTGTTCCCTCTCCCGGCTTTTTACAATGGAGGAAAAGTGTTCATGGAATTTTACAAATGGGGGCGTACTCTCGTTCTTTTGTCTCTTCCCTTCACTCTGGCCGCCTGTGCCACTTCGGGCGAACACAATGCCCTTCAGGCACAGGTCAATCAGATGAGCCGCCAGGTGAGTAGCAATCAGACCAATCAGGCGGACAGCTGGTCGCAACTCATGGAGATGCGACAGGAAATTGCCGATATGCGAGGGCAACTGGACACTATCAACCGCGCGCTGGAACGCTCCGGCGGCGCACAGAAACTGGCCGACACCGTGGCCTCGCACAGTCGCGCCCTGCACCTTCTAGAAAGTCAGATGGCGCTGGATCTGCAACTTGACGCCGATCCTTTTGCGCAAACTCCCGCTGGAGCCGAGCCTGTCGCCGGAACTACCCCTGTGACGGAACCGCCCGTGAGTGCAGCTCCTGTTGTCGCATCGGCTCCCACGCATACGGCGCCTCAGGCGACTTCCCCTGCCGCGACTTCCGGAGATGTGGCACAAGCTCTTTATGACAGCGGCATGAATGCCTTCAATCAGCGCAATTACCAGTCTTCGCTCAAGTCCTTCAGCGATTTCACCAAGACCTATCCCAAACACAAGCTTTCTTCCAACGCATGGTTTTGGCAGGGAGAAAACAACTATCAGTTGAAGAATTACGCGCAAGCGGCGCTGGCCTACCAAGAGGTCATCAAGGGTTATCCCAACAGCGCCAAGGCTCCGGCATCCTATCTAAAGCAGGGTATGGCCTTCCTGCAACTCGGCAAGAAGGATGCCGCCAAACAACGCCTCAATGAACTGGTGAAGAAATACCCCAAGGCTCCCGAGGCCACGCGAGCCAGGCAGGTCATTAAGCAGAACAAGCTCTAGCGGGTGTACACATTATTCAACAAAGGTCTTGCCTGAACTCTCCCTTCGTCATGATTTGCTCAGGCACGATCTGGAAGAGTTTTTCGCTTGTCCTTATCCTTTGTTTTTTGCGGAAGGTTTACGAGTTGAACTTACCGTAGTAATCCGCTCCCGGCAAGCTATGTGAACACTTCCTAGTCCGCACTGTTTTTGTTCATCATTCTCATGCACCGCTCCAGGTCGCTCTGCCAGTGGGGAATGGTCAGCCCGAATCGTCTTCTGATTTTCGTCTTGCTGAAGACGCTGTACGCGGGTTGTGCAACGCGCGCGGGGTGGTTATCGCTTTCTATGGGGCGAACGATGCAGGGGAGATGCATCAATCGTATGATAAGGCAGGCAATGTCATACCAGCTCGTTACACCCTCGGCGCTATAGTGGAATATTTCCTTCATTCCCGGCTCCAACTGCGGGAGTATGCTCACAATGACCGTAGCAAGACTGGCGGCGTTTGTAGGGGCACCGATCCGGTCATACACTACGTCAATACTGTCGCGTTCTGCCCCGAGCTTGCGCATATCTTTCACGAAGTTCTTCCCAAAGCATGAATACAGCCATGAAGTACGGATAATCACCGCCGTTTCCGCCTCGGCAAGAACGGCGTTTTCACCGGCCAGTTTGGTTTTGCCATACACAGAGAGAGGGTTCGGTGCGTCATCCTCTCTCCAGGGTTTGAATGACCTTCCATCGAAAACATGGTTTGTGGAAAGATGAATGATGCGGCGACCATACCGCGCCAGCAAGGAAGGACCCAGCGTATTAACCCGTTCTGCGGTCTCCGCATTGTTTTCGGCTTTGTCCACAGCTGTATAGGCTGCGCAATTGATGATAAAATCAAAGGGGCCTTCGGCAAAAAAAGCCTTCACCATGGCCTCATTGCTGATGTCCAGTTCTCTGTGCCCTGCATACATGGCGCGATCGCCGAGAACGAGTCGAAGTTCCCGCCCGAGCATGCCGTCCGCTCCTGTGACTAGAAGCACGATACCACCTCCGTGAAGAAAGGGTGCCGTTTGTTTTTTGAGGCATCGCTGAAGATACCTCGTATCTCTGCCATTCTAACAAAAAAAGGTCTGGTATTCTAGATTGTGTTTACACGAGAATTTTGTTATCATAGAGGCAGGCAAAAGGAGAGTTGTCTCTATGGAAAACGCACAACATCGGCACGATATTTCTGAT
>CAZWBH010000026.1:0-25494 GCA_964632155.1 uncultured Mailhella sp.
ACAAGGTTATCGCCGCTTCTCGAAAGCGTGGCGGCATCGGTGGGGAAATCAAAAATAAAGTTGGCTTCCGGTTCGCAGGCGATGTTCTGGTTCACGCCCGCTGCGGGACGGATAAGACGGATGTCTGCCATGATGAAACTCCTTTAAAAAGATTCCGTGAACTCAAACAGAAAAATTAACGACGAGACGCCAAAAGCCCGGGCAAGGAATCACTCGCACGGGCCGGCAGTGGTTTGGGATTTCTGCTGAAAAACAGGGAAAGACAGGAGTTCGCCCCGCCCGACGTATGGAGAAAGCGCGGAAAGAAAGAAGGGGAGAACATAAAAAAACCTGCCACGTCAATAGGTTCACAAAAGAGCACGGCTCCGCCCGCTCTTCCGGCAGGGATGATGCCCGGTATGTCTTTACGCATCCGACCGCCCCAAATAAAGAGGCGGAAGACATACGGAGGAGAGCATCCTCGCTCCACGAACCCATTGCTGACAGGATTCTGCGCGCGATCTTGACACGCGTTGAAAGAACAATGCGCCGTTCGCGCGTTTTTGTCAAGCTCTTTTCTCAAAAAGATGAAAAAATTTTCGGGACTTATTGACCGCATGGGATCCGCCGTTCCCGAAGCCTGGGCTTGCGCCTCCGCGCAAGGCCGCGTATTCTCCCTTTGGAGGATACGTCATGCGCCTGATCTTCCCCTCGCTTTTTCTGTGGATTTACGTCTGCATAAGTTTCCCGCGGCTTCTGCGCGCCCCGTGGCCGGTGAAGGCGCTGTTCCGCCTTGCCTTTCTTGCCGCGGCCATGAAGTACCCGCTCTATGAATTCCTCGGGGCTTCGTTTTTCGCCCCGGTTCTGCCGCGCGCCGCCCTCATGCTCATGGAGGCGCTCTATGCGGCGCTTATCCTTCTCTTTTTTTTATTGCTGATCCACGATCTGGCCTCTCTCTTTCTTGCCCTGCTCCGGCGCTTCGGCCTGATATCCCGCGGCCTGCCCTTCTCGGGGCGCGCCCGCGCCGCCTTCCTGCTCATGGCCGCGCTTTGCCTTGGCGGCTGGAGCGTCCGGCAGTCCGTGACCGTTCCGGACGTGCGCACCGTGGAAATTACCCTGCCCCGCCTGCCCCGGGAACTGGACGGCTTTACCCTTGTTCAGCTTTCGGACATCCATATCCGCATCCTGCTGGATCGGGAATGGCTCCAGGCCGTGGTGGAACGCGTCAACGCGCTTTCTCCCGATCTCATTGTTCTCACGGGAGACTACGTTGACGGGACTGTTCGCCAACTCGGGCCTTCCCTCACCCCCCTAGGTGAACTGAGGGCGCGCTTTGGAAAGTACGGCGTCACGGGCAATCATGAGCGTTATTACGGCTGGAAGGAATGGTCGGACTTTCTGGAAGGGCAGGGCATATGCATGCTGAATAACGAATGCGTGCGCACAGGCGACAAGGGTTTGCTGGCGATCATGGGAGTTCCCGATACCGCCCCCGGGGCTTCCGTGAAGAAGAAAGAGCGCGCCGCCCGTGTTTTTGAGGGCGCGGAGGGCGCCGTGCGCATCCTGCTCAAGCACCGCCCGGGGGGCGCCTGGAAAAACGACGTGGATCTTCAGCTTTCCGGGCATACCCACGGCGGATCCTTCTTCTTTTTAAGACCTCTGTTGGCACGGTTCAACGGAGGCTTCGTCGGCGGGCTTTACGCGAAGGGCGACAAGCGCCTGTACGTTTCGCCGGGCACAGGCATATGGGGCGGCTTTTCGTGCCGCCTGGGCGTGCCCTCTGAGATCACGCGCATCCTTCTGCGCGCTCCGGGCATGAAAGACCGGCGCTGAACGCCCTCCATCTGTTCCCGATGGAGAGAGGCGCTTTCCTCATGCCTTTCCGCACGTTCTGCTTTTTTATTGCAGACAGTGTGTGAATTTCAGTGAAGGCGTGAAGGTCTCCCCCGGCGGGGCGGCTTGACAGGAAAGCCCCTGCTCGCCTATATTCAAGGCAGTTTTCGAGTCGATCCGGCTACAGCCGTGCGCCATGCCGCTCGACCTGAGTTTTTACGCTCACAGGGTGATTCTGGAAACGGGATCGCCTCCCGAATGCCTTTCGGCATGGAAAGAAAACGCTTCTTCAGGAACGCGCGGAGAGGGATTCTTCGCCGCGGATCCGGTGTTTTCCTCTGTGGGTGGCATCTGAACGCGACAGGAGCATTCCATGCAAAGATGTCCCCTTTTTCTTGGCGTTTCCACCTTTCTTGTCCTGAGCCTCTGCTTCGCATGGAAAGCCTGCGCCCTGCACGTTTATTGCGGCGCGGGCATGGCCAGGCCTGTTGAAGAAATTGCGGAAGCGTTCGCCCAAAAAACAGGCATACAGGCGGAAGTAACCTACGCGAACGCCGGCCAGATCCAGGCGCAAATCAACATGGCGCGGGAAGGAGACCTCTTCATCGCCGGGGCGGCGGAAGAGCTTGTCCCCATTAAAAACTTTGTTTCCGCGCGGCGCGACCTTGCAAGACATATTCCCGTTCTGGCTGTGGCCAAGGGCAACCCGAAGAAGATCCGCGGGATCAGGGATCTCGGGCGCGGCGATCTGCGCGTGACGCTTGGCGACGGCAGGGCCACGCCCATCGGCAAACTGGCGGACAAGGCCCTTGCCGAAAACGGCCTTGCCGAAAGCGTGAACGTGGTCAGCCGCGGCATGACGGCGCCGGCGCTTGTCCGGGCACTGGAACTTGGAGAATGCGACGCCACCCTTGTGTGGAGGGAAAACGTCTCGCCGCTGCTGGAAATCGTTGCCGATCCCGCGCTGGACGCCCATGTGAAAATCATCCCCGCCGCCACACTCTCGGTATCCGCCGATCCGGTGGGGCGGGAGCGCTTTTTGGAATTTCTGGGTTCCGCGCAAGCACGATCCGTCTGGGAGAAATTCGGCTACGCCGCCCTTGAGTGAAGTCCTCGCCGCCATGAAACAAAAGTTCTCTCTCTTCCCCGCGGCAAGCCTCATTGTCACCGCTCTGACGCTGACCTTCATCACGGCGGCTCTCGCCACCCTGGCGGCGGGCGGCCTGCCCTTCATCGTCCGCGCGCTAAGCTCAAAGGAGGCACTCTTTTCCCTGAGGCTGAGCCTCGTCACCTCCACCCTGTCCACCCTGTTCTGTTTTCTTGTGGGCATACCCTGCGCCTATGCCCTGACCCGATGCCGTATACCGCTCCGCGGCCTTTGCCAGACGCTTCTAGAAATGCCGCTTTCCCTGCCCCCTCTCGTCCTCGGGCTTTGTCTGCTCATGCTCTTCTCATCCGGGCCGGGCAAACTGCTTAGGGATCTCGGTCTGCGCGTTGTCTTTGACCCCGTGGGCATAGTCATGGCGCAAGGGATGGTCAACCTTCCCTTTGTCATCCGGCTTTTGCGCACAGCTTTGGAAGAGATGGACGGCAGGCTGGAAAACGTCTCGGGGCTGCTCGGGGCCTCCCGCTGGCAACGTTTTTGTACCGTTACCCTTCCCCTGTGCCGCAACTCCATGCTCATGGCGGCCATACTCACTTGGGCGCGGGCCGTGGGGGAATTTGGCGCCACGCTCATGCTGGTGGGCGTGACCCGCATGAAAACGGAAACCCTTCCGGCGAGCATCTATCTCAACCTCAGTGCCGGAGACAACGGCATGGCCATGGCCTCCGCCCTTCTTTTACTCATCCTTTCCGGCGTGGCGCTTCTGCTCTCATCCCTCCTTCGCAGGCGCGGCGCCGCGCGCATGGAGGAAGCCCTGTGGCGCTGACTTCTCCTCTGGAATTTGAACATTTTTGCCTTACCCGGGGGAAGATGGCGCTTAGGGATATTTCCTTCGCGCTGGAGGAACGGGAGATCTTTGCCCTCCTTGGACCCACGGGAGCGGGAAAGACGCTGCTTTTGGAATCGGCTGCGGGCTTTTACACGCCGGAGAGCGGAACCGTGCGGCTTTACGGCAGGCCCGTGCGGGACATTCCCCTGGAAGAGCGGAATATCGGCTTCGTCTACCAGGATCACGCGCTTTTCCCGCACATGACGGTGGAGGAGAACATAGGCTACGGCCTTCGCATCCGGCGTCTGCCGCGCGAAAAACAGAGGAAAGAGACGCGGGAGATCGCCGCCCTGCTTGGCATAAGCCATATTCTTGGGGACTACCCGCAAACGCTGAGCGGCGGGGAAGGTCAGCGCACGGCTCTCGCGCGCGCCCTTGTCCTGAAACCGCGCCTTCTGCTCCTGGATGAACCCTTTTCCTCCCTCGATCCGGCCACAAGGAAAAAACTCCGGGAACTCGTGGCAAAAGTTCCGGAACGTTTCAACTGCGCGGCGCTTTTTGTGACCCATGAACCCTGGGAAGCACGGCGTCTCGCCTCCCGCGCGGGCTTCATGGACAGGGGCGAAATGCTCTGGATACGCAAGGTTGATGAGCTTTCCCCCGGCGGCGCGGAAAACTTTTTCACAGAGGAGGCTGTATGACCACGCGGGAACTGTACCAAAGGCTCAAGGAGGAACTGCGAGAAAGGGTGAAACGCCACCGCCTGAACGAACTGCCCGTTGTTCTGCAAAGCCGGGGCCTTTCCGCAGATGAGGCGCTGGGAAGTCCGCTCCGCAGGGATTACCCCATCCTTGCGGGCAGGGAAGTCATGCTTCAGGCGCAATTTGGCGACGCCACAGGTCAGGCCTTTACCAGCGCGCCCTCGGACTTTTGCGGCGCCCTGGAAGACATCCTCGCCCTGGATCCGGAAAACGAAGCGCGCGACAGAGGTCTGCTGGTAGCGACGCTGAACGCCGTTTTGCGCTTTACGGGCGAAATCGAACACACCGTACACTGCCAAAGCGGCGATCCGGAACGTTGCGCCGAAGCCTGGGCCGCGCATGTGCGCGAAAATTTCGGTTCGCCCCGCATCACCCTGGTGGGCTATCAGCCCGCCCTGACCGCGCGCCTCTCCCGGGAATTTCCCCTGCGCGTTCTGGACATAAGCCCGGACTTCATCGGTAGCAGGCGTTCCGGCATTCTGGTGGAGGACGGGAACGAAAAGTATCGCGACGCCGTCCTTGACTGGCCGGATCTTGTACTCTGCACAGGGAGTACGATCTGCAACGGAACCTTTACGCAGTTCCTCGACATCGGCAGACCCGTCCTCTTTTACGGGGTGTCCGGCGCGGCCGGATCCGCCATTTTCGGCCTGCCCCGCTTCTGCCCCATGTCCCGCTGAACATTCTCACCCCTTCACGCGAAAAGGGCGTTCCCTTTCCGCAAGGCGAAAGAACAAAAAACACTTCCCTTATTGCCGCGCCCTTTCGTACTGACTCAAAAGAGCCATCTTGGTTTCGTAATACGATCGGCTCATGGCCAGAAGATGCTTGTGCGGGTTTTTGAAGCGTTGCTCTTCCGGCCAGATCTCCCGAGCAAGTTGCCTTGCGCAATACTCGCGCACTTCCCCGACGGGCACGGGAGGGTGAACCCGGCGGCCGTTCCGGATCACGGGACGCTGAAGTTCGCGAACCGTGCAGTTGCGGAACCGGGCATCCTTCCAGGGCTTTTCGGGATTCACGTAGGGGTAGGGAGAAGTCATGTCCACGCTTTCGGAATCCAGGGTAAGCAGATCGGCCACGGCCTGCCCCGCACTGTTGAATACGCGGTAGACCCTCTTCCGGCAGGGGTTGGTAATCTTCTCCACGGCCTCAGAGACCTTGATGCGCGGAGAACTCACTCCCCCGCGCTCCACGGCGACCAGCTTGTACACCGCGCCAAACACGGGAGAACCGAAGGAGGTGATGAGGCGCTCGCCCACGCCGAAGCTGTTGATGCAGGCGCCCTGATCGAGAAGGGAGGAAATGGTATATTCATCCAGACTGTTGGAAGCCACAATAGCGCAGTCCTGAAGCCCGGACTCGTCCAGCAGGGCGCGGGTGCGCTTGGAAAGATAGGCCAGGTCGCCGGAATCCAGGCGCACGCCCTTCAGGCGCCTGCCCATGGGCGCGAGTATCTCCCTGGCCACGCGGATGGCGTTGGGTACGCCGGAACGCAAGACGTCGTAGGTGTCCACCAAAAAGACGCAGGCGTCGGGATATGTCTCGGCATAGTTCCGGAAGGCCGTATATTCATCCTTGAAATACATGATCCAGCTGTGCGCCATGGTTCCGCTCACCGGGATGCCGAACATCTGCCCCGCAAGCACGGTGGCCGTGCTGGACACGCCACCGATATAGGCCGCCCGCGCCCCGTAGACGGCGGCGTCCACGTTATGCGCCCGCCGCGCGCCAAAGTCGGAGACGCCGCGCCCGCGCGCCGCGGAAACAATGCGCTGGGCCTTTGTGGCGATCATGGACTGATGGTTGATTTGCGCAAGCAGGGCCGTCTCCACAATCTGCGCGTCAATGGGAGGCGCGGTCACGGTGAGTATAGGCTCGTGCGGATACATGACGGCGCCTTCCGGAAAGGCGTCTATATCCCCTGTAAAGCGGTACGTGCGCAGATAGTCCAAAAATTCGGGGGCAAACATATTCAAGGAACGCAAGTATGAGACGTCAGCCTCGCTGAAGTGGAGATCCTCTATGTATTCAAGGACCTGTTCCAGCCCCGCAAAAATGGAAAAACCGCCGCCGTCAGGGTTCTGCCGGTAAAAGACATCAAAGGTGACGCGGTCGTCGCCGTTGCCCCTGAGAAAATAACCGTTGGCCATGGTCAGCTCATAGAGATCCATGAGCATGGAAAGGTTGCGGCTGTGAAACTGCATCATGGACATGTCAGAGTACCTCTATCTGGCAGCTGCGCATGGTTTCTAGCGCGGCTTTATGTTTTGCCGGAGTCACTCCGGCGCAGAGCGAAGAGAGCGCCGCTAGCGGCGTTTCCGGCAGAAAGGCCTTGACGATGAGCGCGTTGCTCGCCACACAGATATCCGTACACACGCCCGCGAACTCCACGGCGTCCACATCTCCCGCCTCGTGGCGGCGGCGCAGTTCTAGGGCCATTTCCGGGCTTCCAAAGGCGGACTTGCGGAACACGGCGTCCGCGCGGGCGAACACGTCTTTGAGCCCGGGAATCACCTCCCAGCCTTCGCTCCCCTCCAGGCAGTGCGGCACAGGCAGAAAGCGCCCTTCCTGAGTGGAAAGGTAGTTTTCGTGATGGGTGTCCTGCGTAAAGAACACCCTGCCTTCAAACTGCCGCGCGTAGGAACAGAGCGCCGGCGCCATGGCGCGGGCCTCCGCCGTGCCCAGGGATCCGGTCACGAAATCGTTCTGCATATCAATGATAATGAGATACCTTGCCATTGCGGGCCTCCTCCCCTTGTGTCCTTCATCGCCAGGCGGAAAGAATCTGCCCTTGGCACGCGTCAGGGCAAAACGCGGCGTCGGGTAAAAATTTCATCAACTTTACGAAAAAACAGGAAAACTGTCCATACTTCCGCGCGCTCCGGGCAAAACGTTCTCCGCCGCCCTGGAGCGGCCTTATCGGGAGGCGAAATTTTTTATGGCGCCCCATTGACATCGGATACGCCGTACTTACTGTAAGGTTGTGCCGATAAGAATGACAACCTTATCTTATAAAGGCCCATCTTATCAGTATGTTCTTTTGAAAGGCTTCAGTATGCGACTTGTGTTCGCTTTCAGACACTTGAAAAAGAACTTTCCATACTAATCTAACAATCCGGAGGTATGTATTATGCTACCTAGTATTTTTGGAGAAAGACTTTTTGATGACATGTTCAATGATTCCTTTTCATTCATGCCTTCCTTTTACAGGCACGATCCGCTCTTTGGCAAGAACGCCAAGAACCTTATGAAGACCGACGTGCGCGAACTGGAAAACGCCTATGAACTGGACATTGACCTACCCGGCTTCAAGAAGGAAGATGTGAAGATAGAACTGGACAACGGCTACCTGACCATCAAGGCCGCCAAGAACCTGGATAAGGAACAGACGGAAAAAGGTCAGTACCTGCGCCGCGAGCGTTACACTGGAGAGTGCAGCCGGAGTTTCTTCATCGGCAACGACGTGGAACATAAGGATGTTCACGCCAAATTCGAGGACGGCATCCTGCTCATCTCCTTCCCCAAGGCCCCGGAACCCAAGAAGCCTGAAGACAAGCAGATAAGCATTGCCTGATCACCCTTCTCCCCTCCTTTGAGCGCGGCCCGGAAGACAGACTCCGAGCCGCGTTTTTTTCTCCGCGGGCGTCGCTTTCCGGATCCGGAGAGAGAGACGCTTTTTGCCATGACAAAGTTTCCGGTTGCGCCTTCTTCCTGAAAAAGGAAGCAAAGGTGACCGGTACGGGGTACGCTTTTCCTGTCCTCCGCTGGCTGACCCCGCCGAAAATCCGTCTGGATCCGGGAGAGCGCGAACCGTTGCCTTCCCGGGCGACGCGCCCTTTTACCGTTGAGCGGCCTTCCGGAAGCGGATACGATTGCCTGCGCCGCTTCTCCCCGTCCGCATTCCTTCAGCGCGGGCCAGGGGGCAAGTGGGGAACGTATCTCATCGCCAGACTGAAACTGTTACGCGGAGACCTTCACGTTTTCAAGGAAATGCATCCTTCAACCGGCTGAAACTGAAAAAGTTTTCAGAAAAGCATCCTAGAACCGGTTCCCCTTGAAACTTTTGCAGGAAACGGGTAAACAGAGGCCAATCCCCGCAAAAGTCAGGCGCGGCAAAGCCTCCCCTGACGCCCCAAAAAAAGGAGTCGCGCGGTGTTCCAAGCATTCTCCCGCCCTGTCGCCATTTTCTTTTTTCTTTTCATAGCCTTCCTCTCCTCGGGGTGCGGCGTCAGGTATACGGTGACCGTGGATTCTCTGCGGGACGAAAACGCCCCCAGTGTCAAAAGTTTTGTGCTGGAACCGGGAAATGCCGATACCGACAAGGAAGACCTGCTCTTCAAGGAGGTATGCGGGATGGTTTCTCCCGCCTTTCGCGCGCGCGGCTATCATCTCGCGCCGAGCCGCGCGGAGGCGGATGCCGTTGCCAAAATAAGTTACTGGAGCGAGGCCCCGCAACCGGTAGTGCGCACTGAATATGTGCCGCGCGCGATTCCCGTTGCCGTGCGGCGCGGACGCCGTTCCCGCATCGACTATGTCTATGTTGACGAGCCGACAATCGTCTCCTACACGGTATACACCGTCAAATTGTGCATAGAGGCGACGACGCTTGACGGGGAACGCCCGATCTGGCGCACGATTTACGGCTATTCCGGAACGCGCGACGATTTTCGCGCCATGCTTGCGAACATCGCGCCGACCATAGCCCGTGGCCTGGGCAGTCAGACCACTGGCGTGCGCCGCCTGCGGGTGGAAATTTCCAATGATGGCGTGATCACCGTCACGGATCCGAATTCTGGCAGTTAAGGCAAAGGAACGCCCTCCGGCGGGAAGGATGGCTTCGCTTTTTGAGCTTCCGGCTAATCGAGAACCGCGACGGCTTCCACTTCCACTTTGCCCCCTTTGGGCAGAGCGGCCACGGCCACGCAGGACCGCGCCGGCGCTTCGACGCCGAAAACCTGGGCGTAAACGGCGTTCACCGCGGCAAAATCTTCCATGTCCGTGAGAAATACCGTTGTCTTGCACACCTGGGCCGGTGTGGCGCCCGCGGCGGCGAGGACAGCCTTCAGGTTTTCCAGCGCTTGCCGCGTCTGTTCCCTGACATCGGTGGAAACCAGGTTGCCCGTGGAGGGCGCGACGCCCAGCTGACCGGAGAGATAGATCGTGTTCCCGGAACGGATGGCCTGGGAATACGGGCCAATGGCTGAGGGCGCCGCCGCGGTGGATACAGCTTTCTTCATTGTCGTCTCGCTTTGCATACGATCTTTAAAGGAAAAGAAAGCATACGCCCCACCTGGCAAAAAATCAAGATTCGCCAAGGGAGGGACGGAACGGCGGTGAATAAAAATCATCCCCGCGCGCGTTTCGGCAAATCTGCGGCTTGACCGTGAAAGGGGCCGGTACTATGCTGTAAACCTCCGGAACATACTGGCAGAAGTCTTCAGAGTTCCGGAATCAGGCAGACTTCCGGCCGCAAGCGCCGCAGTTTCGTTAACGGCGCCTTTTTCACTCTCCTTATGATTTTGGAGAACAACTTTTGAGGTTGACGGATGTATAGCTTTTGTTCCGCGCGCCGCGCGCTGTGCGTGGCGGCACTGATGTTTCTTGTCGCGGCCTTTGCCGTGCCGGGGCGGGCCGCCACAATGGTGGATATTTACGGGCCTGGTCAGAATCAGATTAATCTGGCCATGGCGGATCCACTCACCGCTCCTTCACAGCGTGCCACAGTTCTGGGATCCGCGCTTCAGGAGGCCATTGAAACCGATCTCAACTTCCTGCCTTTCATGAAGCTCACGCCCAAAAGCGCCATTCTTGGCGGCACGGTACTTTCCGGCTGGCAGGGCGCCACGGTGGACTTCAAGCGCTTCCAGATCGCCGGGGCCGATCTTTTGGTCACGGCGTACTGGCCTTCCGGAGACGGGGAAAACTCCAAGGTGGAGCTGCGCGTTTTCGAGACGTATTCCGGCAAATTCATTTTCGGCAATGCCTATTCCGGCGTCACCCGCGCGGAAACACCCACCGTGGCGGATCGCTTCTGCGATGATCTCATGGAGGCTCTTACCGGCGCGCGCGGCTTCTTCAACAGCCAGATCGCCTTTGTCAAGGGCAACGGCTACAAGCGGGACGTATGGATAAGCCGCGCCACAGGGCGGGACTTGCGCCAGGTGACCCATCTCCCCGGATCCGCCATGTCTCCCTCCTGGTCTCCCGATGGCCGTTATGTTGTCTTCAGTCATATTGATGACAGTACCCACGCCCTGGGAGTCTGGGATCGCATGTCCAATAAGGTCACGCGCATCCGTTTCCCCGGGAACACGGTCATCGGCCCTTGTTTTCTGCCGGATAACCGCGTGGCTGTGAGTCTTTCCTCCGGCCACTACCCTGATATCTTTCTACTTAACCGCCAGTTCAAAAAGGAGCGACCGCTGGAACAGAGTTCCGCCATCAACGTCTCGCCATCCTTCGACGCCACGGGCACGAAAATGGCCTTCACTTCGAGCCGCCTGGGGAGTCCGCAGGTCTTTCTGAAAGATCTCAACACCGGCACCATCTCCCGCGTGAGCATGGACGGTTCCTACAATTCCGAGCCATGCCTCAGCCCCGACGGGACGCTTGTGGCCTATACCAAGGGTACGCCTTCCGGCTTCCGCATCTTCGTGCGCGATCTCATCACAGGGAGAGATCAGCAGATTTCCTTCGGGCCTGGCCGGGATGAACAGCCCGCCTTCGCACCGGACAGCTACTTTGTGGCCTTTACCTCCACAAGGAGCGGAACTCAGCAGATTTACCTCACCACAAGGCATGGCGGCGCGGCAAAACTTCTCCCCACAGGAGCGGGGAACGCATCCTTCCCCCGCTGGGGCAAATAAAAATTTTTACTTTCTTGGAGAAATACCCGCCGCGCACGCTTGACAAGTTATTCGGTGAGAGTAGTATGCCCTTCACACAAAGTGCATTTTCTTTCCACGCCTTTTTTTAATCAGAGAGAGCGGGAAGGAAAAAATATTCTGCGTCAACTCTCAGGAGGAGTTACCATGAAAGCTTTCAGGACTTTTGGTTTGGTTATGGTTCTCGCTCTGGCTCTCGCCATGGGCGCCGGCTGCGCAAAGAAGAACACCGAAGCCGAAGCTCCGGCCACTGTCGCCACCGATTCCGGCAATGCCGCCCTTGACGCCGCCGTTCAGCAGATCACCGATGGCATCGTGTACTTCGACTTCGACAAGTACGACATCAAGGCTGAATTCCGCGATATGCTGCAGCAGAAGGCCGAACTCATGAAGCAGTATCCTTCTATCAAGGTTCGCATTGAAGGCAACTGCGACGAACGCGGCACCCAGGAATACAACCTCGCCCTTGGCGAACGCCGCGCCCGCGCCGCGTATGAATACATGGTTCGCCTCGGTGTGCCCGCCGATCAACTGGAAATGATCTCCTTCGGCAAGGAACGCCCCGCTGTTCAGGGTACTGGCGAAGCCGTGTGGGCCAAGAACCGCCGCGATGACTTCAACGTTATCGCCCGCTAAGTCTGTGTGAAAGAAGGCTTCTCTTCCCACTAGGGGGAGGAGCCTTTTTTTTGCCCGGGGCGTAACGCAGGGGTAGCGTGTCTGCTTTGGGGGCAGAAAGTCGCTGGTTCAAATCCGGCCGCCCCGACCAAGGATTGCAAGAGAAAACAGTGCCCGATTCTGGAACGCTGGAAAACGAAACCGTCGATGCCGCTCGCGACACCGACGGTCTTTTTATTTTGTGAAGTGTTGTCATGGGCGCAAGAATCCCAAGCCGCTTCTTTTCCCAAAAGGCTCCATACACCCCCTTCCTGCGCGGGATTTGGCGAGGATTGGGGAGGAAGCGCAAAATGCGCCGCTTGCTCCGTTTTTCATGGGCCAGGCGTATTCCCGGGTAAGGTGCCGCGGCTAAACGGCCAAAACAGGCATTTGCCACAGGAACGTTTTCTCGTATGATCAAAGAGCGTTCACAGGGGCATGGAATGTTTCAGCATTCCGGGCAAACGCTTGAATATACTTGTGATTGCATACGTTCGGAGACCACTCTCCCAACCGCGCTTTTCCGGCGGGGAACAGGGCAAACGCCGCCCGGATTTTCCGTATGGCGCATAAGCCGCAAACGTTCTCAAGGCGAAGAAGACTTTTTCTTTCTTTTGAAAGACTTTCAGCCTGGAACGGATCCATGAAGAAAAAGGTATTCGCGGACGTGTGGCTGAAAAGATGGATGAGTGGCAACGGCTTCAAAAATTCCCGCAGACCTTCAAGAACTCTCTGGAATACCTGGCGCAGTGCCTACAATCCAAGACGAACCCCGTCAAACGAAAATTCCGGACGATGTACACCGCGCCATCGCGTTTGCGCCCCGTGTCGATACGCTACTGAAAAAGACCGTTATGGAAGGGATAGTTCCCGCTGAGGGCTTCTCCGGCGGAATTCACTCATAATTTTCCAGCAGGAACATTGGCTTGATGGCCACAACCTCGTCATACTCCGTCTGGTTGACCTTCACGCCGGAGTTCAGCGAACGCAACACGGCCTTCATGTCGTCATAGGCTTCCGCCACGGTTTCCGACCGCCCTTCGCGGAGCGAACGAATCATCCGCGAAAGTGTGGCCGGATGGGCGTAGCGCGCGGGAAGGGGAAAACCGGGATAGCCCGCGATATAGTCCGCGACATCCTTCCTCGCTCTGTCGAGGGCGGCGGACAGGGCGCGACTGTTGCGGCGCGCCGTGGGGAGTACGTTGACGCTGGAAAAGAAAAACAGCACCGTCAGTCCAAAAAGCGTGACGTAAAGCCCGTAGTCTCCGGAACCGCTCAACCAGGTAAAGACGCCATAGGCGGATGCGGCGAGAGCAAAGCAAAAAATGGCCAGAGCCAGCCATTTTTGCGCCGGACTTGTCATGCTGTCAACGCGCTTGGCCTTGCTTGCCGCGGCAAGCCGCGTGGAAAGATCCGGTCTTTTTTCCAGAAAGGCCAGCGCACGTTGCAATTCGTCAACACTGGCCCGGGCCGCGGGGCTGAGTTCCTTTTTGTAGCGCGCTTCTTCCGCGGCCTGCGCTTCGGCCAGTTTTCTGGCCGCCGCTTCCGACATGGTTTTGATATGGGGGAAGCGCAACTGGATTTCAGCAAGCATCAAATCCACATGGCTTTCGTGCCTGAAGGTACACTGGACGCTTTCCCCCTTGTCATATTCCACGACAAGATAGGGAATAGAGCCGAAGACGCCCTTGCCGGTGAAGCCGCCTTTGCTCATGGCCACGCGTTTATAAGCGCGCCGGACGTTGGAGATCGGCACGTAAAAACGGCGATCCAGAAAAAGGCTGTTCAGGTACAGAGCCTTTTCTCCAACGCCACAGGGTCCGAAATTCCGGCAGGACATCTTATCCGCTTTGAGTGCCTTGTCCTCCAGACCAATTGTCCCCAGTTTGGCAGGCTTGAAATACAGCATTGTCCAACCCCCGGGCGAAAGTTTCCCGCCCCTTCACGGAGAAAGAGCGGGAACGGAAAACTGGGAAGCCCGGAGGGTAAACCGGGCTTACATCAACGGTCAGGCTGCCTTGCCAACTGTGCGAGTTTTGGTGGCGCGCAGGAACAGGCAGAGGAAGAGCGCGGCAATAGCAATGCCCAGGGCATAGGCCACGCCGGTGGGAATCTTCACAACGAGGCCAAGGCATTCAGGCGCCATGAGGAAGTAGGTGGCGGATACGGCGCTCATGAAGGTGGCGGGCACAGCCGTGATCCAGTAGGTCTTCTTATTGAGGAAGAGGTACATGGAGGCGGCCCAGAGTACGATCATGGCCAGGGTCTGGTTGGTCCAGCTGAAGTAGCGCCACACGATGGCGTAGTTGAGCTGGCTGATGAGGGCGCCGGCGGCAAGCAAGGGCACGCAGAAGATCAGGCGGTTTCCGTAGCTTGTCTGGGGCTTTCCAAACCAGTCGGCCAGAACAAGACGGGCGGAACGGAAGGCCGTGTCGCCGGAGGTGATGGGGCAGACGATGACGCCGATCATGGCCAAGGCGATGCCGATACCGCCCATGGTCTTTGCGCACACGTCATAGATGGCCGCGGCCTGTCCGTCGGCCAGACTGGTGGCCAGGCCCGTGGACTGTCCGTTGGTGACTTCATAGAGGGCGCAACCGGCAGCGGCCCAAACAAGGGCGATGATGCCTTCGCTGACCATGGCGCCGTAAAACACGAAATGACCCTGGTGTTCACTCTTCATGCAACGCGCCATAAGCGGGGACTGTGTGGCATGGAAGCCGGAAATGGCGCCGCAGGCCACAGTGATGAACATGAATGCCCAGATGGGCATACCCTTGGGATGCATATTGGAGAAGTTATCCCAAAGCTCGGGCATATGGATTGAAGGACTGATCACGAGGCCAGCGCCAACGCCCACGGCCATGATGATCAGGCAGATACCGAAGAGCGGGTAGATCTTGCCGATGATTTTGTCGATGGAAATGAAGGTGGCGATGAAGTAGTAGATCAGCACCACAGCCAGCCAGAACTTGGCGTTGAGCAGAATTCCTTCGGTCACGCCGCCTTCCTTGAAGAGCTTGACGATAAGCCCCGCGGGACCCACGGCAAACACGGTGCCCACCATGACGAGCAGAACCACGGAAAAGACGCGCATCACGGTCTTCATGGTATCGCCAAGATAGATGCCGGTGACTTCGGAGACGGAAACACCGTTGTTGCGTTCGCTGGTCATGCCGGAGAAGAAGTCATGTACGGCGCCGGCAAAGATGGTTCCGAAGGTGATCCACAGGAAGACCACAGGACCCCAGAGCGCGCCCTGCAAGGCACCAAAAATGGGACCCAGGCCGGCAATGTTCAAGAGTTGGATGAGGAACAGCTTCCACTGCGGAAGCACCACATAGTCGACTCCATCGTTGATAACGATGGCGGGCGTCTCCCGATCGTCAGGGCCAAAAATGTTCTCTACCACTTTTCCGTAGGTAAAGTAGCCGATGATCAGGAGCGCAAGGCAAATAAAGAAAGTACACATACCAAACACCCTCTCATTGGCGGTCGGCCTTTGCCGGTACGGCTTAAAGGTTCCGCACTTTGTTCACAAAAAGACAAGTATTGCTCTTCACGAATTTAAGCAAGGCATTTTGCCATCATATGATGAAAATTTTTTGCAAAAATCCGCTCAAGTCGCGATCTTTCCAGAAGAATACGCGCCTTTTTCAGATGCGTCGGCAGAAAAAATCAGGCCATGGCGCTGTTTCTCTGCGCTTCACCCTCCTCAGGCGTTTCCAAGAGGCCGCCGGGTGGCAATCGGGCGCAGACCGTACTCGAAGCGCCTGTTCCTTCGGGGAATGAAGCCGCCGGATTTTACGATTCAGTCGCTCCACGGCATTGCCTCTTCCCCGGGAAAATCGCAACGGGAAGCTTGTCTTGCGTCAAACCCGCCCGAGTGCTATTGTACCTGCGTTCTTTCTCTTTCCTTTCCTCCAGCCAGGCTTTGGATTCCTTGCCCATGATGATCGAAAAAAAAGAAAAAAAACGCCGCTCCGCATTGAAGGAATATGTTCAGGCCTTTCTTTCCGCCATACTCCTTGCCTTGGTACTCCGCACCTTTGTTGTGCAGGCCTTTACCATTCCTTCCGGATCCATGCTACAGACCGTGCAGATTGGCGATTATCTTCTGGTCAACAAGTTCGCCTACGGGATAAAGGTTCCCTTTAAGGATACCTTCCTCTGGCAGAGAGAAGGTCCGCGTCTGGGCGATATCATTGTTTTCAAATATCCCCGCGATCCCAGCGTGGACTATATCAAGCGCGTGGTGGGTCTGCCCGGCGATGTTGTGGAAATGCGCAATAAACAGTTCTACCGCAACGGTCAGGCCGTTCATGAGGACTATATACAGCATCTCTACCCGCATCTCATCGGTCGGCTGGACAATGTTGGCCCGCTCACGATACCCGAGGATTCCTACTTCGTCATGGGCGATAACCGCGATAATTCCGAAGATTCCCGCGCCTGGGGTTTTGTGCCGCGCGCCGCCATACACGGCAAGGCATGGCGTATTTACTGGTCGTGGGATAAGGAGACGCACACGCCTCGCCTGCGCCGCCTGGGTATGCTGGTGAAATAACGATCCCTGCCCCTTTTCCCGCCGCTCTGGAAAGGAAAGTCTGTGCAACACATCCCTGAACCGTTGAAAACATTGGTGGGGCAAATCGCCCGCCTGCCTGGCCTTGGTCCGAAATCCGCCATGCGCGTGGCCATGACGCTCCTCAAATGGCCGGAAAGCGAAGTCCGGCAGCTCGGCAAAAACGTGTATGAACTGCGCGATACCCTGCATTTATGCAGTCGTTGCGGAGGCCTTGCGGATTCCGACCCCTGCCCTCTCTGCTCCGACCCTCTTCGCGATCCTTCCCAGCTTTGCCTTGTGGCGGAGTGGGACAGTCTGCTCACCCTGGAAGAAGGGAATTTTTTCAAGGGGTTCTACATGATACTGGGCGGTCTACTCGCGCCACTGGACAACCGCCCTGCGGACGCGCTGGAAATGGCCCGCCTGCTTTCCCGTCTGGCGGAAGGGCAGGTTGAGGAACTGATTCTGGCCCTTGGCGCGACGACAGAAGCGGAGGCCACGGCCACCTATGTGCGGGATCAGGTCTCGTCACGCTTTCCGCATGTGCGCATCACGCGGCTGGCTCAGGGCATTCCCCTGGGAGCCGAGGTGAAATATATGGATCACGAAACCCTGCGCCAGTCGCTGCTTTTTCGTCAGCCTCTGTAGCAAACGCTCCGGAAAGGAAGAGAGTATGGCTTTTTACTTTGCGCCCCGAGAGGCGAGAACCACCTTGAAGTGCCCCCTGTGCGGCGCTCCCCTGGACATACGCCGCACCTGCCACGAGGCTTATATGCAGTGTTCGGGTTGCCGCAAGACTTTTGAGCTTGCCCCGTTCATCGGGCAGATGGATAAAACCATGGAGGAATTTCTGGAACACCTGTATGTGGATCGCGTGTAGGCTCGCGCTCTGCCTGCCTCAGAAAAGGAACGGATATGCCCTTCTCACGTTCTCCAGGGGCGGCCTTTCAGCCGCTTGCGGACATTGCCGCCTTCCTGTTGGTGCATGCGGCGCTCTTTTTTGCCGCGCGGCTGGCGTTGCTTTATTTTTTACTGCCGGAAATCGGCGACCGCGCGAGTATCCCTCACGCCCTGTACATTGGCCTGAAGTTTGACATGCGCATAGCCGTATTCATGGCTTTGCCCCTCTCATTCTGCTTGCTCTGGCCCCGGCTGGAACGGGCTGTGAACCGCAAGGGGCGATCCGCGGCGCGGACGGCACTCTGCCTTGTAACCGGGATCATGGCTGCGGGCGCCGCGATCCTCTATATTTTTGACTTCGGCTTTTTCTTTTACCTGCATCAGCACATAGACATGAGCGCCAGGGTCTTTTTGGAGGATCCCCGGGAATCGGCGCGTATGGTGTGGCAAAGTTACCCCGTGCTTCTCATTGCGGCGGGCTATGTTGCCTTTGTTTTCCTGTACCTTTGGCTCTTTGCCGCCTTTCTGCGCCGTCACCGCGCCTGCCCCGTCCGCTCCCGGGAAGCGCTCTTCTCCGAGGGCTGTTCAGGAAAATGGCGTGCGCTCATCACCGCTCTCTCTCTGATCATGCTCTTTTTTGCCGGATACGGGCAAATCAGCTCCAACCTCTTTCCCCTGCGCTGGAGCAACGCCTACTTCAGCTCCGATGCCAACATTGCGCTCATCGCCGTCAATCCCATACAGAATCTGTATGACACGCGAAACTACGGCAAGGCCATACCGCCGGACGAGGCGGCCACACGCGAGGCATGGCCTCGCATGGCCCGCTACCTGCGCCTGCCCGAGTCCGCGGCGCCGCTCTCCTACGTTCGCCATATTCCCGGAAGAGCGGACGCAAAGCGTCTCAACATTGTTCTTATCATCATGGAATCCCTCTGCTGGGAACGCACCTCTCTGGCGCCGCCCATGCCGGAAGCCCTGGGCAAAGACATAAACCCCACGCCCTTTTTAAAGGAACTGGCGGGAAGAAGTCTGTACTTTCCATTTTTCTATGCCCCTGCCCGCACTACGGCCAGAGCCGTGTTTACCACCATCAGTGGCGTGCCGGACGTGAACCACAGCGGCGGCACGACCTCGCGCAACCCCAAGCTGGTGGATCAGAATACTGTACTCAACGAGTTCGCGGGCTATGAAAAATACTATATGCTTGGAGGCAACGCCAACTGGGCCAATATCCGCGGTCTGCTCCAGCACAACGTCGCCCGTCTGCACCTGCTTGAGGAATCCTCATGGGAGGCGCCCAACGTGGATGTCTGGGGCATTTCCGATCTCGCCCTCTTCCGGGAAGGCGTGGACGTACTCAGCAAAAGCCGGAGGCCCTTCATCGCGGTGATACAGACGGCGTCTTTTCACAGGCCCTATACCATACCCGACGACAACGAAGGCTTTGTTCCGCCCCCAAAGCCTGATCCGGAGGCGCTTGCCTGGTACGGCTATGAGAACGCCGAGGAATTTCGATCCCTGCACCTTGCCGATCACGCCCTGCGCCGCTTTTTTGACAAAGCCAGTGTTCAGCCCTGGTTCAGGGATACCGTCTTTGCCGTCTTTGGCGACCACGGCCTAAACCATGTTTCAGGCAATATTTCTCCGGCGGTCAGGGCCTGCAACCTGCAGGCGTGGCACATCCCTTTACTTCTCTACGCCCCGGGCGGGCAGATTCGGGTCGGTGTGGATCCGTCTCCGCGTACGCAGTTGGACGTACTCCCCACCATGGCATCGCTTGTTGGGCTTGATTTTTATGTCAACACTCTGGGAAGAAACCTGCTTGATCCCGCAACAAAAAAGGACGCCGCGGCCTTTGTGAGCATGAACGATAACGCGCGCTGCCTGGTGAAAGACGGCTATGTTTATCTCATCCGCCCGAAGGCGGAAGGTCTTTTTTCCCTGGATGAACAAACGCCGGACGGCGAAGCGCGGGACTTGAGCAAGGAAGTACCCGAAAGAGCCGCGGCCATGCGCCAGGAACTCATGGATTTTTATTATACGTCGCAGTACCTGCTGTGCCACAACGGAAAAAAAATCCTCAGCGACGCCCGCGCGGCGGAGAGCAAAACGCCATGAAAACCGTGACCATTCATACGGACGGATCCTGTCTGGGAAACCCCGGCCCGGGGGGATGGGCGGCGGTACTCACCTGTGACGGACCAGACGGCGTTGTCCGACGGGAAATGAGCGGGGGCTTTTCCCTCACCACCAACAACCGCATGGAAATTCTGGCTGTTCTGGAGGCACTTTCGGCGCTCAAGAGGCCGTGCGCCGTGGAGCTGTACACCGATTCTCAGTACGTCTCCAGGGCCATACGCGAACACTGGCTAGAAGGCTGGCAGAAAAACGGCTGGCGTACGGCGGGCAAAAAACCCGTAAAAAATCAAGATTTATGGAAGCGCCTGGCCGAACTGCTCACACGCCATGAAGTACGCTTCAACTGGCTCAAAGGGCACGCGGGGCACGCGGAAAACGAGCGTTGCGACGAGCTGGCAAGAGCGCAGGCAAGCCGCCCTGATTTGCCGAAGGACGCAGCTTTCGCCGAATAACGGCCCAAATCCTTTTGTCCCCGCCCTGTTCTTTGCCATGCTTATAAAAAAATGAAAGTTTCCGCCTCCGGACAACGTCTCCCTTTTAAACGGTCTCCTCTTGTTTCTGCCTGGCTTGGAGAAAAATCGCTTGACAGGCATCTTTGGCCCAAGATAGATTTTCCTCGCGTGCATTTATGTCACCATCGTCTATCCGGTTAGGACAGAGGCCTCTCAAGCCTCCAAGACGGGTTCAAATCCCGTTGGTGACGCCAAAAAAAGTTTCAAATAGTCCCACAAAGGATCAACACCCTTGTGGGACTTCACTTTTTTAAATTCTGATAGTCACATAGAATGTCAGTTGAATCTTGTCCATATCAGCACTGGAGGTGTACAAAGGGATGTACGGATTTCCTGAACCCCTAACCTGGCCTCGGCCATACATCCCGGAGTCCTGAAAAAGGCAAATGGTCACCCGTTCTTTGGAGACGACGAATACATCCGTCGCGTTTTCGGCGTTTTCGGGTTAACGGGTTTGCGAATGAAAAGAGGCCCGCGTCAACCAAGGTGAAAACTTTCGCCAAGGTACACTTCCCTGGCGCGCTCACTGTTCACAAGCTCCCCTGGCGTGCCGGAAAGGATAATCCCGCCCTGAAACATGAGGTAGGCTCTGTCGCAAATAGACAATGTTTCTCGCACATTGTGGTCGGAAATGAGAACACCGATGCCCCGATCCCTGAGTCCGCGGGTAAGCGCCTGTATATCTCCCACCGCCAGCGGGTCGATACCGGCAAAAGGTTCATCAAGCAGAACAAACTGAGGATCGCGGATGAGACACCGCGCTATCTCCAGACGCCGCCGTTCTCCTCCTGAAAGGTAGGACGCATAGGAGTTTTCCAGCTTCGAGAGACCGAATTCCTCCATGAGGTTATCGGCGCGTGAGCGCTGTTCTTCACGGGAGAGACCTGTGTGTTCAAGGATGATCTGAAGATTCTGGCGCACCGTAAGACGGCGGAACACGGAACTTTCCTGGGGCAGGTAGGAAAGCCCCACCCTGGCGCGTTTATAGAGAGGCCAGAAAGTGATCCTGCGCCCGTCCAGAAAGACTTCCCCTTCCGTGGGCTTGATGATGCCGGTGATCATGTAGAACGAAGTAGTCTTGCCGGCGCCGTTCGGACCAAGAAGCCCGACAATCTCTCCCTGCTTCATGGAAATGGAAACGTCATGCACGACTTCCCTGGCGCCGTAACGCTTGCAGAGATGCTGCGCGGAAAGTTCCGCTTTCATGCCTAGTTCCCCTTTTTTTTGGAAGAAAATACGGCGTGAACCCGCTCTTTTGGCCCACCTTCCACCACGCTGCGCTCTTCTTTGGTATAGTAGCGGATCACCTTGCCACGAATGGAGTTTTCGCCATCGTGCAGGACGGGTTCGCCTTCAAGAATGAGGAGGCCCTGCTCGGCAAAATAGGTTGCTTTTTTGGCGGAACCTGTCTGCGTTCCATTTTTAAAACGCACGTTCTTCTCGGCCACAATGCGTTCCAGGTCGCCCTCTCCCATGGCTGAGTCCGCTCGTGTGGCATTTTTTTTCTCTTTATCTTCCGGAGATTTGAGGTACAGTGTAAGGATGTCCGACCACAGGGTAAATTCTCCGCGCACGGCTTCCACTCCGCCCTGAAAGGTCACGCTGTTCTTTTCGGTCTCATAAACCATACGATCGGCCGCCACATCCACGGGCAGATTCTCGTCCAAACCCGTGATGGATACGGCCGATGCAGGAAGAGCGAAGCTCAGGGCAAACAGTATGACAAAAACGAATCTCTTCATCAAATTTCCCCGTGGTTTTAGGGCCGTTGACAAAATAATGCCTCTCATCCCTGAAAACCGGAATGGCGCCGCGCGTTGTCCTGAGTTTGCCTCCAGAACATCAAAACGATGCCTTCCTTCTGCTTTACAGGGGAACACGGATAATCCACCGGCAGTGAGACTTTATGCGCACGCCTATTCAGCGATCCTTTCAGCTGAACAGGCTGTTTTTCCTCCGTTTGTACGGATTTCCGCGGAACCCACCGCATCCGTACACCACCTGTGCCTGTAAGGATATTGGTATCCAGATTCCACTGAAGGAGCGCCGTATGGCCGGAAAGCTCCGGGCCGTCCAGTTCCGCTCCTTCCGTGAAAGTCAAGGTTCTCTCTTCGTTGCGAAACACAGCCGTACTCCCGCTCAACGTGTTCTCCTGCTGGGTAACCTTAACGTCGCCTTCCATGAAAATGTGCTGGTTGTCGTTCTCTGTGCGACCAAAAAGGGATACCGCATGCACTTCCCGCAGGTTTTCACCGTTATCGGATCTTAAAAAATAGCGAATTTCCGGGTCTCGCACTGTGATGGAACCCGTCTCCAGATTCAGAGTGGCCCAGTCGGCGTTAAGGTCAAAACTCTTGCTCCCCCGGCTACCCTGTGAAAGCGTGATTCCGCGCACCGCAAGATCCACGGAATTTTTCACAACTTCAGGGGGATTGGAAAGGAGCCTGTTGAGATCCGCAGATCGGACAACGTCTGCCAAGGCATTCAGTGCCTGGCTCGTCTTCCAGCTTTTCCAGCCGTACCAGCCTCCCCAGGCGAGCAAAAAGAGTACAAGGAGCGCTGCCGTCCCGCGCCAGGAAGTTTTCATACGCGGGCTGACCCTGTAGCTTTGGTCCATATATCGGCAGGATTGACGCCGTTCCCCCGGGAAGAGAGCAGAAATTCCACAGCCTCGCGCACGGCGCCTTCTCCTCCCCGCGCCGTGGTGACATAGCGCGCTTCCTTTTTCACCTGGTTCACAGCGTTGGCTACAGCCATGGGCAACCCAACGGTACGCATGGGATCGAGATCTATCCAGTCGTCTCCCAGATAAGCCATCTCCTCAAACGAAAGTCCATACCTGCGGCGGAGTTCTTCCAGGGGGGCAAGCTTGCTCTCGTAACCGGGAAAGTAATCCTTTACTCCGAGCTGAGACATCCGGGCAAACACCGCGGGGTCATTGCGCCCCGTGATAACGCCAATCCCGAGACCGCAACGAAGGGCCGTTTTGATACCAAGGCCATCTAGGGAAGAAAAACATTTCATCGCGAGACCGCTTTCCGAGTAGTACAGCTTGCCGTCAGTACACACGCCATCGACATCAAGCACCAGAAGGCGGACTCGCGCCGCCGCCTTCACGACGGCATCACCGTCCGCGGGCGCTCCGGAAATACGGAGCAGAGAAGAAGCTGACATATATCCCTCACGCGGGCAGACACCCTGCTCGTTTTGGTCAGTTTACCCTGAAAAATTCCTCCCGTCAAAAAAGAAATTACTCCTTGTAAATCAGAAGGTTCTTCCGTATTCTTCTTTGCGTCAATCCCGGCGAATACCACAAGTATGCGGAGACTTCCATGATACACTGCGCGTTATGCCTCCACGATCCAGGCGATCTTTATAAATCCGTGTACTGCACTCTGCTCTCCTGCTTTGAAAACGCCTCTGAAAGCATACATGTCCATGTGCTTGCGGACTCTTCCATCGATGAAACACAGCATTGGCTGGAGGAACTGTGCGCAGACACAGGCAACAGCATCTCCTTCTACAAAAAAGTACCCGTCCCGGGGGATATTCTGGATATTTTCCCCGGAAACACCCTTGTCTCCTCCTACACGGAGGCCAGCCTTTTCCGTATGTGCCTCCACGAAGTACTCCCCGCCGATGTCGATAAAGTCGTCTATTTTGACACCGACATCATTTTTGAGAGAGACATCGCGGAACTTTGGCGCAAGGATTTTGACGGAGCCTGGATTATTGCCACTCACGACGCTTCCCGCGTATGATCCTGGCGTAAAAAAAGGTATTACCTCCAAGCGCTGAATATTGACGAAGGTCGTTATTTTAACAGTGGCGTGATGCTCATGGATCTCCATGCGCTACGCGAAGCCTCCCGGGAAGAAAACGTGTTTTGGCGCGTCTACCGCCAGAACGCAAAACGTTTTGCCAAACTGCCCTTCCCTGTCTTCGATCAGGATCTTCTCAACTTCATGCTCAGCTCCGATCTCCATAAGTTGCACCTCCTGGACGAATCGTTCAACTACGAACTCTGCCTCTATGATCGTCGCTTTCTGCGCATGGAGGAACTCAGGGGCAAGATCCTGCACTTTCCGGCGCTCAAGCCCTGGCAGAAGCTCTTTCCCGCGCAGTTCGCCTATTGGAAATACTACATAAGAAGCCCCTGGCGAGATGAAGCGCTTCCCCTCATTGAAGAACGCATATTCGACCCTAAGGATCGCATCTGGCCCGTGCTTCTGTGGATCTGGCGGCGCCATGAATCCTTGCGCTGGCTGGCAAGACTGCGCGGTTGCCGCTGACAACCTTTTTTCTCTTTTTACGCTCGCGCCTCTTTACAAGTGTAAAAGAAAGCGTTATTGTATCTCTCGTCCGTTCAATCGGGCGCATGGCCTTCTGGACTCGCTTATCCAGGCGGCCCTTCATGGGGGCGCAATGGTTTCGACGGGGATGCAGGAAGCCCTGGTTGCAGGTCGAGGCGCCGCTGGCCTCGTAAAAAGCGGCACAAAAGTAATTGCCAACAACGATTACGAATACGCCTACGCTGCGTAAGCGGCAGGCCCCCTGACGGCATTTGTCCGTCACGTCATGTCAGTCGACGTCTGATAAGCTGACAGGGCGTCGTTTTTTCAGACTGGCAAGCGTCTGTTCCCTTCCGGGCGCGCGCGAGGATCACAGGAAAGGATAACTGAGGGAGGCCTGTCCGCGGGCTTCTCCCAAGGCAAAAATCTGTTCACGGACTAAACCTGTAGAAGCTGGGCGTGGACCTTTCTCGGACGGGAGTTCAACTCTCCCCGCCTCCACCAAAAACAAAAGCTAAGGCAGTATTTTTAAGACCATAATCGTCTGAAAATACTGCCTTTTTCTTGTCCTTTGGGTTCGCTGACTTCCCTCTCTGTCTCTTGCGCCTTCCTGCCTCTCTCTTTTTTCAGCATAATTTACAGTATCTCTGCCGATGCCCCCCACAGGGCAGGAAAATGCACTGTAAAGTATTTGTCAAAGAAGAGCTAACCATGCTGAATAATAAAAAAGGGTCAGACAAAGGTGGAACAGGAATTTTTCCATGTAGTCCCGAGCTATAACTTTGTACACGCCCGAACGCTCTCTTTTGCCTGGGAATAGTGTACCCAATGACAAGGATCCCTCTGAAAAATCAAGAAAAATGCAAAAAATTAGAGCAAAAAAGGAACATTTACTGTCGTAATTTCCCTAAAAACAAGGCAAAAATGATCTGATAGCTTTTTCAGCGGTCTCATTAATATCTTTATTTTTGCAAGTAAACACTAGATTGTGTTTACACGAGAATTTTGTTATCATAGAGGCAGACAAAAGGAGAGT
>CAZWBH010000027.1:0-25209 GCA_964632155.1 uncultured Mailhella sp.
TATATGGAGAAATTTATGGCCGTGAATCCATCTCGGCGCACGGATATCCCTAAACGCCGTATGCTTGGCAACATTTGGAGTAACGAGTCAAAGTCAACGTAACCGTTGCGTTAATCAATCTTCGTGTGCATCAAACGTTCAAGATCGCTGCGGGCAAGTTCCGGGGTGCGACCCTGCGTCTTGACAATGGCGTTAAAGTTTTCCACGGCATCGCAGTCGCGGAGGTATAACGGCTCGATATCTGTGACATACCCTGTATTCCAGTTGATAAGTCTTTCCACGGCAAGGAGCGACACTGGGGAGGGGTTATCAAAATACGGAGGAAGGAGCTGTGTAAAAGGGAAGTTTTTGCTGAGCAGGGCACGATGGCTACTCACGGCGCTCCCCAGCATGAGGTGCGGTTCTCCAAGGTTATCCTTGTTGATCAGGAAGGGCAGGGGAGTAATAAAGCTTTTGCCGAGTGGGCAAGGTACACCGTCATCTTTAACCATAAAGCGTGCTGCGTAGGCGAGGTCGCGGCGAGCGTTGGTCAGCACAAGAATTTCTTCACCGTGTCTGGCGTTGGCGTTTAAGGCAAGGCAGAACAGGTAGTCAAAACCTGCCTGCTTTGCCCCATTGGCGTGTGCCAGACCGGTAGCAGTGGCCAAGCCGATGCGCAGGCCCGTAAAATTTCCTGGCCCTGCTGCGCAGGCGATACGGCGTATGTTGGAGGGACGCCGTCCGAGGCGAGTACAAGCTTCCCCGAGTGCAGGGGCCAGGATTTCCACCCCGCCGCGCTGGGCAAGCCAATCTTCGGCGCAAAGCAATTTTCCCTCTTGGCAGAGAAGGAATTGTACACGCTTTTCTACGGTGTTCAACACAAGGGTGAGTTCTTCCATTTTTATTTGAACCAACGCAAGATATCGTTGAACGTGGCAAAAATCATGAGTACAATGAGCAGTGCCGCGCCTCCGCGCATGGCCCAATCCTGAACTTTTTCCGGTACGGGGCGGCGAATGACGATTTCGATGAGACAGAAAAGTATGGCCCCGCCATCCAGCACGGGAATAGGCAGGAGGTTGAGCAGGCCGAGGTTTACGCTGATAAGTGCTCCAAGGAGCAATAAGGGTACCATGCCCACCTGTGCCTGTTTGCCGATCATTTCGGCAATGAGAAGAGGCCCGCCCACGGAGTCCGCAGCCACAGCTCCGGTGATCATTTTTTTGAGTCCGGTATAGGTGAGATCAACAACGTTCCATGTTTTGATAAGCCCCAGGCGCGCAGATTCAAAAAAGCCTTTCTTCTCATAGCGCACCGCGCCGGAAGCCTGCACGCCTATAAGCCACGCTGTTTCTTTTTCACCAAAGATATTTGTCCGCTCGCTATGCAGAGGCGTCAAGAAAAAGCGCAGGTGTTCACCTCCTCGCTCCACCTCCACAGTGAGCGTCTTTCCACCGGAAGCGCCAACGATTTCTGGTACTTGAATCCAGCGATCCACATCGACGCCGTCAATAGCGGTGATGAGGTCTCCGGGGCGCAGGCCGACCTGCATGGCGGCGCTATCCTGGAGTATCCCGCCCACCTGCGGCAGGGCTATGGCCATGCCCATGACGGCGGTAAGCCCCCAGTAGACGAGCCAGGCGATGAGCAGGTTCATGAAAGGCCCGGCAAAAGCGATGAGAAGGCGTTGCCACGCAGGGCGATGATTTACGGCTTCTTCCTGAGTGAAGCCAAGGCTTTCAACCTCATTACTGTATTCACCCACGCCGGAGACGTAGCCGCCAAAGGGCAACCATGAAAGACGGTACTCCGTTTTTCCACTTTTAAAACCCCAGAGCTTGGGACCCATGCCTACGGAAAAGGTGATAACGCCCACGCCAAAGAAGCGGAAAGCGATAAAGTGTCCGAGTTCGTGGAAAAAGATCAGACCACCGAAGACAAGTACAACGGCGAGCGCGGAATCCCAGTAAGAAAAAAATTGAAGGATGGACTGCATAATGTTCCGTTAATGAGCGTGCCAGGCCGAGGCCATGGCTCTGGCGACCGCATCGTTTTGCTCTATGGCTTCCAGAGCGTGGGGCAGAATTTTCTTCGCGTCACCCTTTTCGGGAAGTTCTGTTTCGCCTTCAGCCTGTTCAAGGATATCGCGCACCAGTGCGAAGATGTCTGTAAAGGAAAGATTTCTCTTAAGAAAGCGATCCACGGCCACCTCATTGGCGGCATTCAGGGTGACAGTACGTCCTTGAACTAGGGCTTTTCGTGCCAAATCCAGGCAAGGAAAGAGCCTGCTTTTTGGCTTTTCAAAGGTGAGCGCCCCGATCTTGGCGAGGGAAAGGCGCTCTATGCCCGTGACGTGACTGTTCAAAAGGTGTGGCCAGGAAAAACTGGCGGCAAGGGGTACGCGCATATCCGGCACAGCGAACTGACCAATGAGGGATCCATCCTTCAGTTCCACCAGAGAATGAACGATAGACTGGGGGTGTACTACCACATCCACATCATCCGCGGATACGCCGAAGAGATGGCAGGCTTCAATAATTTCCATACCCTTGTTCATCATCGTGGCGGAATCAACAGTGATTTTTGGCCCCATGGACCAGCGAGGGTGTTTGAGTGCATCTTCGGGGCGGACTCGTTCCAGTGTTTTGGGATCAAACGTGCGGAACGGACCACCGGAAGCGGTAAGTATGAGTTTTGCAATGTCCTGTCGGCGCCTGCCCAGCGTGGATTCAAAGAGCGCGCAGTGCTCAGAATCCACGGGAAAAATTACGGCGCCCGTGAGGGAACAAAGCTTGCGGATAAGCGCCCCGGCAAGAACAAGGGATTCCTTGTTGGCAAGGCAAACGAATTTGCCAGCCGCCGTAGCCGAAACCGTGGCGCGCAAACCGGCGGCGCCCGATTGGGCGGAAAGTACCATGTCCACATTGTTTAGGGAAGAAAGCGTTGCAAAGCCTTCCTGCCCGGACAGTATTTCGGGCGTGTATCCCTGCGGGAGCAGGCGGTGCAGAGCGTCTATGCCGTGGGGGCCACTCCTGTCCTGAATGGCCAGCCAGCGCGGACGCCAGTGCGTGGCCTGTTTGGCAAGGAGGGGGAGGTTCCGCCCTGCGGCTAGGGCTTCAACAATAAACTTGCCCGATTCACGCCACTTTTCCAGCACGCAGAGCGCGTTTCTGCCTATGGATCCTGTACACCCCATGAGCGCCAGGCGACGCGGGAAGGGCGGGGCGTCATTTTCGTCAGGGATGCGGCTTATGTAGGTCATGACTGAGGCAGTCCTTCGATGTCAAAGGGCAGACTATATCAGAAGAAGGTGTAGAAGCCCGAAACCACGGTATAGGTGCCTGAGCAGAAGAGTATGCTGTCAATACGATCCAGGAAGCCACCGTGCCCGGGAAGAAGACAGCTGGAATCCTTGACGTCAGCGGCACGCTTCAGTGCGGATTCGAAATAGTCGCCAAACTGCGCCATAACACCCATGAGAAGGCCTAGTAGAGCAAAACTGGCAAGGGGTGCAACGCCGGTTATCGCCCCGAGAATACAGGTAGTTGCCACGGCGGCAAAAAGGCCGACTGCCGCGCCTTCCACACTTTTCTTGGGGCTAACTGAGGGCCAGATGCGGTGTTTTCCAAAGCTGACGCCGGCAAAATAGGCGGCCATATCAGAAACAGCGGGCACGAGAACAATAAGTAGCTGCTCCCAGCGGGAAAAATGTACTACCGGAACGAGGAGCATGGGAACATAGACTATACCAGATAACAGAAATGCCGCGCAGCTTAGAGAGGTAAGGCAGTTTTCTCTGTTCCACGAGGCAAGGGCATACAAGGCGACAAAAAGGCAGCATGCTGTAAGACAGAGTTGAGGTGGATACTGGGGCCAAAACGTGCATAACATGGCGTAAGCAGTCCCGAGGGAGAGTCCAAACCCTCTGGTAAACCAGTTCCTAGGCAGAACGAGGCAAAGGTATTCTCCGAGTCCTATTACGGAGATGAGAACAACGAAGCAAGAGAGGTA
The DNA here is from genome assembly GCA_964632155.1 of uncultured Mailhella sp. GTDB lineage: Bacteria > Desulfobacterota > Desulfovibrionia > Desulfovibrionales > Desulfovibrionaceae > Mailhella. Next base: position 3,991 of record CAZWBH010000027.1, read on the forward strand.
GAAGCCACCCAAAAGCCAGACGGCAATGAGGACGACGGCAAGGATTAAAGCGGTGATGAGACGGGTTTGAAATCCTGTCGTGCGGAAATTTTCGAACATGATGTATACTCCCATGATATCACCTTAGGGGAAGAGCGTTTTCCCCCGTTGGAACGTTCAGGGTGAGGATTGCTCAGTGGAGCTGTTCAGAAGTTTTGCCGAAACGCCGTTTTCTCCCTGCATAAACTTCGAGTGCCTCCTGAAGGTGTTCGGTCTGAAAGTCCGGCCAGAGTACAGAGGTGAAAAAGAGTTCCGTATAAGCGCTCTGGAAAAGCAGAAAATTACTTAGCCTCATTTCGCCGCTCGTTCGTATAAGAAGATCCGGATCAGGAAGTTCAGGGTCGTAGAGAAGGGCACGGAAACGCTCTTCCGTGAGTTCGGAAACGGGCATCTTTGCGGCAAGCGCCATACGGGCGGCACGCACGATTTCTTCTCTACCGGAATAGCTGATAGCTAGAGTGAAGACCATGGAGCGGTTGTCGGAAGTTTTGCGCAGAGCGTATTCCAAGGCTTGACGTACATGAAAAGGAAGGTCGTCTCTGTCTCCAATGAAGGAGAGGCGTATATTCTCCTTCATGAGTTCTGGCAATTCTTCACCCAAAAAACGGAGAAAGAGGTCAAAAAGGAAGTTTATCTCATCTATCGGTCGCTGCCAGTTCTCCTTGGAAAAGGCATAGGCAGTCACATAGGGGATGCAAAGACGGCGGCATTCCCGAACTAAGCGCCGCACGGCTTCCACACCAGCCAAGTGACCTTCGGAACGGGGTAATTCATGTTCTTTGGCCCAGCGCCCGTTGCCGTCCATAATGACGGCGATATGCCGCGGCAGTCGTGCTTCCATAGGTATACTTGTCAGGAGATTTGGTTCCTTCGATTCCGGAAGTTCAGATTTCCATAATTTCCTTTTCTTTGGCCTGTGCTTTAGCGTCGGCCTTTTTTACATAGGCGTCCGTGAGTTTCTGCACATCATCTAAGGCTTTTTTCAGTTCATCGGCAGAAATTTGCTTTTCTTTTTCCAGTTTTTTGAGCGCATCGTTTACATCACGGCGTATATTCCGCAAGGCAACCTTGGTGTCTTCCGTGTATTTTTTGCTCACCTTGGTGAGGTCTCGGCGGCGTTCTTCTGTCAAAGGCGGGATGGAAATGCGGATGAGTTTCCCGTCGTTCATGGGGGTGAGACCAAGATCAGATTTGAGTATGGCCTTTTCCACAGGGCCAAAGGCATTGCGATCCCAAGGCTGAATGGTGATGGTACGGCTGTCTGGAACGGCAACTGAGGCTAGTTGCTGTATGGGCGTAGGAGTACCATAGTAATCTACCTTGATGGAGTCCACAAGGCTTGTGGCGGCGCGACCGGTACGGAGTTTGCCAAAATCCCGCTCCAAGGCGACGAGCGCCTTTTCCATGCGCTCATCAGCATCGAGTTGCAACGTTTCGGTATCCATGATTTTTATTCTCCCTCTACAAGCGTTCCCGCCGCTTCGCCGCGGACAACGCTTCTGATGTTCCCGTCGAATATATTGCAGACAATGACGGGGATTTTGTTTTCCTGTGCCAGAGCAATGGCCGTGGCGTCCATGACCTTGAGATGACGGCGCAGTGTTTCTTCGTAGGTGAGGCGATCAAAGCGCACGGCGTCGCTGAACTTCATGGGGTCTTTGTCATAGATGCCGTCCACCTTGGTGGCCTTGATGATGACGTTGCATTTTAGCTCCACACCGCGCAATGCCGCCGCAGTATCCGTAGTGAAATAAGGATTGCCCGTGCCCGCTGCGCAGATGATAATGCGCCCCTTTTCAAGGTGACGGACAGCGTTGCGGTACAGGTATGGTTCGCAGAGTTCGCGGATATCAATGGCCGAAAGCACTCGCGCTGGGCAACCCATGCTCTCCAGCGCGTCCTGCAAGGTCACGGCGTTCATCACGGTGGCGAGCATACCTATGTAGTCGGCATTTGAGCGGTTCATGCCCCTGGCGGAAGAGGAGAGACCGCGAAAGATGTTGCCGCCGCCAATGACAAGGGCCATTTCCACACCCAGTGCCGAGATTTCGGCAAGTTCCCGGCATATGGTCTTGACGGTTTTCGGGTCTATGCCCATGCCCTTTTCCCCTGCCAAGGCTTCACCGCTCAGTTTAAGCAACACACGCTTGTACTTGAGTTCACTCATGGTTTTTCCCCCTCTTTCCGTAGTCTTCTTTGGGGAGAGCGCCGTGAAAGGCGTGGTCGTACGGCTTTCCCCAGGTACCTTCATGGATGCGCACATATTTCAGAAAGGTGTAGAAGGAGGTATGAAGCGCCATGAGGAGACCCGCGCGACCATCTAGGAGGCCTAGTTTGCGGAAGTACATATCAAGGAATCGCCAGATACCGTGGATGAACCCTAGAAGAACGCCGCCCTGTCTGCCGTGGGCCTCCATGTCACGCGCACCGCGTTCGGCGTAATCGTTTAACTTTTCTAGCTGATTGCTGAAGCTGCTGTAAGTATAGTGTAGAAGATCTCCCTTGAGTTCGCCGGAAGAACCTTTTGGGACAAATTTTTGATGCGCACCGCGGTTTTCTACCTGTATGGCTTCGGGCCGGAAGAGGCGGAAGAGCCTGTCTGGGTAGCTACCGCCATATCTCAAAAAGCGGTCAAAATACCAAGTGCGACGCGACATGGAATAGGAAGTTTTTTCTCCTGGGTCGGTTATGGCTTGGAGTATGGATTCACGCAACTCTGGCGAGACAACCTCGTCGCAATCAAGCATGAGTACCCATCGGGTAGGCGCGTGTTCCCTGAGCCAGGCCAGACCAAAAAGTATCTGCTTTGCATTTCCCGGCCAGGGATTCTGGATGAACATGGCGCTGTGTGCGCGGGCAATGCTCTCCGTTCCGTCACTGCTGAAGGAGTCCACAATGAGAACGCGGTCACAGAAAGAAAGCGACTCCAGGCAACGATCCAGAAGACGTTCTCCGTTCAAGGTGATGATGAGCGCTGTAACGGTGGCAGGTGCTTCCATAGTGAATCCGGTAAAAGGGAAAGAAGAGGAAGATGGTTTCCCTCCCCCTACCTTCTATCGTGAAGCTAAACTCTCTGCAAGCGGAGAAAGTTTGATTTCTCTAGAAATTAAAAAGCGGAGTTTTGTGCAGAAACAGAAAAATGGCCCATTTGGAATTAAGCGCCGAGCTGAATGCGCACGAATTTCCCGATAGTGATGTCCATGTTGGTGGCTTTGGCCGTGGATTTGACCAAATCCTGGATGGACATTTTATCATCGCGGATATAGGCCTGTTCCATAAGGCAGACTTCCTTGCAGTATTTCTTCACGGCGCCGTCGGCAATTTTGTCGACGATTTTTTCGGGCTTGCCTTCGGCAAGGGCCTTCTGGCGGTACACTTCGCGCTCGCGTGCCAGAAGAGCCGGGTTGAGGCTGTCAACATCCAGGGAGAGTGGGTTGGAAGCCGCAATCTGCATGGCAACGTTCTTGGCAAGATCGGCCACGGTGGGGTTGACAGGCTTATTGGTTTTCATTTCCACGAGGACGGCGAGTTTGCTGTTGGCATGGACGTAGACGCCAATCATGCCCTCCGCAACGCTCATGCGCACAAAACGACCGAGTACGGTTTTTTCACCGGTGGAGGCCACGAGGTCATTGATGCGATCCTGAAAGACGGAAAGGTCGTTGATTTCGCTGGAAACAAGTTCATTGGCCACGGACTTGGCGAATTCTTGGAACTTTTCGCCGCGGGCCACAAAGTCTGTTTCAGTCATGACTTCAACAATGACGGCGGTTTTTTTGTCGGCAGTGGAAGCGCTGGCGATGACACCCTCGGAGGTGGCGCGGTCAGCACGCTTGGCGGCCTTGGAGAGACCCTTCTGACGTAGCCAGTCGAGAGCCTTTTCCACATCGGCGTCGCATTCAGTCAGAGCCTTTTTGCAGTCCATCATTCCAGCACCGGTCTTGTCGCGCAGTTCTTTCACCATAGCGGCAGTAATAGCCATTGGAAACTCCTTCAAAATAGTTTCGGTCTTCTTGCTAATAGCCTCGCCTTGTCGCGCAGTTTTTGCACCATAGCGGTAGCAATAGCCATTGGATACGCCTGCGTTTCTGTTTTTTCTTCTGTTTTATTCGATTTTTTTACCATGGCGATGGTATAGCCATTGGTGGATGTTCCGCCAAAACAAGGTTATTCGGCGGCTTCACCGGCTTCGGCGACCTGTTGCATAGCGGCTTCTGGTTCAACATCTTCCTTGGCCTGAGCTTCGCCTTCAAGGCAAGCTTCGGCAATAGCGTTCACAAAGAGCTTGATGGCACGGATGGCGTCATCATTTCCGGGGATGATGAAGTCGATGACATCGGGGTCACAGTTGGTATCGGTGACGGCCACAATCGGAATTCCTAGCTTGCGGCATTCTTTAACGGCAATCTCTTCACGGTGGGGATCAATGATAAAGACCATGGCAGGCAGAGTATTCATGTCTTTAATGCCACCAAGGGTGAGGTTCAGCTTGTCCAGCTCGCGCTGAAAGGTGAGAATTTCCTTCTTCTGGTAGCGGTTGATGGAGCCGTCGGCAAACATGGCTTCGAGCTTTTTCAAGCGCTCAACACTCTTCTGTATGGTAATGAAGTTGGTAAGCGTGCCGCCCATCCAGCGATTAGTTACAGAAGGCTGTCCGGCGCGGGCTGCTTCGGCGGCCACGGCTTCCTGAGCCTGTCTTTTCGTGCCTATAAAGAGTACTTTGCCGCCGCCAGCGACTGTCTCAACGACTTTGTCGTGGGCAGTGCGGAAGAGTTTAACTGTCTGCTGGAGGTCGATGATATGGATGCCATTGCGTGCACCGAAGATATAGGGGCGCATTTTGGGGTTCCAGCGACGAGTCTGATGGCCGAAATGGACACCGGTCTCCAGCATTTGCTTCATACTGACATAAGCCATGATGAAAACTCCTTGAAAAAAGGGTTTGTCTTCCACATTGAACCCTGACCTTCACCCGTGAAGGAGTCTGCCTTCCCGGGAACCCTGGTCGCAACCAATGTGTGCTTGGTGTAACCTGCGATGTTTAGCTTATTTTTTTTGCCTTGGCAAGAGCCTGAGACGGGGATTTCAGGACTATCGCGGCAAGAATAAAGTGAGATAGTCGATCAGGATTGATGCCAATCGCATCAAAGTTCACAGAAATTCGTTCAATTCACTTAAAAATACTTTTTTGATGGATTGGACGCAAAAAGGTGGATAAAATTTATGCCATGTAATGAAGAGGGAAAAGCTGTGGCACTGGAGTTTAGATTAGCTTCCGCTTCTGTCCAGTCGCCGCACTACGCCCTTTATGGCGAGTTCCATGCCTTGTTTAGTATAGAAATTTCCGTTGACAAGGGCATACTCCTTGAGTACTCGCTCAAAGTCCTCCAGAGCGCTTTCCTCAGGGCCGCGCGGATGCTTCCAAAAGTCGTCCAATGGCATTTCTGCACTGTTCATTGCCAGACCGGGCATGGCGTAGATGGAAGTGCCCACGCAGTACACGGCCTTGCCCCGACGCAGGGCAGAGATCCCGATGGTAGAGTTAAGCACCACGATGCCAAGACTCTTTTCCATCATCTGATGCGCCTTTCCGCCTTCAATAAAGTGTACACGTCCGTTGAGGCCGCAGGCCTCGACAAAGGAATCAATGAAACCCGCATAGTCGATAAGGCCGTTATCCAGCGGATGGTTACGTATGACGAGATGCGTACCTTGAGGTGAACTTTGGGCAAAGGAACTCAGAACACAGGCAAGGGCTTCCTTCATGCCGCTGAAAGGAGAATAGCGTCGCACCTGGGAGTCGGCATCGAGCTGGAGAGGGAAGAGAAAATACGGCGCATGAGAGCGGTAGGCCGCGCGAAGCGCGCGGGCGGAGCGTTTTCTCCGTGCCGGACGGCTCAGTACGCGCAAAAACCAGCCCCAAACCTCGCGGCTTGCGCTCTGAGGGCGATGGGTTTGAAAATGTCGGAAGAACAGCCAGAGAATGATGGTTCCAGCGTAGTGACCAATGGCGCGCCAGGTTTTGACGGTTTGGGAGTTATGGACGGTTTGAACCTCAAAGAGCTTCGGGCAACGGGTTGCAAGTTCGGCCATTCCCTCGCGAGTGTGCGGCAGAGAGGAAAGTCCGTTGACTCCGCCCTCTTCCATGGTAATATAATCCGGGCGCAAGTAGCCTTCCTCATAGGCCCAGACGCGTATGCCGCGAATTTTGGCCAGGAGGACGGCCTCGCGATGCAGGGGGCGCCAGTCGCCAAAAACATGCAGATCCGTTACCTGTTCCTTGTCAAAAATGTCGGCAATCCACGCGCTCCATACGGTGGCCTTTTTCCGGAACATACGGGCATGAGGCCAGTCCGCCACGTCGCCGCCGCAACAGTTGACGCGTATGACAACATCCCCTCGCCTGCTAAGAACCTTCCCAAGCTGCCGAAAAAAGGGGCCGTGCGGGCCTTGAAGAAAGAGATGCGTTTTCATTTTCCCACCTTTCGCAACACCTCACGCGCAACCTTGAACAGCTTTGTCCATGCACGTCCTTTTTTCTGTCCGCCGGGCTGAAGCAGGCGTTGGCAAACGTCTTCCGCCCTGCAGAAATTTTTCGTCTGCCAATCATAATAGGTCGGGTAAAGTAGTAAAGTCCCGGCGATAAGTTCGTCAAGCGTCAGGCGCGCTATGCGCCGCGCAAGAAAATCCCGGTTGGCGGCACAGTCTTCCGTAAGGCCCCACCCGGCATAGAACGGACCGCCGTAGGTACATACCCTGACCTTGCGCAGGAGAGCTTCAAAACCGGTCTGAGAGGTCAGGGTGTGTACTTCGTGGACAAGAGGCAAAAGCCGCCCCATGGGAAAATTCCGCAGAATGAGATCGGCATAACGCATGACCTCGGCCTCGGGGATAGCGCCTTGGCGGTTGCCACTCTCCACGTCCGGATGCGGCTTGTAAACAATGAAGGCGTTCGGTCTGGCCCTTCGCGAGGCTTTCAGTAAATCAAGGTTGCTCATGCCAAATCCGCCGCGGCGAACAGAGGCATCGTTTTCCACTTGACCGGGCACAAGAACAACGGTCTTTCCCTTTGGGAACATCGGCGGCAGTGCGGCCTGAAAGCCCATATTATACTTGGTGATCTGTTTTTCCAGAATCAGGGTACGCAGGGCGTTTGCACGTTCAAGCAGAGCCGCGTGATCCGGATGCTGTGGCATAGAGTTGAGAATGTCTTCCAGCTCGCTAGGGCGAGAGGGATCATAATAGATGCCCTTTTTGTCCAGTACCAGGGAATAGGGCCAATTAAAATCCGATCCCAGGCCAACGGAGCGGATGAAGCCGTCTTCCATACGAGAGAGCGTTACGCCGCTTGTCGCGCATTCCCTTTGCAGAGATTCGGTCGCGCCGGACGACCAAGTCACAACGTCGCCACCCCGGGCCTTTGCCGCGAGTATGGCCCGTTTTCGGATCCAGAAAAACGCCGTTTCGCCTCCGGTGGAGTGCAGGTAGATCTTTGCATAGGGTTTCTGCCACCAGCGGAAGCCCACACAGGCATGAAAACCGCGGTTGCGCTCGTTCTGTCGTCGCTGTTCGGCAAGAAGGGCAATGGTTTCATGGATGCTGCATGGCTCTCCGGTAACGGGATGGACATAGCGTGCATAGAGAAGATAGGCGGCGGCAAAGAGTTCCTCAAGGTTGCGTCTCTTTGTCCGGCGCGGGCAGACCTGATTATCCACGGTCATGCCCCAACCGGCGTAGAAGGGTAGACCGAAGCAATGGACGCGTTTACCCAAAAGGAGCGCTTCAAAACCCATCTGAGAGGTGACGGTGTAAACCACGTCAACTGCGGCCAACAGAGAGAGTGGAGAGTAATCTTCCGCTATCAACCGAAGCCCACGCTCTTTGGCGTACTTCGTGAGAAAGCCATTTTTTTTCCCGGCCAGAACGTCGGGGTGCGTTTTTACGCAAACATGCTCGGGCGCATAGGCAGTGACTGCTTCATCCAGCATGGCATAAAAGGTCTGCCCGTTGGCTCCTCCTAGGGCAACACTGGCGTCGCCCTCCGTCTGATCCACAACCAAAACGCGGGGAGAGGGCGTACCCGCCCATATGCTTTCCGGCGCATCGGGAGCGTGGTTGTATTTGCTTAATTTGTACCGGACGATATCCCGTATGGCGCGTCGAGCGGAGGCCAGAAGTTCCGGTTTTTCCCAACCCTTGCTGTTGAGCAGGTTTTCCACATCGGACGGCCCTCCAGCGTCATAGTAAATACCGCTATGATCCACCACCAGAGAGAGAGGGTTCGCACCCTTGCATCCCAAGTCGAGGGAACGCAGGAATCCTTCCTCCAGCGCAACGTATGGCAGATTATGCTTTGCCGCGTAGCGCCGCGCCCTGTCCGCGGTGGGCTTGTGGCCCCAGCCGAGGACGATTTCCATGAATCGTGGTTTTTCTTTTAGTAAAAAGGTCTGAAGATGAGGGATACGTTTGAGGGGAGCAGAGAAAATGAACATGATTGTCAGTTGTGCTAGATAGTGTTGTGCAAGGGCGGGATGTACCAGCAATGCCCCTTGCGCATTGGTTAGCATTTCAACCTTTTTAAGTATAGAAAAAATTACCGTTAGTGTAAAGAATTATGCGTAAATTTGGAGAGTCATAGTTTATGAGGTTTTGATGGAAAAACGTTGACCCTAAAATATTTCTGGAGCGGTTCGAATATAGTTTGTTAATCCATTCTCATTTTTTCATACAGTTATTTTGGTGGAAAGTTTTGCATCGGGAGGGAATTATGGAAACTTTTTCTGGCTATTTTGCGCGTGTATCATCTCGGCAAAGGACATTGCTGTTTCCTTGGTCCATTCAAGATGTGTATCCGCGGCTTCCTGACCTAGAAGAGAACTCACCGTTATGAAGAGCGCTGTGTTGCGCACAGGGACTACCGCGGTGGCCATGGCCATGGACAGAAAGGTTTTGGGGCCTTGCTCCGCCATGTTATAGTGAAGGAGACAGGTGTAGAGGAAGGCGCTGGGCGTGCGCAGAGAATCAACAAGCAGAGGGGTTCCCTCTTCAAGTGCTTTTTCCAAGTGTTTTTTCCGGTTTTCCAGTTCTTCAATCGGTGTATCTGTGCGGCTTCGCGGTATTCGGGAAAAACCAGTGAACAGTCCTTCTTCGGAACGTGCCAGTAATTCAGCGTCTTTTGGATCGATTGTTTCGTTTTCCTCGCTTAGGGCGCAGATGAGTACCTGTCTAGTGACGGCGTGGATGTTTCCGTTGTGGTACTGATAGGCCATGGAAGCAGGTAGATAGAGGCGCAACAACCTGCCGTGGGCAACGGCTCCCTCCGCGGTTCTGCGGAAGAGTTCGCCTTGCCCCTCAGAGATTTCAGAAAAAGCCGGAGGAGTTTTGAACATCAGTTCATCAGCATTGCTCGCCTTTGCGGACAGAGCGGAGCATAGGATAAAGAGGCAGACAAGAAGGACGGAAAGAAAACGGGGCATAGGGCATCCTTGAAGTTTGGAGATCACTATGCAAGAAGTGATCTGTAACGGCGTCTCTTGTCAAGGTTTTTACTTGACAGAGGCATTCACATTTTCAATGAAATTCACACTTCAACTACCTGAAATAAAAAAGGAAAACTTGCGGAAAAAATCATCAGAAAAGCGCCTCTCTGACTTGACATACGGTCATCGTTCCAAGTATGAGTGAAAAAAGATGGACTTTCGCAAGGAGTATCTATGCCTGAACTTGAAATTACATGGTATGGTCATTCCAATGTTCTGATCGGCGAGGGCCAACTGTCTGTACTCGTTGATCCTTTCTTTGAAGGCAATCGTTTCGCACCGCAATGGAAAACTATCCCGGCGCCGGATATTGTGGCCGTGACTCACGATCATGGCGATCACCTGGGCCAAGCCGTAGAGATAGTCAAGGCCACAGGGGCAAGCGTAGCCTGCATTGTTGAACTTGCCGAATATTTCATAGAACGCGGTGTTCCCTCTTCACGAATTTTAAACCGTGGCATGGGGTGGAACATCGGCGGTACGGTGGAAGAAAAGGGCGTGCGCCTGACCATGACACAGGCATTCCACTCCGCAACCAGGGGCGTTCCTGTGGGTTTTGTCATTGAGATGCCCGGTGGTCATACCGTCTACCACGCGGGGGATACCGGCCTTTTTGGAGACATCGCCCTTATTGGGGAGCAGTTTGCACTGGATGTGGCCATGCTCCCTGTAGGCGGCGTATTCACCATGGATGGGAAGGCTGCTGCCAAGGCAGCTGCCTTGTCGAAAGCAACCTTTGTCATGCCTATACACTATGGTACCTTCGAGGTTTTGTCCCAGAGTCCCGATGCCTTCATAGCGGCTCTTTCCGTTGAGGCCACAGACTGCCGTCCGCTTCTTTTGCAACCCGGTCAGACGTTCACGGTTCTCTAGAAGAGTGCCACTTCGGGCGTTTCCTTTTTTTTCACCGGAAGGGGCTTTTTTTGCTTCATCATTCCTCCCAAAAAAGTTATAGTTTTTTTTGTTCTGTGGCGGCAGAAGCGCCGTCTGTCCTCAAAAGCGCGAGGTGCCTATGGCGACTATCATTCAACATGAAGAGCATGTGCGGCGCGCCCTGAAATATATAGCGGATCGCAAGCTGGAAAACCCTTCTCTTGATGTGATCGACCTTCTGGACGATGCCGGGCAACGCTTCAACCTTTCCCCTCTTGATCAGAAAGCTCTTGAGCACATGTTCCGCGAGATGGGCAGCAGGCAGGTATGAATCTTCTTCAGCGCCGCCTGTTTCTGGAACACCTTAAGAATTTTTTTCTGTCGGCTGCGGTTCTTCTGCTGTTTATCCTCATGGGTCGCGCCCTTCAGCTTCGAGATATGCTGATCGGGCTTGAACTCAGTATCTGGGATACATTGCGCCTTTTTGCTTATCTAAGCCCATTTTTTCTGCTTATCATCTGCCCCATCGCCTGTATGCTTTCCGTGTTTCTCACCTTTTTGCGCATGAGTACAGACAGGGAACTTGTGGCGCTTAAGGCAGGCGGTGTGAGCCTGTATCAGATGCTCCCCGCCCCACTTTTCTTTTCTTCCCTCTGTATGTTCTTTGGCTTTTGGATTTCTTTTTACCTTCAGGCCTGGGGAATGGGCAATTTCCGCACGGAGGTTCTCGCCATCGCAAGTAATAGCGCCCGTGTGGTGGTATTGCCAGGTGTTTTCAACAAGGATGTTCCGAACATGGTTTTCTTTGCCCGCAAGGTGGATCCAGCTTCGGGCATCATGGCCGGAATCATGGTGGAAGATAGGCGTTCCTCAGAGACAACAATGACTATCCTTGCCCCTGAGGGTAGCCTTGATGCCGACTACGAACACGGAGAACTCATTTTCCTTTTAAAAAAAGGGAAACTTTATACCGAAAAAGGTCATGCGCTCTCTGTCATGAGCTTTGGCGAATATGCTGTACGCCTGGATTTCGATTCTCTGTTTCAAGGGGTGGACATGGGTTCTGTAAAACCCAAGGAATACACCTGGGAGAGACTCTACGACCACAAATTTCAGAAAGAAGTGGCCAAGACTAACCCGCGCATGGGGCGAAAGATTGATGTGGAGCGACACAAGCGCTTCGTCTTCCCCATAGCTTGCCTCATACTCTGTATTTTTGTCATTCCCATTGCCACGTCTTTTCAAGGTTTGCGTCAGCAGACGGGTGTGTTGATGGCGCTCTTGCTTTTTCTTTTTTATTACAGTCTGCTCATGCTTGGCATAAGCCTCGGCGAAAGTGGTGACCTTTCTCCGGTTATAGGACTGTGGTTGCCAAATGCGCTTTTTTTTGCGCTCGGCCTTTACGGAATGTCACTGGCCGACAGAGAACGTATGCCTCGTCTTGTTGAACGTTGGAGCGTGCGCCGTGCTAAGAAGGAGGAGGCATGAGTCTGCTTTCACGGTATATTTTCCTAAAGCACGCACGACTACTCCTGCTCGTCATGAGTCTTGGCGTCGGTCTTTATCTTCTCACTGAACTCGTGGAAAGGGTGGATGTTTTTATCGACAATAACACCGAATTTTGGATAGTCATTCAGTATTTCTGTTGCCGCCTACCTTCCATTGTTGCACAGATCCTGCCTGCGGTGTTTCTCATTGCTACAGTAATAACGCTTTGCCTTATGGGGCATACACGGGAACTGACGGCCCTGCACGCGGGGGGCATTTCCTTTGCATCCTTAGCTGTGATCCTGGTGTGTTGTGGTTTGTTCTGGGGGGCGATACAGTTCAGTTGTTCCCAATTCATTGGCGTTCAGGGTGAGCATTACGCCGACTATCTCTGGCAGGAACAGATACGCAAGCACGATATGAGCCAGCGTCGCATCGCTAATGTGTGGTTCATGGAAGGAGATTGGACGGTTTCTGTGGGCTTGCTTGGCGCCGATGGATCTGGCGCTAATTTTCGTGCTTTCCATGTTCGGGAGGGGACAAACAATGTTGATATCCTTGTCCGCGCTCCCAGCGTCAAGGCCGATTCTAGCGGCTGGACAGCGGAACAGGCCGTCCGTATTCTGCCGGACAGCTATCAGTCGGAAGAGTTTTCTTGTCTTACTCTTCCCATCTATCATGATCCAGAAGTCTTTTTTGCCACGAGTGCGGTTAATGTTCAGCAACTCCCCCTGTGGCAACTGGGTACTATCATTCAACAGCTTAGCGTGGCCGGTTCCAACGTGGAAGGTTTGCGCACAGTATGGCATGGTAAAATCGCCTACGCTGTTTCGCTCGTGATCATGGCGTTTTTGGGGGCGGTCATAGTTTCGTGGAATTCCAATATTTATATTGCCGTCTCCGCAAGCATGGCGGGCACCTTTATTATGTATGCCCTGACCATGTTCGGTGAATCCTTGGGGCAACAGGGTGTTTTGCCACCTCTCGTCGCCGCATGGGGACCCGACGGACTCCTGTTTCTGTTTTCCGCGGTGCGACTCTGTCTTGTGAGTATACAACGCTAGAGCGATCTGTCAGATATGTCAAAGCGTTCCAGGCGCGATGCGGGCGCTGTCATTCCATGGCTGAAGACAGTATGAAGCTATGGGAATCAACACTTTTTCGCACCATGCCCTGTTCGAGCATGAAAATCATATCTTCCTCCAGACTTTTCAGGTCGCTCTCGTTCAGACGTTTGGTATAGTGTGACCATGTGAAGAGTTTCTCCGCATCTTCAAGGGAGATGTTCTGTTCTTTGGCGCCGAGCGCCAGAGCTTCCTCGTGATGCGTGAAAATCCAGTCGTAGGCTTCGTCCTGCACGGTCACCACCTCCGCAACAAGATCAGGGTGTTTTTTCACAAAGGCACCGCTTGCGCACATGACCAGTTTGGGTGTGACCAGCCCTGTGGCTGTTCCTATGATGGAGTTGCCCGCCCGTGCGGCATTGACCAGTGCTCCCGCGGCGATGAGGGCCGCGTCGACCTTGCCGGACATGAGTGCGGCAAAGCCCTGCGGTATGCCCATCTGTACAAAGTTGACATCGCTGATGCTCATGCCTTCGCGTGTCAGGCCAGCAACCAGCAGTTGATGCAACACGGTACCTTTGGGACCGACTACTGTTTTCCCTTTGAGTTCCTTAAAAGTTGTGGGACCGTTCTTCCGTCCTACGACACCAAAAACGTCTGTGGGACGCGCAACGCCGGCGATAATGAGAACCGGATTTCCTTCGGCGTTGGCAATTTGTACGGAAGTCGTATTCATCACGCCGCCGATGTCAAGGTCGCCAGATGCCATGGCCGTGGCCTGTTGCGCGCCGGAGTCTATTTCGTGCCAGCGCACGGTGATGTTCTTGGGGGCTAATCTTTTTTCAAGGAGTTGTTTTTCCTTCATAACCATCATCTGGACGTTGAAAGGAGATTTTACATAACTGATGTTGAGTTCACCTTCAGCAGCCTGGGCGAGCGCATTCACGCAAAGAATGAGTACTGTTAGTGCGCGGGGAAGAGCGTGGCGGAAAAGGTTGTTCATATTTGAGGCTCCTTGAGGTTGAGATGGTGAAGTATACGATCCCGGGCGGAGGCGCGGTGTTCGGGTTCAGCAAACTCTTCGGAAGAGAAAACGGCGTTAATGGTGCCGCGATCCATGATGCAGATACGGCTGGCGAGGCGAAAAGCTTCATGAATATCATGAGTAACAAAAAGACAAGGGATGTCTCCTGCCACGGCGAGGAGCATATCTTGGAGTTTATTTCTGGTAATGGCGTCCAGTGCGGCGAAGGGTTCATCCATAAGCAGAATATCAGGGGTTCGAAGCAGAGCGCGGGCAACGCCCACACGCTGAGCCATACCCCCGGATAGTTCCCGTGGCATGGCGTGGAGCAGGCGTGGGGAAAGTTGTACCATGTCGAGCGCGCGCACTATTTGAGGCAGTGCGTCAGGACAGACGGCGGGAAGTGCCAGGCGGAGATTTTCCTGTACTGTGAGCCAGGGCAGAAGGCGAGGATCCTGAAACACGGTTGCGCAAAGGTTGGGTTGGATGAAAACATTGCCGACATCAGGCGATTCAAGCCCTGCCGCGATGCGTAAAAGCGTAGACTTGCCGCAGCCCGATGCGCCAAGAAGGCAGGTGACGCCGCACGGGGCAAGTTCAAGCGTAACACCGCGCAGTACCATGAGATTGCCGAAGGATTTTGTTATGCCCTGGAGTAGCTTCATGGAGAAGTCTTTTGCGGAAAGGGTGTCATAATTCCGTCACCTCCGGGAAGCGGCGGGAGAGAAGCGTTGATGCGAGGAATGAGAACAGAGCATCAATCAACCAGCCGAGTATTCCTATGACCAGAATGCCAACAATGACTTCATCCGCGCGTTGCATCTGTTCGGCGTCCATGATCATGTAACCGAGTCCGCTACTGGCGGCGATGAGTTCAGCGGCAATAAGCGCCCTCCAGCTGTAACCGAAGCCGAGACGAAGTCCAGTGAGAATGGATGGTACCGCTGCGGGAACATGAAAGAAGATTATTCTTCGAGTGCGCGAGAGATGAAGACTTTCGGCAAGTTCACGGAAGGAATCATCCAGACTGCTGAGTCCTGTCCGCGTATTTAGATAGATGGGGAAAAAGGAAGCTAGGAGAATGATGGCTACCTGAGTGGTATCCTCAATGCCAAGCCAGAGTATGAGCAGGGGCGTCAGCGCCAGAGGGGGCGTCATGCGGAGGAAGGAAAAGGAGCCAGACAGCATTCTGTCCAGAAGCGGCCAGTGGGAGAGTACGCCTGCACACAGAAAGGCGAGGGCAACACTGAGCGAAAAGCCAACCGCAATGCGGGAAAGCGATGAGGCAAGGTGACGGAGAAGCACGCCATTCTGGGCCATTGTAAGACAAGAATTGAACACTTGCCCGGGGCTGGGCAAAAGATAGGGTGAAACAGCACCGGACAGAGCGACAGCCTGCCAGAGTGCAAGCAGAATGAGCGGTATGACAATGGGTTGAAAGAAGCGCATAACTTGATACTACAACAGCGGTGCGCATCCGTCCACAACGTGAAGAATGCGCCATGCCTCCCGAAATTTGTCGTTTTAGGAAGAGAGATTAATGGTGTCCTTTGCAGGTAGAATCCGTGGTGAACGGGGGAATTTTGCCCAGCAGGAAGGCCTGTACAGCATCGCCAACGCAGAGAAAGCCGCCCGCGTTGTAGACGTCTATGCCCGCCTGCCTGAAGCCCATTAACGGGCGTATACCCATGCCTCCGACTAGAAGAACGCTAACGCCGTGATCAATGAGGATCTGCACAGAGGTGAGGCATCCGCCTTCCTGGTGAGGCGGATTGGGCAAGGTTGAGACGTGTGCAACGGCACCATTTTCTATCTTCACAAGTGTGTAGATTGGACAGTGACCAAAGTGTATGCTTATGGGAGCCGTGAGTCCGCCTGACTGCACGGAAGGAATAGCAAGAAGCGTATTTTCCATAACTTTTTTCCTTAGTTTTCAGAGGAGAGGGTGCGCTTGGTATCCAACGGCCTTATTCTTTGTTGTCGGGGAGCAATGTTTCTCTTTCTTCCTTGGCGATTTGTTCAGCTGTGCGCCTGCGCAGATGAAATTCATAGAAGAAGAGGATGATTGTCGAAACAAGCAGAGGGATGAGGTAGTAAAGAACGCGGAAGATGAGTATGGCGCCGAAGAGTCTGCGTGGATCGACGCCATGAACAATGTGCATGAGTATGGCCTCAAGAACGCCTACGCCGCCGGGGACATGGGTCAGGACAACAGCTACCTGAGCAAAAAGGTAATTAGGCAGAAAGTCTGCAAAGGTAAGGCTGGCGTGTACGGGCAAAAGAGCGTAGAGGCAGGCCGCCGCTACAAGAAGATCAGCACATGCAACGCCGGTTTGCGCCAGGGCAAGGTGCAGAGAAGGCAGGGCAAAGTTCTTTTTAAAAAGGACAATGGGGCGCTCCTTAGCCCAGTAACAGACAGTCAAGTAGAAGATGCAGACGGCAAGAAGAATGCCGCCCAGTGGTCGAACGTGGGAGGGATCTATGCCTAGTTCGGGGGGAATGTGAACATTAGCAAAGAGTAGCACCCCCCCGGCGAGACCGAGCGCACCGATCCAGAAGGTGACCGCAAGCATAAGCACAAGACGGACTATGTCTAAGGGATGAAAGCCCCAGGCGCTGTACAGACGGTAGCGGACGGTGGTACCGCCAAGCAGAGCGCCAAGATTGTAGCTGATGGCGCAACCCGTGAAAGAGACTAGCGCCACGCGTACCAAATGCAGACGGCGGTGTATGGCGTGGACGGCAAGCCAGTCGTAACCCACAAGAATGATATAATTAAGAATAACAAGCAGAGCCGCGGTAAGAAGCTGGAAGGAGTGTATGTGCAAGATACTGTCAATAATCTCTTTGAGGCTGTAGCTTCTGATTTTGTGGTAGAGTAGCCAGCACGCAAAGAGGAAGATGACGACTACCAGAAGTTTACCAAGAATCGGGAGGAATTTTTTCATGCGCGGTTTCCCGAAAGAAGGAGCGTGAGGAATGAAATATATCTTTTTTCTTGAGGACAGAATAGCTGGATATGGGCTACAAGGCAAGTCATGGGCGTGGCTTTTCCCGTGTCAGTTAACGCCGGAGTGCGCACGATGGTTGACAGCGCAACTTCCCCACCGCTATCGTTATCTGAGGCAATCCGTACATGGGAGCAGTACTGAAATGTGGTAAAAAAGAAATTTTTTGTTGAAGATTCCGCTGTCCTCAAGGCTCAGGCTGTTATTGATGGCGAAACCTCGCCGGGAGAGAAGCCAAGGCAAGACGGTAAGAATTCCGCGTTGCTATCGGCACGCTCAACCTCTTCCGACAGTCTGCGGCGTTTGGGCGAGGCTTGGCTGGATCAGCTTCTGGCCAGTCGCGGGCTTTCGCTCATGACGGTTTCCTCCTACCGACAGGACATCGCAACTTTGGTGGATTTCTTTGAAGAGAGCGGGAATGAGAACGGATCCGCACGGCAAATTCTTGCCTCGCTGGATGACGATGAGATGCTTCTCTTCATTGTCTGGTTGCGTCGACGGGGAGACAGCAAGCGTACCCTCGCACGGCGGCTTTCCTGCCTGCGTGGTTTTCTTGGCTGGTGTGTTGAGCGCGATCTCATGGCTGGTAACCCCGCTGAGCAGTTGGAAGGACCAAGACTCTCCAGAGTTCTGCCCAATGTGCTTTCCCGAGATGAAGTTATGGCTCTTCTCGCCGCGCCAGATACCCGAACAAAGCTTGGGCAACGTGACAGAGCCATGCTGGAACTTATGTATGCCTCTGGACTGCGAGTCTCCGAGTTGGTGAATTTGCATCCTTTGGATCTTGATCTTCAGGCTGGATTTGTGCGCGTTTTCGGCAAGGGAGGGAAGGAACGTATCGTACCCATGCATAACCGTGCCTCGAATGTTTTAGACGATTACCTGCGTAATGTACGCCCTGAATTTCTTCCCCGGGACAGCCGCGTCTTTCTCAATCGTTCCGGTGTTGGTCTGACGCGGCAGGCAGTTTGGAAACTTATAAGGCGCTACGCCGCAGAGGCGGGTATTGTGCGCGATATTTCTCCTCACACAATGCGGCATACCTTTGCCACCCATCTTTTGGAGGGCGGGGCAGATTTGCGCACAGTGCAGATGCTCCTTGGTCATAGCGATCTTGCTGCCACGGAACTGTACACACATGTCCGCTCCGATTTGCTCTCCGATGTGTATCACCGTTGTCACCCGCGCAGTGGCGAGTTGCCCGATCCGGCGGACAGTATGCCCTCGCTGGAGGAACTGACGGTGCTTTCTAAAAAAGGAATTTCCCATGCCTGACACTGTTATCACCTGCCACACCAACGCCGACAGCGATGCGCTTGCCGCGCTTGTGGGAGCCAGCGTCCTCTATCCTGACGCGTTCATTCTCTTTCCCGGTTCTCAGGAAAAACAGATACAGGAATGTTACGATGAAGTAGTGGCCCCACTCTTCCCCTGTGTGAGCGCTAAAGAGTTGAATGAGGCGCAGGTAAGGCGCCTTGTTGTGGTGGACGCACACACAAGTTCCAGGCTTCACCATGTCCGGAATCTTCTTGAAGTGGAAGACGTGGAGATTCATATCTGGGATCATCATCCACTGAGCGAAGACGAGGGTGAAGAAGACTGTTTATGCGCTACCCTTTCCCATATTGAGAAAGTTGGATCCGCTTCCACACTCATCATTGAGGAGATAGAGCGGCGTGGCCTTTCTCTCACCTGCGAATACGCAACGCTTCTGGCAGCGGGCATCTACGGAGACACAGGCTCGTTTCTTTATTCTTCCGTAACGCCAAGAGATCTTGAGGCCGCAGCCTGGCTTGTAAGTATCGGTGTGGATTTTTCCATGGTCAGGCGCATTATCACCGTGGTCATGAGCAGGGAACAGCTGAAAGTTCTCTCGGAGATGCTGGAAAACACCGAAGTGCGCGATATCGGCGGCGAGGCTATGGCGGTTTCCTCCATGCCAAGTGAGTGCTTTCTGGATAATTTTGCCATGCTTGCCCCGCGTATTATGGAAATAGAGAAATGTACAGTTCTCTTCGCACTGGCTACCATGGACAATAAGGTGCAGGTAGTGGGGCGTAGCAGTTCCACTCGCGTGGATGTGGGGGAGATCTGCCGTATGCTTGGGGGCGGAGGACATCACTATGCGGCTTCGGCTTCGGTAAAGGACAGAACTCTTCCCGAAATTAGGGATTTTCTGCTCATGAAGGCGTCACTTCTGGCCAACGCCAACGAGAATGCGGGGCGGCTCATGTCCAGCCCCGCAGTGGGGGTTTCCGAGAACACCAGCATAAGCAACGCTCTTTCACTCATGAACCGTTACGGACTCAAGGCAGTGCCGGTGTTTAAGGAAAGAACAAAATGCTGTTTGGGCATACTCTCTCAGGATATTGCGGTCAAGGCGTCGGGACATGGACTTGGACGTCTCAATACCAATGTGTATATGCTTCAGTCCTTCCAGATGGTGACGGTCTCGGCAGGTCTCCAGGAGCTTGTGGACATTATCGTAGACGGTCGCCAGCGACTCATACCTGTGGTAAATGGAGAGGATGTTGTGGTGGATGCCCCGGATCTTTCAGAGAAAGAGCTTGAGGCGCGTCGACAGGAGTTGTTTGCCATGCGTCCAGTTCTTGGCGTGGTCACCAGGACAGATCTCATCCGTTTCTTCATGGGGGAACACGCAACGCACATCCCCTCGGTGAGTCATCGATCTCGCAAGGAGCGCAATCTTAGCGCGTTCATGCGCAAATGGATCCCTGAAGTCTGTGTGGACTTTCTTGCGCTTGCGGGTGAGGCGGCTCATGATATGGGTATATCGGCTTACGCCGTGGGTGGCTTCGTGCGCGATCTTGTTATGGAACGCAAGGGGCTACGCTGGCCGGAGGCGGACATCGACCTCGTGGTGGAAGGCGATGCTCTCGACTTTGCTCATCGTCTGGCCATCCATCTGAAGGGAAGGGTACGCGAACACAGGGAATTTATGACGGCCATGCTAACTTTTCCTGTGGCAAGCCTGAAAAAGGAGGCGTTCAAGCCCGGTCAGGGGCACTTTCCGGAAAGTGTGGAAGTCAAGGTGGACATCGCTACGGCACGCTTAGAATTTTATACCGAGCCGGGGGCGCTCCCACAGGTGGAGCGCAGTTCCATCAAAATGGATCTCTAC
The DNA here is from genome assembly GCA_964632155.1 of uncultured Mailhella sp. Lineage (GTDB taxonomy): Bacteria > Desulfobacterota > Desulfovibrionia > Desulfovibrionales > Desulfovibrionaceae > Mailhella. The sequence continues at coordinate 24,168 of CAZWBH010000027.1, forward strand.
CGACGGGATTTTTCCATCAATGCCATGGCCATGCGCCTGAACCCCGGAGAATTCGGTCAACTTGTGGACTTCTTTGACGGTCAGGATGATATACGCAATAAAAGAATCAAGGTACTCCATGCGCTCAGCTTTGTGGAAGATCCCACGCGAGTCTTTCGCGCCGTACGGTTTGAGCAACGCTATGGTTTTCGTATGGGTGTCCAGTGCGAGCGCTTTGCATGCAACACCGTGAAAGATCTGCATCTTCTCCGGCACCTTTCCGGAGCGCGTATTACTCACGAGCTGGAACTCATGATGGAAGAACGTAATATGCACCTTGCCTTCTTCCGCATGGATGAGCTTGGGGTGCTGGAGGAGTTGCACCCGCTTTTGGTTCTCGATCAGGACAAGCGAGAAACCATTGAGCATCTGCGCAAGGTATTGGAATGGTATTCGCATATGTACCTGCCGGAATCCCCCGACCTTCTTATGATAATGCTCATCGTGCTCTGCCGTCGCGCGCCCGCGCAGGATATAGAAGAGGTGCTAAAAAGACTTCAGTTTTCTGAAAGAAGGAAGCGTGACACGCTCTTTGCGCGTAGTATCATCATTTCTGTACGACAGAGACTGGCCCTTTGGGAGAAGAACAACGGCCCCGTCAGTGAACTGCATCGCATAGTTGTCCACGCTCCTTTGGAAGTTCTTCTCTATCTCCTCACTCGCGAAGATAAGCCGGAGCTGCATGAGAAACTGACACGCTATATTTATCAGGGAAGACAGAGGAGAATAGACATCAATGGCGATGATCTCGTGCGCATGGGACTTGTGCCCGGGCCTATGTTTGGCCGTATCCTTGAAGAAGTGCTGGCCGCGTGCCTGGACGATGAATCTCTGGATAGAGAGGCTCAGCTGGATTTGGCGGCAAATCTTGCCGTTCGTTTTACACTGGAAGAAGAGAAAAAAGTGGAAAAGTAAGCTGGGGAAAGTCTGGCGCGTGTATTTTAAATGCTAGATTGTGTTTACACGAGAATTTTGTTATCATAGAGACAGACAAAAGGAGAGT
>CAZWBH010000028.1:0-24907 GCA_964632155.1 uncultured Mailhella sp.
ATTTTTTCCAGAGACATCGGCGAAAATCTAGCAACTCTTTATTTTAGCTGAAAAAGAGTACAACGCGGCGTACAGAAGCTTCCGTATGTGTATGCGAACGGAGTCTGCGGCATGTGGCCAGAGTACCCAATGGAGCGACAAGAAATACCTGAACATGAGACACTTAGAAGTGAGTTCGACCGAACTCTCACTGGCATGACATCGTCTATCAGAGTCCCTGAATGAATTTGCGCATAATTCTTGACACTACCCGGCAAAATTTTGTCTTTATTCACAGAACATATTGATTTCCCGCATCATTATAACTCAGAATCTAAAAAGCACTGCTTTATTTTTTCTTTTTGTTCTTTGGTAATGGTTCGTGATTGTTCAATAAAATACATCATTGTTTTATATAGTGCAGGATTACTAAATCTATAAATATGCTTTTTATTAATAGATTCTATTTCATCTTTCTTTGCAACCTCAACTTTATGTAGATTTAGATACGAAGTATATTTAAGTCTATTAAGTTCTGACGGTTCAATCGTTATCGTAGATGCTGCTGCAAATGAGTAATGCTTTGTATTAATATAGAAAAACCACCATTCTTCTGGTTCTACACATACTGCAATTTTAAACTTTTTGGTTTCATCGACAGTGGTGATACACATATCGACAATATCACCAAAACGAAGGTTTACAGGCATAAGGATCTCGAACTTTCATTGAGATATTCGAGGATTTCTTTTCTGTTAGTAGTATTTTTGTCTATCATTAACTCATAGGACATAATGCCTTTATCTTCAGCCTGTTTCCAAGCCTCTTCTTTGTGAGACTCTTCAGAGAGTGCAAAGTCATCTGTATAGGATGAACAAAAGTCGATAGCTTTATCAAGGCATTCCAAATCACTGTCTGAAAAGACGGAAAGATTAGCTTCTCGAATCGCCTTATACGTTATATCGTAATCACCAGTACCTCTACCATTGGATGCAGAAAAGGCATCATTGACAGAATTTAATATCTGCTCAGGGATATAAAGCTCATTTCTTTTTAGAATATCATAGGCAGCACGAGCACAGGGACCATGCTTGAGTTTAACAAATTCATCACCAGTAATAGGACAAGCATACTGCTGAAGGTGATATTTATCCGCATAATACAGACATTTTAGAATAAAAATACTCTTGGCCTTGCGGTGATGCTTGCCTAAAATATAGACGATAGCTTCCACTACCTTACGATAATTTACCTTGAATTTGATGGACATCGTAATCTCTCCTCTTTTTTTCACTTACACATAATTTTCGATAAAGTCAATTTTCAAATCACGAATCAAATCAAAGTACACTTTTTTTCTGGAACTTTTTCAAATGTCACCGGCGAAAATCACACATTTCATATAGAAATTATAATATATTGGAGGTTTTTATGATTACAGAATATCTCAAAACTGGTTTTCCGGCAATTTTACTGGAAACGCAGGAAACCCACAGGACTGATGAGCTACTAAGGAGTTTTTCCGGATGGCAGACAGCGAGGTGGGATTGTGTCACAGGCGTGTGCGGCATGGCTCCGCAGTCCCTCACTTTCAGCGATATTTTAAACCCAGTCGAAGCTATAAACTGGCTCTCCAGCGTGAAGGATACGGTGCTGACTGCGCACGGCCTGAACTATTTCCTGGACGACCCCGCTGTGTGTCAGACCCTGCTTAACGGTATTCTCCGTTGGAAAGGCACTGGCAACTGTTTGGTGATGATTTCCTCTTCACCGAACTTGCCTCTTCAACTTCAACCCTCCATTCTTCTCATCGAGATGAAGCTACCCGATGAAGAGGCGATGCTCCGTCTGCAAGCTGACCTTGGCTCAACTTCCAACATCAGAACAAAACGCAAAGCCTCCAGGCTTGCTACGGATTTGACTGTTTGTCAGGCGGAAACCGCCTATAGTTCATCCCTGGTCAAAAAAAGCTCTTTCCGTTCGCAGGTCGTTACCCAAACCAAGACCCAGATGATTAAAAAATCTGGCGTTTTTTCCCTCTTATAAGGAGTTAACCGTGTCCTCGTATTCTGACCTTTTTAAGGAAGCAGCTCTCCTTCAATTCACAGCAACCTGCTGGAGCATTGACAGAAAGCTACCTCCCATGCTTTTGGCTGAAATCGAGATCGTGGACTATCTGAAAGAATGCAAACTCATTCTTGCCCCAGAGTCTACGGCACCCATCAGAGAAATTATTGGAAAGATCCGAAGTTACCTTCGGAAGCTGGCACTGCCATTCCCCATCCGTGGATGCGTACTCGTACCAAGAAAGCTGATTCCTGAAATCCAGAATCAGCTTTCACTGTTTAAAAACGACTACGAATGTTCCGTGGAAAGTTTTCTCTACTGTTATCCAACCGCCCTTACGGAGGCACAGGAGAAGTTGGGAGAACTTTTTGACCAGTTGGATTATCCAACCGCAGAACAGCTTAAAAAACGCTTTCGTTTTGAATGGCGTTATTTGACGATTGGGCCTTCAACTTCTCGGATTCTTCCCGCTTCAATATATCAGGAAGAGATGACCAAGTTCAAAGAATTCATGACACAGGCACGGCAAGAAGCCGAAGAAGCTCTGCGCATAGACTTCGTCGATTTGGTATCCAACCTGACCAGCAAGCTCAACGGAAACGACGGAGTACCAAAACAACTCCGCTCTTCTGCTGTTGAAAACCTGCACGATTTTCTGGCTCATTTTGACGATAGAAATATCTTTCAAGATGAGCAGCTCGAAACCCTGGTACAACAGTGTCGAAATATCATTAACGGGGTATCCTATGCCCAACTCAAAAACAATGTGGCTTTCAAAACTGAAATCCATAACAAGATGAGCGAATTGCTCACAGCCATTGACCAGTCATTGGAAAATCTTCCCCGAAGAAAAATCCGCATGGCTGATGAGAAAGGAGAAAAACATGGGATACCGCTCTGATATTGGTCTGGCCCTGAGCCAGATTGCTGTACAGGCTCTTCACCAGAAACTGAACGCCTTGGACAAAAACTCCGAGGCGTTCACTGCTATTAATGGCTTCCTTGTCTATGCCACCAGACATTTTGAGGATGCTGACACTGGCGCGAAAGTGTACCTGTGGGAATATGTGAAATGGTACGAAGAGTTTTCGGAAGTGAATTTCATTGAGACGTTCCTGGCCGAACTTGCCCCTGAACACTTCCTGTTCCTCCGTATAGGCGAGAGCTGGGACGATACCGAAACCAAGAGGTTACTCTGGGATAACCCTTTTGACCTTGGCATTACCAGACGTCTCACTATGGCCGAGTAAATCGTACCATTCACCAATCATTGACTGTTCCCCTTCAACCTAAAAAAGGGGTGGCGGGAACAAACTGCCACCCCCCTTTGGAGGTTTTTTATGGAAGTATTAAAACTTTCCAAATCACGAGTTGGCGCGTTTACCCTATGCCCACAAAAATATCGCTATCTCTATGTAGAAAAGATTATCCCTGAAAAGACCCCAACAGTATGCTTGTCCTATTACTGGACTGGCGATGAATGTATTAAGATCATGCATGGTTCCTGTGTTCGTACTGCCTATGATATTCTAAAAAGAAATGAGCTTTATATCCATGAGCAGATATTAAATTCTGTCAAGGATACCTTTTCTGCATCTTATAAAACAATTTATCACAGACACAATGTATGAATGAAATGGTTTCTGTGCGCTACCCTCTATGTCGGGAGTTTGAGCATGCGGGAAGGCACAGAAAACTGAAAAGTAATTGGTTTCCCTATTCCGACCACCAGAGTTCCGTACCGGTTCGCCCTTCATTGATATTGTCCGCAAAGGTACAAACCAGCCTGAATTCCTCCAATAGTTGCTCGTTTGCGTCCTTTTTAAACTGAGTGACAACTTTTACATAAAAATTTCGTGTCTCCTCATCACACGTTTTTACAAGTTTTGCATCAAGTCTAGCGAGCATTTGTGCGGCTTTACGAAGTATCGTTGTGTCAGTGTCAGAAAAGTTTGCAGTACGTCCACCGAACGTGTCTAACGTGTCTATGGTAAGAAGTAATCCCGCTAGTATGGAACTTTGAAGTGCCGATGATATAGAAAAAGATGCTTCTTCTTTAGCTACTGCAAGAGTATTCCAAACGCCAAAAAGCATGTATCTAACAAATCCATAGCCGACAATATCATTATAATATTTAGATATTGCTGGCTTAATAATTCGTTCTAAATCGTCAATTTCTTTAATTGCTGTATCAATACTTGAATTATTTAGAGAATTTTTTACATATAATGTATACAATGCATACAAATTATTATACATTAATTTAAAATTATTAAATACTTTTATCCAAAATTTTGCATTGGTAAGTTCATCATTCTTCAAGCTATATTGTTTTTTGTACAAAGGTGTTGCGTCTGGGAAAATAGGTTCATAAGGGAAAGCCCAACCACGCGATACTTCTAGATGTTTTTCTCTTTTTTTTTCTTCGAACACCCTCTCAATTTTACTAAAATATGCTTTTCTTATTGATACAAACTCGTTAAACGAGTCTACCACGTAATTTCTGAAAGTATCTATACATCTTCTTTCTCCTGTTTCCATATAACACTGTTTGTATATGTCTATAGCTTGTTCGTATTGGTCAATATTCCAAAAACTTTCCGCCTTTTTAAGATAAACGTCAACTTCGGACGTATTGCTCTCATCAGGCGCTACAACAAAGGTGCTATCCTGTGTAGCAGAATCCGACTCCTGATCCTGAGAATTGTTAGTACCGGATGTATTGTTCTTCTCAACTATGGTAGCTGAGTTCTCGCTCTGTACGGCATTTGAAGGCTGTTGAGATCCCAAAAGAACAAGAATAACCAAACCAAGAATTCCGACAACCAAAACGATTTTACGACTTTTCATGACAAACTCATGTATGGGTAAAAGATTCAGAGTGAATAATGGCAATGCTCTACCGGAAGGGAAAAACTCTGCTTCTATTCAAAAATGCTATCCAATTCTGGCTCAAAGATGGTGTATTTGTCCAACTCAGGTTCAAGGATAGAATTTTTGTCCAGTTCAGGTTCAAGAATGGAGTTTTTCTCCGTTTCAGGCTCAAAGATGGTATATTTGTCCAGCTCTGGCTCAAGGACACTGTCAATTTCAATACCCAGTACGGCCAGGTCTTCTCTGGTGAGCATCTTGCTCTCCCGGTTCTTCTTATAGAGCGATTTGCCAACATCGAAGACCATGGTCGCGCCTATGGAAACAGCCGCCACGACCAAGCCGCCCGGAACCGGGATAAGGTGGGCCAAAACCGGAGTCACGGCCTGAGCAACCCAAAGCTCGGCAGCCGTGGTGGCCCCACTCAAAGCCGCCTCGGCAAGCTTTTCCCGGTATTCAGGAGCGTACATATTTCCTCTCATATACTGAAAGGTTGCAGAGCCGCCCTCCAGGGCAAAACATAACAGGCCAGCCCCTGCTCCCTGCGAGGCTGCGGCCAGAAGACGCCCCTTGGGCAGAAGCTGAGCAGGTACGGTGCGTATTTTCCCGTTTTTCAAGAGCTTCCTGGCCTGCCTCTGCGCGGAGGATATGTTCTTCGGCTGGACAATATTCGTGGCCATACCGGTTTTAAACAGACTTGCGGTAGCACGTGCGTTGATGAGCTTCTGTATGCTCTTGCTAAGCTCTGGAGAAGTTTTCAGTTCATTGAGAAGCTTTGAGGCCAATACCTGACTGTTTTTCGATCCGGAGGCCTGTACCACCTTCTCGATCCTCGCGCTTAGCTTTATTGCGGCGGGAGAGTTATTGCCAAGCAGTCGATGGATGTTTTTTTGGAGATCTTTTGACAGAGCATTTATATCCTGAAGACTGTTCAGCTTTTCCCCGCTGTAGTCACCGAGCAAATGTGTTGTATAGAGAAGTCCGGCAAGTCCGCGTGCGGAACGGCCACCAACTCCAAGCATCCTTTCTGAGAGCTGGATGAGCTTGCGAGCATCCGCGCTCCAGCTTTTTATGATTCTCTGTTTGGCAAGTTCCGCGGCCTCCGGCCCTTCTTTTTCAGCAATGCTTTGCAGGAGTGACTTCAATTCAGGAGAGGTATTGAACGGGATGGCCTCACTAAAACCCCAGTGCCCGTACAGCCTGTGTCCAGACTTGCCAAGCGGCAGCCCTTTGACTACCTCAAAATTATCAATAGTCTTGGTGAACTCCTTGAGAGACTCTCGCAATTCGGGATTTCTGACCGCCGCATCGCCAAGAACAACATTCAACATATCCTGCACGTGCGCCGTGCCTGGTAGAGCCAGGCTATAGTTAGGCACAAGCGCACAGAACAGTATCCCAAGAAAGAGAAGACGCCTTATCATTCTGCCCCAAAACTCCAGAGATGTACTAGCTTCCACGAAGTTCCACGCCAGGGTATGGACGATATCAGGTTTGATATTTCTCACAAGCTGTTCTTTTGCCTTTTCCATATTCCCTTCGATAGGGTTAGGGCGTACGGCGAACTGTCGTCGGTTTGACGAATAATCTCAGCGAAACTTATATATCCTCGTTTACTTTTTTAGTCAATGTCCCGATGGCTGTTATAAGTACATCCTCCATGCTGAAGGGCTTGCCCTCCATCATATTTTCGAAAATACTCTGGTATACGGAGATAAAATTTCTGATATTACCGACGCGTCTTTGTCTGAATTTTGGCGAGACATTAAATTGTCAAAGGTTTTGACTAGCTAAGAGGAGAAGATCTGAGCCATTTGAGGATCAGCCATATCCTCTTGCCTGTGATTAAACCTGAACTCACCTTCTTTCAAATAAAAAGAGAAAGTATGTCTTTGAAGGCCGCGAAAGCGTACAAGTCTCGTTTTGGCATAAGCCCGGAAGCTTTCTATTCCATTGACAGGTGAGTGTTTGTTGGCGAATCCATTATTGCCGTGTTCCACGCGAAAGTGTTTCCGGTAACCAGGGATCAACAAGCCCATCGTATCCACGTCAAGCTCCGGGTGGATGACGCTCTTACGGTCTGCACGCCCTCAGATACTTCCCCGGAGTGCAACCTTGGAGCAATCAGGGACTCTTTCTGTACAGACTCGCCCATTCCTTTTGAACAAACCGAAAACAATAGTTTTCCCCGGCAAGGTATTCACGCATAGTAGCCTCGTGAGCCGCCAAATCGTCCGCCGTTGCACTATCATCGCTGTCAACGGGAACAAAGCGCCGAAGAACATCCATCAACGTAGGCAAATCGTTGTCTGGAACAAGCTTCACCATCTCCAGAATTTGAGCTTGCACGGTCATAAGCCCCCCCTTATAAAGGTCTCCGCGCGAGCCAATTTTTTCATGAGTAAAACAGAAGAAAGCAGTTTTCCGTGCCACGAGGAAGCCGTCCGCATGCCGCCTATACATGAGGCTCTTGTCTTTCCTTGAGTGGATACGAACACGCGTTAAAAAAATGACCTTTTTTTTATAACTCTTTGAAAGTATACATTTTTTACAATTGGACAAGTATGTGTGGAAAGATGTCTGAGGGGAGTGACATGGGGTCTAATTTTCCTATCATATCAAAATAATAGTCCTTCAGTTCAAACCCCCTCTCTTAACTTCACAGGATTATATACGAAGCCGTAACCGTCCGTAAATACTGCTTTTTGTTGCCTCTTCTATCTACGGTCATCTCTTTTTGTCGCTATAACGTTCTTGTATCACATTCTTTTGACGGTATAACCGTTATCTGTTCCACCTTGTATTGATAATAATATTAATGTGTTAGAAAAAATACTAGGAATTTTCACAGAAGCCGTAAAAACTCTAAAGCCCGAAAGAAAACACACGTTCCAGAAAGGGTACGCCAAATTCACGGAACATACCACGAGTGTCGGCATGGCGAAGTTGGGTGGGGATGCAATTTAACCCCGCCTGCGCCACCTGTTCCCATGGTCTGCCCAAGCGGGCGATGTTGTTCTCGCGGCTCCAAGCGGCTCTGTGATAAGGAAGATAAACGTTCAGCCAATGTCTGACTTGCGGCAGAAAACGCGGTCTCCGTACACCCACAGGATCCAGCGTGACAAGGGCGTCCACCGGCACATGGCGGCACTCTTCGTACGCGAGTACGTCCACCGCCAGCGAACTTCCGCCCCAGCTGTGCCCGATGAGCGCCACCCGGCGGCCCGCTCTGCCGTAGCGGCATAGGATACGGCGCATATCCCCTTTTTCATCGTGTTCGCGATAAAAGATATCGAAGCATGCCATAACAGAGGGCAATTCCTCGCGCAGGCCGTAGGCACGACCGGTAAATCCGTCTAAAAAGCCACCGACAATGAGACAGAGATCGCCAAGTTCTGCGTCAGGAAGGCCGTTCAGGCATTCACAAAAACTTGCTTCCTTGCGGGATACGCAACGCGCTCGTAAACTCTCCGGGTTCCTCTGCCATTTTCCTGTAAGAATAAGGGGCATAGCTTTTTCCTTGAGAAAATTTCAACTAACATATTTGTTTGGTAGCACCGCGTAACTTTGCGGATTTTAAGGCGACGCGGTGTATCGGCCTCCCTGCCTGAATGCTGTTTTCGGTCTTCTTCATTCTCCACAAGAAGTTGCCCTCAAAAAAGTCCCCTTGCCATCGTCTTCAAAGGCCAGAATATGCGTGACAACTCGATCCAGGAACCAGCAGTCGTGGCTGATCACAAGAACACAGCCCGCAAAATTTTTCAATACGTCTTCCAGTGCGCATAGTGTTGACGTTGATATCGTTGGTTGTTTCGTCAAGGAGCAAGACATTGGCTCCGGATTTCAGCATACAAGCCAGATGCACGCGGTTGCGCTCGCCTCCGGAGAGTACATCCACCTGTTTTGTTGATCAGCTCCCAAAAAGTTGAAGCGCGGGCAGTAATCCCGGGCGTTCAATTCGCGATCGCCAAGGCATATAATGTCTCGCCCGCCGCTTATGACTTCATAGACGACCTTGCCCGGTTCCAGAGAAGAACGTCTTTGGTTCACATAACTAAAGATTCCTGTTTCGCCAAGAAAGAGTTCTCCGGAATCCGGCTTGTGCCCACCCACAAGAATACGAAAGAGTGTGGTCTTACCCGCGCCGTTCGATCCTATGATGCCCACAATGGCCCAGGCTTGCACCAGAAAGGAAACCCCATCCAGGAAGAGTCTGCCCCCCCCATGCTCTTTGTAATTCCGCACGCCTCTATCCCCCTTTTGCCCAGTCTCGATCCTAGTGGAATATAAATTTCAAGATCGGGCGCCATACGTTCGCTCTCGTGGCTGAACATGGACTCGTAGGCGTTGATGCGTGCCTTGCCTTAGCGTGTCGCCCCTTGGAAGACATATCTCTTCCTGTTCACAGGCAAGTGCCTTTCTGTTCCAGCCACGAGGAACAATTGCCCTTCCACGGGATGCCGCGACCGCGGTCAAGTTCCAGAATCCAGCCTGCCACATGGTCGAGAAAGTAACGGTCGTGCGTCCCGGCAATGACCGTTCCAGGAAAATTTTGAAGGTAGCGTTCCAACCAGGTCACGGATTCAATGTCCAAGTACTTGGTCGGCTCATCAAGAAGCAGAATATCCGGATTCTGGAGCAACAGACGGCCCAATGCCACACGGCGACGTTCTCCACCGGAAAACACGGAAAGCAGAGCGTGTCCGGAGGAGGACAAAGCCGTGCCTCCATGGCCATTTCAAGCCTTGAATCCAAGTCCCAAGCGTGCATGACGTCCAGCTTCTTCTGCACTTTGGCCTGACGTTCAAGAAGAGCGTCCATTTCCTCCGACTCTATGGATTCGGCAAATTTCTCGTTGCATTCACGAACAAGATTCGCCACTTCCTGCACGCCTTCTTCCACCACTTCACGGAGAGTTCAAAGCTCCTGAGAGAGCGATTCCTGCTCAAGGTAGCCGATGCTGTAGCCAGGAGCAACGGCAATATTACCTTCAAAAGCCTTGTCTACCCCAGCCATACTCTTAAGAAGCGAGGATTTACCCGAACCGATCAACCCTAGCACGCCAGTCTTAGCCCCGTAAAAATATCCGAAGGAGATCTCCTTGAGAACTTCCCGCGGACTTTGTCGCTTGGTTACGCGGTTCATTGAATAAATGACTTTATCCGATTCGTTCATCGTTCCTTTTCTGCTCTGTTTTTATAAAAAGGGCGGTAAAGGCGGCGAGGCGACTATGCGCGGTGCGGACAATATCTTTTTTAAAACGCCGCACGGCTTGGAATCACACGGGTTTTCACTGAAAATACTTCACGGAATGATGCAAAGAGAAAAAAATCTTTGTCCAGCAAAATTCTTCCGCACTCCATGCTTGACTTTTTTTGCGCGACTGTCTATAGATGCCCTTACCGAAAATGCCCCGCTTCTTTCGCTTCGGACTTTGTCCTCTACCCTGAGAAAGCCGGGCCTCTTTTTTTTGTATTTTTTCTTTGAAGGTTTCTTATGACTACGCCTATTTCCGTCCAAGGCTACAAAAAGCTGGAAAACGAACTTGAAAAACTGAAGAAAGAACGCCCTCTGGTCATCCAAGCTATTAAAGAGGCCAGAGAAGAAGGTGATTTATCGGAAAACGCCGGTTACGATGCCGCCCGCGAACGGCAAGGTTTTCTTGAGGCGCGCATCAGATACATAGAGTCCCAGCTTCCACAGTACACTGTCATTGATATCGCCAAACTAAGCGGCGAACGGGTCATCTTCGGAGCAACAGTTCATGTGGTTGATGTCGATACCGAAGTCGAAACGGAGTTCACCCTTCTTGGTCCGGACGAAGCCGACTTTTCCAAAGGCTCCATCTCCATCAATTCCCCTGTGGGACGCGCCCTTTTAGGTCATGAAGTGGGTGATGAACTCACAATAGATATCCCTCGCGGTCGCGTGACCTACGAGATCACGGGTATCGAATTTCGCGGCGTTGCGACGGACGCCGTGGGAAAGCCCACGTAGCAAACTCTACTTTTGGACTTTTGCCTAACTCTACCAGGAGTATCGGCTCTTTCTTACGCCCGACAGATATATAACTTTATAAAATTATTAATAGCAGGTATTATCCTTCAGTGGTTTAATACATCCACAATTTGAATACCAGCACTTCTTTTTCTATATAAGAAATGCTCCAAGAATTCAGTTCTCATCGTTTTTTTTGCAGACATTTGTATTTACCGTTGAACAGCTTTATGGATCTATATTCTATCTTTTTCTGAGGAATTCCTGTTAATTTCTGAACCAAATGTTTCTTCATACCTGAGTTCTGTTGACTTGTTAAAATCTGATAACCAATGTTGCAATGACGTTTTATATATTGGAAAAGTCCTTTCGCAAGATTTTCATGCGATACACCTGTTTTCCTTGCAGTTCTTCAGCTTATTTATGCAGAAAACATCCTTTAAAAAAACAGTACGCTAATGCTGATTTTCATGCCTTGTAGCAGACGTTAGAGTTTTTTAGGTTCTAAGCATTACAAAAAAAATGAAACGATAGAGCAAGCCATCATTGAGTCTGCCGCCACTTTTCCATATTTAGAACAAGTCAGCGCAAGCAAGGTAGCTCTCAAAAAATCCATCTCCACCTTTCCTTCAAAAACAGAAAAATAAAGATTTTTTACAAAAAATAGAGATAAACAATGATATTGTTGTGGAGATATATTGGAACCCTTCCGATCAAGTTTTAAAAATAATAAAAAATTACTAAAAAAACAATATGTTAACATATGGCAAGTCTTTTTCGGAAGAAAAAATTTTTTCAAGGAAAGAGAAGAGGATAGACAAACCTGACACTGTGGATAACATTTTTCTGGCAGGGTTTCGTTTTTTGCTTCTTTCCTATGGCCTTTTTTGGGGTCTTTTTATAAACCAACACTGCTATGAATGAACAATGGTCTGCCATACTCGATGAACTTCGCCTTAAACTTCCGGAAGGAAAGTTTAAGGTGTTTCTTGAGCCGCTCGAAGGAGAAATTAGAAAGGTACTCTCTCCTCATGGAAATGAGGAACAAGGGCTTCTAATTCCCCTTCCGGAACATTGGGAAATCTGCCTGACTGCGGCCAACGACTTTATGGCCGAACAGGTTCGTTCACAGTTCATGCAAATTATCGCCGAAACAGGTCGTTCCCTTCTCGGCTCCTTGCCTACGGTGACAATTCGCGCCATAAACAAACGTAAAGAAATGGTCATGCCAAGACCTGTGAGCGTTGAACAGCTTGTGAACACCCTTCCCTCCGCTCCGAGCGTTCTCATGGCGGATCAGCAACTTTCCTTGCCTCTTCCCCTTCCCCGTCTCTCTTCCATCCAACGCAGAAACTGGAAATATTCCTTTGAAGATTTCATTGTCGGACCTTGTAACCAGCTTGCTTTTGCTGCGGCGACGAACATTCTTGACAGCAACGCTCCGGTGGACATGGTTTTTTTATGCTCCGGCGCGGGACTAGGTAAAACACATCTCACACAGGCTGTGGGTCACGCTCTCAGTCTGGAAGCGAATAAACGCGATGTGCGAATGGAATATCTCACGGCGGAAGAATTCACCTCTCAATTTATCCATGCCTCCAAGTTCGGCGCCATGGAACAATTTAAAGAACACTTCCGACAGCTTGATATGCTACTCCTTGAAGACGTTCATTTTCTGCGAGGTAAAGATCGTACCCAGGAAGAACTCCTGTCTACCATTAAAAGCCTTCAAGCGCATGGTGGGCGCGTAATGTTGACAAGTTCCTTTGCCCCTCGAGATCTTGCCGGTGTGGACTCGCAACTTGTCTCGCGCTTTTGTTCGGGCTTTGTGGCGAGCATGGAACGACCGAACCGCGATACGCGTATCCATATTCTCAAAGAGAAAGCGAAACGTCAGTGTATGGTTCTACCAGCTCCTGTAGCTGAACTTCTGGCTGATCGCATTACTGGAGATGTGCGACTTCTGGAAAGTTGTCTACATAACCTCATGCTTCAGTCCCGTTTCATGGGGCAAAAAGTGACGGAACAGATGGCCATGGAGGTCATCCGAACTGTAGCGAAGAACAGCCCGCAACTAACAGTAGAAGACGTGGTTTCACTAATTTGCCGGAGTTTCGGCCTTACTCAGGCCCAGCTCTCTTCTAAATCGCGCCGACAAAACCTGGTGGCGGCCCGCAATACGGCCTTCTTTCTGTTGCGCAGACATACGGAATTAACACTTGAGGAGATAGGTGAATACTTCAACCGTAAACATTCTACGGTTCTTAAAGGCATCACGGCAGTTGAACATGAAATAAGCCGCCGTACCCCCTTGGGTGGGCAATTAGAGCGTACGGTTGCCATGATCGAGCGATCCTGCCTGAAGTAAAATTTTCTTCTGCCAAATTTGTCCTATTTTTATTATCTTGTTGCGAAGACACACATAACATTTTTCATAACCTAGCGTGTAATTTATTCATTTCTTTAAAAAAGACCGATTTTTTCCGCTCCATGCTCACAAGAGAAAGCACTTTTCCCCGTTGCAAGCGCTCTGGATTTAAACTAGTATATCAGGACGTACTGGATCTCATACGGGAATCGTATCCCGACAAGGCCGTCGGGGCCGGAAACGGCCTGAATTTGCGCGCTGTCCTTTTTAATCACCTCAACCAGCACGAGGCAACGGGATGGAGGAGAGGAACAACACAACCACACCTGAGTCCGCGGGCAAAACATGCTGTTCCTGCGGCTGGGGGGCGTTCATTGTTGGACTGGTCGTGGCCCTTATTTTAGGATGGTGGGTTCTGCCCCATCTTATGAAAGAAACCAAAAAGCAGCCCATTGCCTTCAGCCATGTGGAGCATATTCAAAATCAGGGCATGACTTGCGTCAAGTGTCACTTTGTTCGGGCCGATGGAACCTTCAACGGCGCTCCTTCCACAAAGCAGTGCGCCGAGTGCCACTTTACCATTCTTGGGAACGACCCAGAAGAAGCGCGCTTTGTGCGCGAATATGTCCAAACCGGGCGTGAAATCAAGTCGGAGTGGCTGATCTACCAGAAGCAACCCGACAACGTCTTCTTCAGTCACGTTCTGCACTTTGAACCCTTGGCCAAACTTGAGACACCGCAGGATATTGCCAAATTCTGCTCAAAGTGCCACCTCAATGTCGCCGAGACAAGCATTCCTCCCCTGTATCGGGAAAACAGGCTTTCCGGCTATTCCGAAAATACCATGCTCATGTGGGGATGCGAACGTTGTCATGCCGAGCATATGGCTCAGGGCAATACCAACGCCAGCAACGCCTGCTTCACCTGCCACAAGTAAGGCAAAAGAGAGGAAATCATGGATAGAAGAGGATTTCTTAAGTTTGCCGCCGGCGGGACCGTGGGCCTCGTGGCGTCTCCTATTATCTGGAATACCCTGTACGATGCCGTGTACTGGACGCAAAACTGGGGCTGGATTCCCCGTTTGAAAAAAGGTGAAAATCTATACTCCCCTACAGTGAGCAAACTTTGTCCCTCAGGAACGGGCTTTCTTGTGCGTATGGTGGCCGGCACTCCGGTGCGTACACTGGGTGACAGTACGAACCCCATTTCCCACGGATCCATGACGGCACTTGCCGCTGCGGAGGCGGAACTCCGCGTCAGCCCCGCCCGGTTAAAGAAGCCCCTGCGCCGCACGGCCGATGGCGCCTATGTGGCCATTTCCTGGGAAGAAGCCGAAAAACTTCTTAAGGAACATATGCAGAGCGCCGGGAGTTCTGTGACCGCCTTTTCTGGAGACCCTACCACAAGCATCAACGAAGTGCTGTCCGCCATGTTGGCTCAGCGCGGATCCACGGACTTCTATCTGATGCCCGATGAAGAACAGTCCGCGGCTGTAGCCTGGGCTGCCATGGGCGGTCAGGGGCGACTGGGATACGATTTGGAACACAGCGACTGCGTTCTGGCTGTAGGCGCGCCCATTCTCGAAAGTTGGGGTGTAGTAGCCGCCAACCGCAACACTTTTGACCGGACGCATCCTGTGGGCGGGAAGCCTTCACAGGTATTCCTGTACGCGTCTGCCGTACAGAACAACACAGCAGCGGGGGCAGATCTTTGGGTTCCCATCAAACCGGGGACGGAAATGACCCTGCTTCTGGGTATCGCTCACCTGCTCATGAAGGCAAAAAAAGCCGTATTTGCGGCGGGTCTGCCCAATTTTGACAAGTTTGTTGCTGCATACACGCAGGAAAAGGTCACTTCCATTACCGGCGTCCCTGCAGATCGACTTGAAGCCGTTGTCAAGGCTCTCGCCGGAGCGCAGAAGCCCCTTGTCATTGCCGGATCTGCCCTGGGCAATGGCGGCGCGGCAGGCCCAGTTATGGCGGCCATTGCCGTGAATATGCTCCTTGGTTCCATAGGACGTGAAGGCGGTCTTGTGGATATGCCCTTCCCCTCGCCTGTACTCAACGGAGCAACGGAATACCGCCAGCTTCTTACCCGTTCCCTTGTGGACTATACCCAGAGTGTTGCCACAGGTCAGAGTCAGGCTCCCAAGATGCTCATTATCTACGCCGCCAATCCGGTGTATGCTCTGCCGACGGACGCAGGCGTTGCGGAAACCATTAAAAAATCCGGTTTTTCTGTGGCCGTTGCCAGTTTCATGAGCGAGACCTGCGCCTCCTGCGATTTGGTTTTGCCCGCGGCCCTTGGCATGGAGGCCCTTGATGACGTGTTGACGCCCTACGGCTCAGGCCAGACTACCTACGCTTTTGCACGCCCCGTGGCCATACCCTTTGCCGAAGCCCGCTCCGCGGGGGAACTCTTCATCGCTCTTGCCCAAGAACTTGGCTTGGATCTTGGTGTAAATGATATGCTCCAGCTCCTCAACAAGAGAGCCTACGCATTGGGCGCTCCCTTCCGATCCATGCTGAAAAAGGGTTCAGTCCATATAGACAAGAAAAAAAGCCCTGCTTCGCCACTTTTCTACAACTGGGAAGCAATTAAGGCCACTGCCTCCGCCAAGGGTTCCGACGCACCCCTGCAACTGGCCCCTGTCGTGATTCTGGGCATGGGCACGGCACAGACGGCCATCCCACCTTTTGCCACCAAGGTAGTCACCGACTATCAGCTCGATGGTAAGTACAGCGTTGCTCAAATGAACGGCGCCACAGCCGCCAAGCTCAAGGTTAGAGAGGGGGATATGCTGAAAATTACAGCATCCAACAAAGTCGAAACCACCGTACGCGTTGCGATTTTTGAAGGCGTGGTATCCGATACGATCTCACTGACCGCAGGCTTGGGCCATACGGCCTTTGACCAGTTTAGCAAGGGCAAGGGCGTGAACGTTGTGACACTGACCAGTGTTTCTCGCGAACCCGGCACGAATCTGCCGGTGTGGGGAGCCATTGCTGTAAACGCCGCAAGAGCATAGGGAGAACTTCATGTCTTCTGAAGTCAAAGAGTTTAAGATCAGATGGGGCATGGTTATTGATATTGATAAGTGCACGGGTTGCGGCGCGTGTATGGTGGCCTGCCAGGCGGAAAACAACGTGCCCCCGTCCGTGGATGCCAGCAATAAACTCCGTGCGCTTAACTGGATCAAGGTGTTTCGCCTCTCCAACCGCAAATCTTTTCCGGATCACGAAGTTGCCTATCTGCCTCGCCCGTGTATGCAGTGTGGTAAACCTTCCTGCGTAGCCGTATGCCCCGTCATTGCCACGGACAAGCGCGAGGAAGGCGGCATTGTCAGTCAGATTCCTCCCCGCTGCATCGGATGCCGGTACTGCATGGCCTCCTGCCCCTACCATGCCCGCTACTTCAACTGGTACGACCCAAAGTGGCCGGGCGATCTAGCGCAGGCGCTCACTCCCGACGTTTCAACCCGTATGCGCGGCGTGGTGGAAAAGTGCTCCTTCTGCCATCATCGCTTTATGGCGGCTCAGGCCAAGGCCAGAAAAAACGGTCAGGATCCCATGGATCTGCCCGATGGCGCGTATATTACAGCCTGTACGGAGGCCTGCCCCAATGGCGCCATCACCTTTGGCGATTTGAACAATCCGGGGCACAAAGTGCATGAACTCATCCAGAGTCCGTACGCCTTCCGTCTGCTAGAACGCCTGGGTACCGAGCCTCAGGTTTACTACCTGAGCAAACGCGAATGGGTGCGCCGCGAAGGTGATAACTATCTCGAAAACGAAAAGACCGGCGAAGCGGTCGCCAAAAGAGGTTAGTTATGGATTACAGCAAACCTTTTGACGCCGAGCTGTTCCCCGAAGGATGTGAACGTTGCTCCCTGACCAAGTTCACAGGCTGGATGACGATACTGGGGCTGATCTTCCTCTGGGGGCTTTACGCGGCTGTTCGCGTTTTGGGTTTTGGCCTGGGTGAAACCGGCATGGATGATTACTTTGGCTTCGGACTGTGGATTACCTTTGACCTTGCCGTTATTGCCCTGGGCGCCGGTGCCTTCTTTACGGGAGCGTTGCGCTATATTCTGAACATCGAAGCGCTAAAAAATATCGTGAACCTGGCCGCGGTTATTGGCTTTTTGTGTTACACCGGTGCCATGCTCATCCTTGTTCTGGACATCGGCCAACCTATACGTTGCTGGTTTGGCTACTGGTATCCCAACGTTCACTCCATGCTTACAGAGGTTATTTTCTGTATCACCTGTTACTGCATTGTACTCATTCTTGAGTTTGTGCCCCTGATACTGGAAAACAGGCAACTCATGAAGAGGCGCTTCATTCATGCCCTAGCGCATAACTTCCATGTGTATATGCCTATTTTTGCCGGCATTGGCGCCTTCCTTTCCACCTTCCATCAGGGTTCTCTGGGCGGTATGTACGGCGTGCTCTTTGGCCGCCCCTACCTGTTCCGCGAAGGCTTCTTCATCTGGCCGTGGACGTTCTTCCTCTTTGTCCTCTCCGCTGTGGCCTCCGGCCCTATGTTCACCGTTCTCGTCTGCACGCTCATGGAAAAAATGACCGGTCGCAAGCTGGTCAGCTGGGAGATAAAACAGCTCATGGGCAAGGTGGGCGGTACCATGCTCATTGTGTACACGGTGTTCAAATGCCTGGACAGCTGGTACTGGGCCACTTCGCTTTTGGCCAAGGAAGGCCTGACCTTCGATCAGATGTTCCACGGTTGGATCTATGGCAAGTGGCTGTTCTGGGCGGAACATCTTATGATCATCATTCCGATGTTTTGTCTGCTCATCAAGCGACTGAGGGAAAAACCCCTAGTGTTTTACCTTATGCTCCTGCTCACCTGTGCCAGTATTGTCATCAACCGTTATGTCCTCACCGTGCAGGGCCTGGCGCAGCCCGTCATGCCCTTTGACAACTGGTACTCCTATGCCCCCAACTGGGCGGAATGGGCCTCCTGCTTCTTGGTTTTCGCCTACGCGGCCATGGTGCTTTCTTTGGCCTACCGCTACCTACCCATGTTCCCGCAGGAAGAAGAACTGAATAAGCGCTAACCGTACACTATAATCTCAGGAGGCGGTCTTTCTGTATGGAGAGACCGCCTCTTTCCGTGTCTAAAGGTCTCCTCGCGCCGCCTTCTTCTTGTGATTTTCCGTAACTGTAGAAAATAGAGTGTCGAAAACCTCAGGGAGAACAGTGTCGTTGAGAGTGTTTTCGAAAAATCTCTTGAAATTTCAGGCGAATGATCAAGGGCTTTTCTACGTTGAGCGGCACTCTCCACCCGCATATCTTCTTCCCTTTTTCCAAGAAAAAAGGCAAGATTCCTCTTGGCTCCTTTCAAGAAATACGATACAAAGCCAGAGTCGTCATGAAACTGTACCGCGATTACTATTTTCTCAAGGCCAAAGAAGATCATTACCCTGCCCGTTCCGTATATAAACTCCAGGAAATGGACAAGGCTTTTCATCTGTTCCGGCCCGGCATGACGGTACTGGACTTGGGGGCCGCGCCGGGTTCTTGGTCGCTGTACGTTGCCGAGCGCGTGGGCGAAAAAGGCATTGTTCTGGCCTGCGATCTGCAAAGTACGGAAACCGCCTTTCCGTCCAACGTGACCTTTCTGCAGGAGAACGTGTTTGAACGCACGCCGGGTTTTGAGGCGCTTCTTACAGAAAAAGGACCCTTTGACATGGTAATCAGCGATATGGCTCCCCGCACCACGGGCACAAAGTTTACCGATCAGGCCCGATCGCTCGAACTGTGCCTTGAGGCCGTGAACGTGGCCGACCACTGGCTGAAACCGGGGGGAGGCTTTATTGCCAAGATTTTTATGGGACCGGATTTTCAGGAACTGGCGGGCGCTCTCCGCGCGCGTTTTGCCACAGTTAAAACGTTTAAGCCCAAAAGTTCTCGCGCTGAAAGCAAGGAGATCTTCGAAGTGGGCATAGGATTCAAAGGCGCCGATCAAGGCTAAACATTTTTGGAGGCACTATGTCGGGACACAACAAATGGGCAAACATCAGACTGCGCAAGGGCGCTCAGGACGCCAAGCGCGGCAAGATCTTCACCAAAGTTGCCAAAGAAATCATCATCGCTGCCAAGGGCGGCGGCGACCCTGCTGGCAATGCCCGTCTGCGTTCCGCCATCGCGGCAGCCAAGGCCGTGAATTTGCCCAAGGATCGCATTGATGCCGCCATCCGCAAGGGCACCGGGCAGGATGCCGGCGGCGACCTTAGCGAAATTCTGTACGAAGGCTACGGCGCGGGCGGCGTGGCTATTATTGTGGAAACCGCCACCGACAACAAAAATCGCACGGTGGCGGACGTACGCCATGTGTTTTCTAAATACGGCGGTACCATGGGCGAAAGCGGTTCTGTCTCTTTCCAGTTTGACCGCCTGGGCGTGATCACCCTCGACAAGGAAAAGTATCCCGAGGAAGACGCCGTTATGAATATGGCCCTTGAAGCCGGGGCAGACGACGTACAGGACAACGACGATACCTGGGAAGTGCGCACCGCCATGGCCGACTTCAACACCGTGCGAGAAGCTCTGGAAGCGCAGGGCGTGGAAATGCTAGAAGCGCAACTGGCCATGGTGCCCAAGATCGTTGTTCCTGTGGACGTGGAAACGGCGCAAAAGCTCATTCGCATCACCGATGCCATGGAAGAGCTGGACGACGTGCAGAATGTGTACACCAACGCTGACTTCCCCGACAATTTCAACCCCGAAGCGTAATCTGCCTGAACCCGCGCCAGAACAGAGGAGAAGTCCCGTTTCTGGCATCTTTCATGCGCAGAAAGTATAAGCGGAGGACACTGTTCCTGCTTGTCCTTTTTCCATGTTGTGCCTGACCATTGGACTGTTCTTCTCCCCTTGCCCGTGACCGTGTGCGTTGACAATAAAAAAGTCAGCTCAGAAAAAGGCGGTCTTCTTTCAATCTCTGGAATGAAGAGGGATCTTTACACTTTGACATAATTTCCTGTCAAACCGCTCCGTACTCTACAAAACATCTACAAGCATTTTTATCGCTACAAGATAGAGGAAGCAGGCAAAAACACGCTTTAATTTGGGGATAGGCAACTTGTGTGCAATGCTTGCCCCCATGGGCGCAGTGAGCATACTGACGGCAACGATGCCCGCAAGAGCGGGCAAATAAATGAAACCCAAGGAATACTCAGGAAGTTCAGGCACGCCCCAGCCGTTGGTGATGAAGCCCAGCGTTCCGGCCACGGCGATGGGGAAGCCGATGGCGGCGGACGTGCCTACGGCCCGGCGCATATCCACGTTGTGCCAGACGAGGAAGGGGACGGAAAGCGTACCCCCGCCAATGCCCACAAGGCTGGAAACCGCACCAATAACCATGCCGGCGCCTGTCATGCCGGGAATGCCGGGCATGGTGCGGCTTGGATTGGGCTTTTTGTTCAAAAGCATATTTGTGGCCACGTAGAAGAGGAAGCAGACAAAAAACAGTTGCAAGCCCCGGGCGGGAATGCGGGAGGCGATGAACGTGCCGCTGTACGTGCCGATGAGTATGCCCACGGCAATGCACCGGAAGACCTGCCAGTCCACGCCGCCGCGCTTGTGATGCGCCCTGGCGCTGGACAGGGCCGTGAACATGATGCTCCCCATGGATGTGCCAACGGCCATATGCATGGCCACTTCAGGGGAAATACCCTGCCAGGCGAAGGCAAAGACCAGCATGGGTACAATGACGGCTCCTCCGCCAATGCCCAAGAGACCGGCCAAAAGCCCGGCAATACCACCAAAGAAACAGTAAAGAAGAAGCGCCGTTGCCATAGATGCGTCCTTTTGGGGGATGAGATGAGAAGTATCATAGGCCTTGTAGGGAAGGCGTCAACCATGTTGCCGTGAAAAAAAACGTTTACTCCGGCAGACAAACGGCGTTGGGAGAGGCAACTATGCGTAATATTCCTTTGACAAGCGGTGGGTCAGTATTCCTTCGCTCCTGAGAGACATTCACATTTTCAATGAAATTCACACTTCAACTGTCTGAAATAAAAAAGCAAAACTTGCTGAAAATCATCAAAAAAGTGCCTCTCTCGCCCCCGAAGCACGCTTGTCAGCGGGAGAAAAGAAGGCTAATCTTTGCAAAATCTGCCGCAACTCCCCGGAGCACTTATGAAACTCATGGGAAAAAAAAAGATACGTCTGCTCCCCCCTGAACTCTCCAACCAGATTGCCGCGGGTGAAGTTGTGGAGCGTCCGGCCAGCGTGGTCAAGGAACTGATGGAAAACAGCCTTGACGCCGGGGCTAGCTTTGTGGAGGTAGAGGTGGAAAACGGCGGCCAAACCCTGATCCGCGTCTCCGACGATGGCCAGGGGATCGACGCCGAACAGCTCGAACTCGCTGTCACTCGCCACGCCACCAGCAAACTTGCCGATGTCAGCGATCTTGAGCGCATAGAATCCTACGGTTTTCGCGGCGAGGCACTTCCCAGCATCGCTTCGGTTTCCCGCTTTCGCATGACATCAGCCCCGCTCCTTGAAGACAACTCCAGCGCTGAAGCCTCCTGCATCGAGGTCGAGTACGGGCTTCTCAAGGGCGTACACCCCGCAGCGCTCAATCGCGGAACCATGGTGGAAGTGGCGGAACTCTTCTCCAATATGCCCGCGCGTCTGAAATTTCTAAAAAGTCCCGCCACTGAGCTGAAAAAAATTCAGGAGCTGTTCGCTCGACTGGCACTCGCTCGAGAAGATGTAGCCTTTCGCCTGTGCGGCGGATCCCGGGAAATTCTGCGTTTCGAGGCAGGGGAGACACTGAAGAGCCGTCTTTCCACACTCTGGCCCCCTGCCATCGTGGATGCTCTGCTCCCGTTCAAACTCTCCCATACGGGAATACGCCTTCATGGCCTGGCCTCAGACCCTCGCTCTTCCCAGCCCAGGGCAGATCGCATGCTCTTCTACGTCAATGGTCGGGCGGTCAACGATCGCCTGCTCATGCAGGCCGTGCGTCAGACCTATCAGGGTAGACTAACAAGTCGTGATTATCCCCAGTTAGTGCTTTTTCTTGAACTTCCGCCTCAGGAAGTGGATGTCAACGTGCATCCCGCCAAAAGCGAAGTACGTTTTCGCGATGAAAAAGCGATATTCGGAGCTGTTTTCCGTGCCATAAGCACAGCCTTAGCCCCCGCAACTATGACATTAGCACGTATGGCAACATCGCCTCTCACGTCAAAAAATCAATCCGATACGCGCCCTCCTGGCTTCTGGGGCGAGGCCGATACCCTCAGAGTCCTGCCAAGGCGTTTTGATCCCGAAGAAAAACCAAAAGCCAATTCATCCGGACTTCGGGAACCCGACATCGAACCGCTTCCGTACACACGCCATTCGGGATCCCCGCCTCCACTACAACCATCCGCATATGAAATTTTTCCCAAGTCTTCCATTGATCAGGATTCTGTTGCTCAACAAAAGCAAGAATCCTCACCTCTCACGGAAAAAATGGAGACAAAGCCCTCCCCGCTTTCTCTCAGTCCGATGAAGTGTGAAGAGAAACCGCACGCCCACGGCGGTGAAGCCCTTCCTGTAATTCTGGAAAACTGTCGGTATCTTGGACAGGTGGCGATGACTTATCTCCTCTTTTTGCGGAATGATGACACCTTGCTTCTCTTGGATCAACACGCCATGCACGAACGCATTTTTTACGAGAATTTTCGTAAAAATGGTTCGAGAGGTAAAAAGAGACCGCTCCTTGTCCCCCTTAAGCTCTCCCTGCATCCCGCGGAAGCCGCCCGCTTTCTGGAGCTTACAGAAACTTTCCAGAAATTGGGCTTCGAGGCTGTGTGCAATGAAGGGTACTGTACCGTTCAGGCTGTCCCTGCGGATATGGATCGATCCTCCGCGCTCTCCTTTTTACGCGAGGCTCTTTCCGGGCGCGTAGACAACCTGGAAAGCGTATGGATGCACCACGCCTGCGCCACGGCCATAAGAGCCGGTCAACACCTTTCCCCCGATGATGTGCGTGAACTCGTCCGTCAATGGCTCCGCACCGAAGAGCCAGACTATTGCCCGCATGGGCGCCCCTGCGCGGTCACTCTGGAACGCTCCGATCTGGAAAAGCTTTTCAAGCGCAGACAATCTTGAAGCGCTTTTGCTCCGACCTCTTGTAAAACCAACCAGTGCGACAGGGATCCAGGAAGAATGTTTTTTTAAAGAGGAGGCACGCGAATGAGAAAAATTTACCAAATACCTGTTGACTAGATTTTGCCACTATGGCAAATCCTATAGACAGGAAAGACACTCTGGGCAATTGGTTTGCCCCCGCAGAGTGTGCCAAGTGATTTCTTTTGTGTGAGGTTTTTATGGCTAAGTCTATCTACGTCGGGAATCTCCCCTGGGCAGCAACTGAAGAACAGGTACAAAATCTTTTTTCTGAGTACGGTGCTGTTCTCTCCGTCAAACTTGTCAATGACCGCGAAACAGGGAAGGCCCGTGGCTTCGGCTTTGTTGAAATGGAAGATATCGCCGCAGCGGCCGCTATTGAAGCGCTGGACGGCAAGGACTTTGGCGGGCGCACTCTGCGGGTGAACGAGGCAAAACCTCGCGCGCCCAGACCCCGTTATTAAAAGCGCAAGCAAACTTGCCCCATAAGGCGGCAGTTTATCACCCTTTCCCCGCCCGGGATTCACTGATACGTCAGCACGAGAATCCCCGAAGATATGATATGCGGCCAGCTTTTCCCATTTTTCTCTTGGGAGCTGGCCGAATTTTTGTGAAACCGTACACTGACTTTTTGGACAAAGAGTTTTTTCGATTCAGCGCGAACTTCACGCATCCAGAGCGCCAAGATCCGCCAGTGCAGCGTAAAGAATTATGCCCACGGCGGTAGACAGGTTCAGGCTACGTATGCCTTCTTTGATGGGAATGCGTATATGCTCATCGGCCAGTGTCTGCACATTCAGCGGCAAGCCGTGAGATTCCGGACCGAAAAGCAGACTGTCGATGGGTGAAAAAACAAAGCGGCTTACCGATTCACCGCTTCTGGCACTGCTGCTCACAAGCCTCCGCCCAAACCCGTCGTTCTGAAGGTAGGCATCAAGAGACGCCCACACGGTGATATCCACATAGCGCCAATAATCCAAGCCGGCCCGTTTCAAGTGTTTGTCATCAAGAGAAAAACCAAGCGGCTCAATGAGGTGAAGCGGCGTCCCCATACCGGCACACAGACGTGCAACATTTCCAGTATTTGGCGGAATCTCCGGGCGATAGAGTACAACGTGCAACATGGATAAAAAAAGAAAAAGCAAGTAAACATCGCGATCCGCCAGCGTATGGTACATCCCACGCGTGTCCGGAATCGCGAACCGCCCGCAAAACTCACTGATGCGCGTTGTTGGGGGAAGTTCTTTTAATAAAGGTGATGGCAAGGATCACAGCGGCGAGACCAAGGAAAAAGAACAAAAAATCCATATGACACTCCTTGGAATTTTTGGGTGTTCCCGAGCCTTCCCGCAGGTGGCTACAGGTTATAAACCATATTAACGCCAATGACCTGAAAGTGCAAGGCAGACTTTCCGCCGAGAGTGTCATCTTATCAATGATAAAAGTTCTTCTATGCTCCCATTTACACGAAAGCGCTGGAATA
>CAZWBH010000029.1:0-23765 GCA_964632155.1 uncultured Mailhella sp.
ATACCTTCTCTTTTCCTTTGAAAGAAGGTGAGTTCAGGTTTAATCATAGACAAGAGGATATCTATCGGCTGATCCTCAAATTGCTCAGATCTTCTCCTCTCAGCTAGTCAACACCCATTATATTTTATCGTTTTTGCAACCTACATGGCAGTAAACTCCACCTCGGCAAAGGATCGCAACAGCGGCGGAGGAATGAGGGGTTTTGTAGCCTTTTTCCATCCGTACCATGTCGTACCAGCGACCAAACTTGAAACCACACGTAGGGAAGGCTTCCACTATCCTGTACCCTTCTCGCTCATGGTAGTGTACATTGGTATGGGTTAGGGTTTCGTCTTCTATGGGAAAGACGACAACACAGGCGTAGAGACGCATAATACCCTGAGTTTTCAGAATCTCTTCCATGCGGGCATAGAGTTTTTCCAATGCCTCGGCCCCTGGAGTCCTCACGAAGATAGATGGAGACTTCACAGCACCAGGCGCAGGCGGCACGGGGATGAAAGAGGGAGGCGCAGGCATAGCCTGAAAGACTTCCCGCCTGTTCGGCTACAAGCCAGGGATAGCGCGCGGGAGAATCCGCCTTATGCGGGCGCGAAATTGTTCTTTTGAGGGCACGACGTATTCAAAGGTGATCGCGGTCTTTTCCACATAGGGGGCGTAAATGTCCAGCAGGGCAGGGGCGTCCTGTTCTGTGGCCGTGCGCAGGGTAAGGGGGGAAGGCGGCATGAGTTTTCCGTGCGGTCGGTTCGGGAAAGGGGTGGGCACTCATTTCTCTGCGGCGTCTTTTACCTTGAGGGCGGCAAGGAAGGCCTCCTGCGGGAGTTCCACGTTGCCCATACGTTTCATGCGCTTTTTGCCTTCCTTCTGCTTTTCCAGCAACTTGCGTTTGCGGGTGATGTCGCCGCCGTAGCATTTGGCCAGAACGTCCTTACGGTAGGCGGGAACGGTTTCCCTTGCGATGATCTTGCTGCCAATGGCCGCCTGTATGGCCACTTCGAACATTTGCCGCGGAATGGTGCGCTTCAATTTGAGTGCCAGCGCGCGGCCATAGGGGTAGGCGTTTTCTTTGTGTACAATGACGGCAAGGGCGTCCACTGGCGCGCCATTGAGCAGAATATCCAGCTTTACCAGGGCGGATTCGCGGTAATCAACAGGCGTGTAGTCCATGGATGCGTAGCCGCGGGTACCGGACTTCAGCGCGTCAAAAAAATCAAAAACAATTTCCGAGAAGGGCAGTTCATAGGTAATGACGGCACGCTTTGAGGTGAGAAAGCCAAGGTTTTTCTGGATACCGCGTTTTTCTTCGCAGAGTTTAAGTACATTGCCCACAAATTCCGTGGGAACGTGTATATCTATCCGCACATAGGGTTCGTACAAGGCCTTGATTTTTGAACCGTCGGGGAGTTTTGCGGGGTTGTCGATGGCAAGGCTTGTGCCGTCCGTCAGATCCACCTTGTAAATGACCGAGGGCGCCGTGGCGATGAGTTCTACCTGAAATTCCCGCTCCAGGCGCTCCTGAATAATTTCCATGTGCAAAAGCCCCAAAAAGCCGCAGCGAAAACCAAAGCCCAGAGCTGAAGAAGTCTCCGGTTCGTAAGAAAAGGCTGCATCGTTGAGTTGCAGCTTTTCCAGCGCATTTTTGAGATTCTCGTAGTCCGCGGCCTCAGTGGGGTAAAGACCGCAAAAGACCATGGGCTTTATTTCCTTGAAGCCGGGCACGGGGATTTGCGCCGGATTGTCTCGCAAGGTAATGGTATCACCCACGCGGGCGTGACCCAGTTCTTTGATGCTGGCGCAAAGAAAGCCCACCTCCCCGGCGGAAAGCTGCTGAACATCTACGGCGTTGGGGGAAAACACGCCCAGGCGAACGACTTCATAATCGCGATTGCCGGCCATGAGGTGAATGATATTTCCCAGTTTGAGTGTGCCGTCCATGATGCGGAAGAGAACCACCACTCCCTGATAGCTGTCGTACCAAGAATCAAAAATCAGAGCTTTGAGGGGGGCGCTCGCATCGCCCCTAGGGGACGGGAGGTGATGCACAATGGCATCCAGCACCCTGTCAATGTTCAGGCCGGTCTTGGCGGAAACTTCGACAGCGCAGGAGCAGTCCAGACCAATACTGTCTTCAATTTCATGGCGCACGCCTTCAGGGTCAGCGCTTGGCAAGTCTATCTTGTTGAGAACGGGTACTATTTCATGGTTATGATCCAGCGCCAGGTAAACATTGGCTAGCGTTTGCGCCTCCACACCCTGAGTTGAGTCAACCACAAGAAGCGCGCCTTCGCACGCGGCAAGAGAACGGGAGACTTCGTAGCCAAAGTCCACATGTCCGGGGGTGTCGATGAGGTTCAGAGTGTACTCGTTGCCGTTGCGATCTTTGTAAGGAATGCGAACTGTCTGTGCCTTAATGGTAATGCCTCGTTCCCGTTCCAGATCCATCTTGTCCAGGTACTGATTTCTGGCCTCGCGCTCGGAAACGACACCGGTATATTCAAGAATGCGATCCGCCAGTGTGGATTTGCCGTGATCAATGTGGGCTATGATACAGAAATTGCGTATGTACTCAAGGGGGGGCATGACGTTGAAGGGAGTGAAGGTTGGTAATTTATTTCTGCACCCCAAAGCCGGGAATGGAAAGTGCCTTTTCAAGTTTGGCCAGGAGCCAGGTGGCGACCGTGACCATCAGAAGGTAATAGCAGGCCGCTATCAGGTAGACTTCGGTAGGGCGGAAGGTTCGGGAAACAAGAATTTTGGCCTCGCCTGTCAGTTCTATGCAAGTGACAATATAGGCCAACGAGGAATATTTGACAAGGTAGATAATCTCATTGCCGCAACCTGGAAGCGCACGACGTACTGCCTGCGGTACGATGACGGAGAGTATGGTTTGCCAGCGCGTCATTCCCAGGGCCTGCGCCGCCTTAATCTGTCCCTGGTGTATGGAGAGCAATGCTCCGCGGACGTATTCCGATTGGTAAGAGGCTGTGCAGACGATAAAACCGATGAGCGCGGCCGCATAGGGCGAAAGATATAATTTGAGGCCAGGAAGGTTGGGAAGGCCAAAATAGAGGAACATAAGTTGTACAGTGAGAGGAACACCACGGATGACGGCAACAATGAAGTCTACAACGCGGCGCACGCAGAGGGAAGCAAAAACACGCAGAACTCCCATGATAACGCCGATAAAGCCGCCAATGAGAGAGGCAGGCACAATAAGGCCTAGGCTCAAAAGGAGTCCCTCATTGAGGTTGGGGATCACGCGGTTGGAGATGAAGGAAGGGTCGAGAAAATCCAGCATGGTCACTCCCGAGGCGTGCTTTTGCCGCCGCACAGATCGCAAAGGCGCAGGCAGAAATTTTTCGTTCTCGTTATGGCGCCTGGGGCGAGAAGTTCGGCGGGTGAACCCTGTTCTATAACCCGCCCCTGTTCCATGAAGAGAATCTCCGTGGCCACTGCCTGGGCAAATTCCATCTGATGCGTCACCATGATCATGGGCATACCGTGAGAGGCCAAGTCTCTGATGACGGTGAGTACTTCGCCTACGAGTTCCGGATCAAGCGCTGAGGTCGGTTCATCAAGGAGGAGTACCGTGGGATCCATGGCAAGGGCGCGAGCAATGGCCACGCGTTGCTTCTGGCCGCCGGAAAGCTCCGCGGGATAGAGTGTGGCCTTGTCCGCAAGTCCCACACGGCGAAGTTCAACCTGAGCGCGTTCCAGGGCTTTCTTCTTTTTCATGCCGCGCACTTTGCGCAGTGCCAGGGCAACGTTGTCCTCGGCCGTGAGGTGATCAAAGAGGTTGAAGTCCTGAAAAATCATGCCCACATGCTGGCGCAGTTCGCACAGTTCCTTCGTGTTCCGGAGATTGATTTTCCGCTCTCCAAGCCAGATTTCTCCTTCATCGGGTTCCAGAAGGCAGTTGATACACTGGAGGAAGGTACTCTTCCCTGCGCCGGACGGCCCGATGAGTACTTTGACGTCACCGGGATAGATGAGTATGGAGCAATCATCAAGAATTTTACGGCCAGAAAGGTATTTGCCAAAATGTTCTGCTCGGAGAATGGGGGTATTGTTGGAGTATGCATCCATAGGGGGTTCCTGCTTCACATACCCGTGGTATTGTAACCGGGGATGCGAACCTTTTGTTCCAGGCGGCGGAGTAGCGTTACCCCCGCCATGGTAATAAGAAAATAGATGAGACCCGCGGTGATATACAGCGGCAAGTGTTCATAGGTGCGCGAGGCCACAAAATGCGTCCGCGCCATAATCTCCGGCGTTCCAAGCGCGAAGCACATGGCGGAATCCTTGAGCAGAATGGAATATTCATTGGACCAACCGGGGATGGCCAAGCGAAGCGCCTGAGGAAGTATGATGCTACTGATGCTCTGCATATCTGTAAAGCCGAGGGCGCGCCCGGCTTTGAGCTGGCCTGCGGGGAGGGAGAGCATGGCTCCCCTGAAGATCTGTGATTGGTATGCGGCGCTTGTCATGCCAAGGACAAGGCAGGAGGCTCCTACGGTGCCTATGTCTATGCCCATGAGTCCAAACAGACCGTAATAAAAAAGAAAGAGCAGGAGTAAAACGGGAACACCGCGGAAGAACCATACGTAAAAACTGACAACCAGGGCAAAGGGCCGTGGCGCATAGACCTGGGTCACAGCCATGGGCACGCCCAGACAGAAGCCCACGCTGAGTGCCCCGAGAACCAGTACAAGGGTGACCAGCGTTCCTTCGAGAATATAGGGGAACGCTTCAATAATGGTAGAAAAGATAGACACTTTGGATTCCAGGAGGGCAAGAAGGTCAGAAGCCTGACATGGATGTCACAATTAGACTTCTAAAAAAGGGTGCGCTACTTCAGGTACTTATCCTGAAGCTCTTTCCAATACGGGTCGGCCATAAGTTTTTTGTAGCCTTCGTTGATGATGTCGAGCAGTTCCTTGTCGTCTTTGCGAATAGCCACACCAAAGATATCATCATCGGCAAACGTACCCACAATTTTGACAGCCTTGCCCTTATTGATGGCATCCATGGCGGGAGCGCTGTCCATGGCAATGGCGTCAATACGACCGTTTAGCAGATCTTCCACGGCGAGGGGGGCGGAATCGTAGAAGCGCAGATCAAATTTCAGCTTTTCCTGCGCCTTTCTGGTCTCAAGGAGTTCATGCTCATTGGTACCGCGTTGCACGCCAAGTTTGATCATGCCGTGTATGGCGTCATCCGCCGTGGTAATAGAGGAATTGGCGGGTACAATGATCACTTTCTGTATGGTGTAGTAGGGGTCGGAGAAAGCCACCACGGCCGTGCGTTCGGGAGAGATGCTCATGCCCGAGCAGACCATGTCAATTTTCTTGTTCATGAGTGCGGGAATGATGCCGTCCCAGTCCATGGGTTGATGCACAACTTCAATGCCCATATGCTTGGCAATCCAGTTTATGGAATCCACATCAAAGCCGGCGGGTTTTCCATCTTCGCCGACATAGGCAAAGGGAGGATAGTTGGCGTCAATACCATTGACATAAGTCTTCGCCTGTGCGCTGATAGTCAGGCAGAGAAGGGCAAAGGCGGGGAGGAGAAAGAAAAGACGTTTCATAGAGGCCTCAAGGAAAAATAAAATATTGAACAAACAACAGTATGAGTATAACGAAAAAGCGCGCGGTACGCAAGAAGCGGAGCAGACACCGGACGTTGCTACTCTTTTGGCAGAGAGAATGGTCGCTCTTCGGCACGGAGCGCAGGAACGTTAAAGAGTAGCAAGGGTATCGGCTATGCCATCAAGCCAAGGGCTTTTTACGCCTTCAATGGCTCCTGTATCGCAGGCACGGGCTATGGAGGCGTCTATGGGCAGTCTTGCCGTGCTACGTATGCCATACTGTACCGCAATCTCCTCCATGCGACTTTCTCCAAAAATGGTATGCCGCATACCACAGTTGGGGCATTCAAAGTAGGACATGTTTTCAACAAGGCCAATAATGGGGATATTCAGGCCATCAAGGCGTGCCATGTTCGCGGCCTTTTCCACAATCATGGAAACCAGCTCCTGGGGGGAGGTAACAATGATAATTCCATCCACAGGAAGAGATTGATAGACGGTAAGCGGCACGTCTCCAGTTCCTGGCGGCATATCCACAAACATATAGTCAATCTTGTTCCAGATTACTTCCGACCAGAACTGAGTGACAACGTTGGCAATGACAGGCCCACGCCAGACCACGGGATCGGTATCGTGTTCCAGCAGAAGATTCATGGAAATCATATCCACGCCCGTAGCGGAACGCGCGGGATTCAGTCCAAGCTGTGTACCGGAAACCCTGGTATGCACGCCAAAGAGGCGGGGGATGGAAGGGCCGGTGATGTCGGCATCGAGTATGGCCGTATGAAAGCCGCGGCGCTGCATCGTTACGGCGAGTAACGCAGTGACAAGGGATTTCCCCACCCCTCCCTTGCCGCTCACAATGCCAATGACTTTCTTTACCGTAGAGAAGTGATGGAGCTTGACTTTCATATCAGCAGACGTTCCGCGGTCGGAACAGGTTTCGCCGCAACTTTCGCACTGATGGTCGCAATCGCTCATGGTACATCCTTAAAAATAGATTAATGTTCTTTGAGGAGCGTCTGCCCGTGGTGTAAGGAGCGCTTTTGCCAGGCGCACCGCGCTGAAATTGGACAGTCCGGATGAGGCAGAGGAGAAGCCCGTACGGCATGGGGAGTACACTCTTTACCTTTTTTGAGGCTAATTTTCTACGTATACCTTTCTTCTTTTCTTATCAATCGTAAAAAATGAATTTTTAATTTGACATTGGATTTCAATTTCGATAATTTTCGAAAAAAGTTTGAACAGTTTAACTTTATACGAACTTTCAAATTGGTTGAGGCACCCATGATTTCACCAATGGCAGAGACGAGGCAGGAAAAGTCAGCGTCCAAGGTTTCGCAGTTGTTCGCCATGCCTTTTCTTTCAACTGAAAAAGATGTGCCCTGGAATATTGAAAAGTATTTCGCGCGGGAGGGTGTAGATGCTCTTTCTCACGCCTTCGAGGGAAAGATTGCAGTGCATCCTAGCATAGGTGGCGAAATTGTTCTACCCGATGAGAGTGAAAAATGTCTTGAGTCGCTTCTCAATACACCACGCATGGGTGACAGCGTAGCTTATATCCATGTACCGTTCTGCGAAACTCACTGTCTGTACTGCGGTTTTTACCAGCGCACGTATAGCAGAGAGGAAAGCGCCCGCTATACCAATGCCCTCATCCGTGAACTTCAACTCTGGAAAGGGCAACCCGCGCTGGAAGAAGGTCCCGTCCATGCAGTGTACCTTGGCGGCGGAACACCCACGGCACTTGAGGCCATGGATCTTGAACGCCTGCTTAAGGCGGTACGCGTCCACTTGCCCCTGGCCAATGATTGCGAAATTACCGTGGAAGGTCGCCTACACAACTTTGACACAGAAAAGATGGAAGCCTGCTTTGCCGGCGGGGCAAATCGCTTTTCCCTGGGGGTGCAGAGCTTCAACACGCGCATACGTCAGGCCATGGGCCGCCTTGCCCCGCGCGAGGAAGTCTTTCGACGTCTGGAAGTTTTAAAAAGCTATAATCAGGCTGCCGTCATTGTGGATCTTATTTTTGGCTTCCCCATGCAGAGCATGGATCTTTGGCTGGAAGACATTACCGCCGCCCGTTCAGCGGAACTTGACGGTTTGGATTGTTATCAGCTCAACGTCTACGGACAGACGCCCTTGGGCAAGGCTATCAACGAGGGTAAGCTCCCCCCCGCCGCGGATATTCCACAGCAATCAGCTATGTTTGCCGCCGGGGTGGACGCTCTGCAAAAGGCCTTTTACCGCCGCCTTTCTTTGACGCACTGGGCGCGTACCAGTCGGGAGCGCAACCTTTACAACCTCAAGGTAAAGGGCCGCGCAAATTGCCTGGCCTTCGGGCCTGGGGCGGGCGGCAATCTTGCGGGATGGTTCTACATGAACCAGAGCCGTTATGAAAAATGGGAAGAAGCCGTGAATGCCGGTCGTAAGCCTCTGATGCTACTCATGCGGCCCTGCGTCCATTTTGCCTTTTTCCGAGCGGTGGCGGAATCTTTGGAACAGGGCTGGATAGATATGGCGCGCCTTGAGCGCTGTTACGGCGTGAATATGCGCGCCCCCCTGCAGCCCCTGCTTGCGCAGTGGAGCCGCGCGGGCCTTGTGGAAATGCGGGGCGATGTTGTGGCGCTTACACTTGCCGGGCAGTTCTGGCAGGTGAATCTTTCCCAGTTCATGCAGGACTTTCTCAAGCATACGCTGGACGAGCAAAAAACTCTTTGAGTTGGTGGAACCTTTTTCCATGACTCGGCATTCTTACAAAAAACCGGGTAAGCAAAACCGGCAGGGGAGGGTGATGCCACGTGCGGGAAGGGTTGTTTGTGCAACGTTGTTTCCCAAGGGGGAACACAAACGAAAGGAAGAATCGGATGAAGAACAACAATGCAAGGGCGGTATTTGCGGCCACGGCGCTTGCCTGCTCATTCCTCCCCGCTCTCTTTGCTCATGCACAAGAGACACTTAACGCGGGAGATGTGTATGTGACCGCCACGCGAGTGGAAAAAGAACTGGAGCAGGTTCCCATGAGCGTGACGGTGATGACCGCCGACGATGTGCGCAAATCCGGGGCGCGAACTGTAGGCGAACTTTTGGAAGACGTGCCTGGCGTGCAGATTTTGAACGATGGTTCGCAGGGTTTGAAGCGAGTTTCCATACGCGGGGAAGACGCCTTCCGCACCCTGGTTCTTATTGACGGCCAAAAGATTTCTGAACACAAGTCCATGTCCGGCTCTCCCATGCTCATTGATACTTCCCGCATTGAGCGTGTGGAAGTCATCAAGGGGCCTGCCTCTGTACTCTACGGTTCCGACGCCATCGGCGGCGTGGTGAACATCATCACCAAGAAAGGCGGGCAGAAACCCGTGGAAGGCGAAGTCTGGACGGGATTCAACGGCGCTTCCCGGGGCTTTTCCGAGGGTATGGCCGTGCGCGGCAACGTTGACGGCCTGAAATATAGTCTGTCTGGTTCCCATTCCGACCAGGGGGACATACACACGCCGGATGGCAAGCTCGACAATACCAACTTCCGTCAGACCGACGCTGCGGCCTTTCTGAGCTATGATTTTTCCGAGCATTTTACGTTGGGTGGCGGCATGGACTATTATAAGGGCGCGTTCAATTCCACGTCCATCAATGACAACAGCGGCGGGAACCGCTTTTTCGTCAAGGTGCCTAAGTGGGCGCGTACCAAGTATTATCTGTTTTCGGAAGGAAAAGATATTAATGACTACCTGTCCCGCGTGCGTTTTGACGCCTACTACCAAAAAAATGAAAAGGATATGGAAAACTATGTCGGGCAGGTAGAGGGCGCAACCAGTGTCGTGATGGATAACTTTGCCCATAATTTTATCCGCAGCAAGGGTGTTTCGCTTCAGACAGACTGGCAACTCGGCGCCAATCATTACCTTATTGCCGGATATGAACTGAACTATGACAGACTGGATTCCACAGGCCGCACTGATTTTGATTCCACCATTGCGATGGGTCCTATGGCGCCCACACTGAGGATGGACTACTATACGGACAAATTCTACGATGGCAATCAGCTCAATCAGGCGTTGTTCGCATCCATGGAAAGTCAGCTTCCGTGGAATCTGGCACTGACCTACGGTGTGCGCTGGACCCATGTGAGGACGGAAGTGACACGGGGCGATGAATACCGTACGGGAACCACAACCATGACCATGATGGGAAGGCCGCTCAGCGAGACCGTCTACAATCATGATCGTACCGGGGGTGTCGAGCCTGGGGATGATTCCGATTCTCGCCCGGTATTCAACGTGGGTCTCGTATGGACAGGTATTGACGATCTTGCCATCCGCGCAAGCTGGGCGCAGGGATTCCGTGTGCCCAATCTCACGGAAAAGTACATCGGCACGGCCATGGGGGGCGGTACCATTTATGGCAATCCCAATCTTGATCCTGAAACCTCCAATAATTTTGAAATCGGCGCACGGTATAATCACAAAGCACTGAATCTCGATCTCGCTTTCTTCTATTCCCTTGCCGATGATTATATTGCTTCCGTGCTGACGGATTCAAGCAGCTCCGTGTACACCTATACCAATGTGGCTGAAGCCAAAACCTTTGGTTCAGAGCTGACGGCAAGCTACAAGTTTGCCACGGCCTTTGGCGACGTTACGCCCTATGCAACCTTGACCTGGATGCGTCGCCAGTACGATGACGGCGATGGCTGGAAGACGTACGATACCGCCACTCCAGAGTGGGTGAGCCGCTACGGCATCCGATATGCTAAGGCTTTGAGCGAAAATCTTGATTTTCACGCCGACGTCTACGGTCGGAGCCAGTCCGCAACCGTATACCGTTCCGCAGATGGTGGCAGCGACTACGATCTTGGCGGCTTTACCACGGCCAATATGGCTTTGGGCGTAGATTTCGGCGCGAAAAAACAATTTTCCGTGCTTGCGGAACTCCTGAACATCTTTGACAAGCGCTATCAGTATAATTCAGCCATTCTTGAGCCAGGCCTTCATGCCAACGTGAAGCTGAGCTACAGGTTCTAATGCAAAGCGTGCCGGGCGGGGAGAGGGCAGACTTCACCTTCCCCGCCTGGCAGAGGAGAAAAGCCTTATGAACCGACTTCTTTCCCGCTGGAGCGCGCGCGAGCTGGTAGTCATCGGCGTTTTTGCCGCGGCGTCAAAGGTGGCCACACTGCTGATAGCTCTGGCTGGCGGTGGGATGAACCCCATTAGCCTCATGGGAAAAAACCTTGTCTTCACCACGCTTCTTGTGGTCATGCTGTGCAAGGTGCGCAGACCGGGAACTCTTTTTCTGTTCACGATTATCAGCATTCTTGTGAGCATTTTGCTCATGGGAGCAAGTGTTACGCTTCTGCCACCCATGCTTCTCGGCGCGTTAGCAGCGGAAGCGGCCATGTGGCCAGGGCGCAACGCCAGTGGAGTGTGGAACAGCGTTCTTGGCGCCGCGGTATTCGATGTGGTGACCAAAATTCTTTCACTCGGCATTTCCTGGCTGTTCATGCGTGAGTCTCCGGCCATGATGGTTATGGTCGTGCCCTTTGTGGCCATCGGATATCTTGGTTCTGTGGGAGGACTTTTTTCCGGTGTGAAAGCCGTGCAGGAGCTGCGTCATGCAGGTATCATCTACCAGTAAGAAAAACCGTATAACAACAGACGGAGGTATCATGTGTTCACCAAAAGGAGTTCGTCCTCTTTTTGGAACAGATAGCGCGCCTTCAGACCTTGATGTACGTTCCCGGATTTTCGTGACGTTGCTGGCTTCCGCGGTGACTATTGCCCTTTCTTCTTTTGAAGGCCAGATGGTTCTTTTCGTTTTTTCCCTCGCTTATGCCATTTCCATACGTCGATACCGGGTATTGGTTTTAAGCTATGTTGCCATGGGACTCATGATTGCGATGGCATCTCTGTGTACATGGAGCATTTCCCTGCTTGTGCCGTTCATGCCGTTTTCTCCCAAGAATCTGGCTGTTCCTTTTCTGCGCGGTGCGGTCATGCTCAATGTGGTTCTGCCGCTTGCGCTCACCTGCCGCTTACAGGCATTGCTTACAGCGCTCAAGGGATTACATCTGCCCTTTTGCGTCTATATTCCTGGTGCAGTGATGATCCGTTTCATCCCTACTTTCATGAACGATATCAAGCAGGTGGCTGAAACTCTGAAAATCCGCGGCTACAACCTCGGCATCGGGGAAATGTTCCGCCATCCGTTCATGATGCTACGACTTCTTTTTACGCCTCTGCTTTTTCGCTGCCTGCGTTCTTCCGAGGAACTGGGTATTGCCGCCGAACTTAAGGGCCTTGAAGCCGGAGGCCGTTTTATTCCTTTCCGTGCGTCTGTCTGGATCAGCTCTGACACGTTACTGCTGATTCTAGCTTCCGCCGCTTCTGTCGCCGCCCTGTATTGCCATCTCCGTTGGGGGAACTCCATACCGGCCATGCGCTGAAGCTGACGGAAAAGATCATGTTCTGGAGAGCTTTCATGGTACGCTTTGAACATGTTACCTATACCTACCCTTTCTGCTCTACTCCTGCTGTGCGCGACATCAATATTCACGTTCGTCCTGGTGAGTTATTACTGATTTCCGGGCAGAGTGGTTGCGGCAAGAGTACACTAATGCGCCTGGCTAACGGATTGTGCCCTGGTTATTTCAAGGGAGAACTGCAAGGCCGAATCCTCATAGAGGGACGCAGTACTGCGGATAGGACTCCTGGAGAACTTTCCCGCACTGTAGGCACGCTTTTTCAGGATCCTGAGCAACAGTTTTTTGCCCTCAACGTGGAGGACGAGCTGGCCTTTGTCCATGAATGGCGCGGGCTACCCGCGAGCGTTACTCGAGAAAAAGTTCGTCATGCTGCGGAATCCTTCGGCCTTTTTCAAGTACTCAATCAGTCCATTCAAGAACTCTCCGAAGGTCAGAAGCAGAAAGTAGGTATGGCCTCCATTCTTTCCCAGGAACCGCGTGCGCTGGTTCTGGATGAACCAACCGCTAATCTTGACCCGGAATCCACTGCTGATTTGGCACGGCGCCTCCGGGCACTTAAGGAAAGCGGCATGGCCATTCTGGTGGTGGATCACCGCCTGTATTGGCTGAAAGGCGTGGCGGATCGAGTAGTGATTATGAAGCATGGAGAAATATGTGCCATGGGTTCCTACACTCTGCTTGAGGACGAGGGATTGCGCCAGAGCTGCGGACTGCGGGCCTGTACGGTGAAAGATGTACGTGCTTCTCTTCCTGAAAGTTTTCCTTCCAGTGGAGATCATCCGGAAATCGGCCTGTGGGTAAAAGACCTTTGCTTTGCTTACAAAGGTCAAAAAACTCTCTTTGACCACGCGGAGTTTTCCCTCGGCCCGGGAGTGACGGCACTCATAGGCGAGAATGGCGTGGGAAAGACGACTCTGGCCCGTCTTATCACCGGCCTGAATCAGGTGAAGACCGGGCACTTTTTTCTAAACGGCATAGAATGCTCTTCCCGGCAGCTTCTCGACCGCGTGGGGATAGTGCTTCAGAACGCCGATCACCAGTTGCATATGAAGACCGTGAGGCAGGAATTGGAAGTCAGTTTTCGGCTGGCAAGCAGTCTGAAGGAGGAGGATATGCTACCTGATCCGAGGCAGAAACACGGTTTTTCCGTGCAAGAGCTTCTGGATATCTTCGGGATTGCCGCGCTGTCAGACAGACATCCTCAATCGCTTTCCGGTGGGGAAAAGCAACGCCTTGTCATTGCCTGCGCCTTCGCAAAAAAACCTGAGGTACTTATTCTCGATGAACCCACCAGCGGGTTGGACGGGGCGAATATGCTACGCATGGCCCATGCTCTGAACCTGCTTGCTGAGCGCGGAGTCTGCGTTCTGGTGATCACGCATGATCTTGAACTTATGAAGCTTTCCTGTACCAGAGCGTTACATCTCCCGTTTCGGCATACGGCAAAACAGGAAAATGCAAGGTGACAGCAAAGCTCCGGAAAGAAGAAAGGCGCTTATCAGTGTGCAGGTGCGCCTCATTTTCTACACAACACATTTTAAACAGGAGTTACGATGATGAAGACACTGGTAGTTTATTCCTCGCTCACCGGCAATACAAAAAAAGTGGCGCAGGCCTTGGCCGCCGTCATGCCGGAATGCATTCTCGTTTCGGTAGAGGAGGCCCCTGCTTCCGTGGAAGAATATGATCTTGTTGCCGTGGGTTACTGGGTGGACAGGGGCATGCCAGACAGCAAAACCCGTGCTTGGCTGGAAAACGTGAAGGATACCAAGCTGGCCTTTTTTGGCACCCTGGGAGCCTGGCCCGATTCTGATCACGCCAAGGAATGCATTGCTCAGGGCGAAAAGCTGGCTTTGGAACCTGCCCGCGGCAATACCGTGTTCGGATCCTGGCTCTGCCAAGGTAAGATAGATCCCAAGGTGCTGGAAGTCATGGCGAAGATGGCCGGTAATGTTCATCCCATGACGCCGGAGCGCAAAGCCCGTATTGAAGAGGCCGCGAAACATCCCGATGAAAACGATTGTCGCCGTGCTCAGGATTTTATTCGGAAGATTCTGGAATATTGCTGAGGCAAAGGCATTCTTCGGCTGATGGACAACAGTGAAGAACGCCAAAAAGAATGGAAAGTTCCTTCTGCAGTTGGATAGTTAAGCATTATTGTATTGTAGTAATGTAACCTGTCTCTGTCGTATGGATTTTGCGTAAAGGATAGGTAAGGGAGGAGAATGGAATGAACTGGACAGAAATCTATGCCACAATAGGCCCGGCGGGTGTGGCTCTGGCCTTTGTGGCATGCGCGGGCATCTATCTTGCGCTGAAGAGCTATATCTTCCTTTTTCTTGTCTGGCGCGATTTTCGCAGAACCTTCCCCGAACTGGAAAGGGAGGATAGAGCGGGCGAGTGCATGAGCTATGAGGGCGATAATCCGCTCATTTGCATTGTGCGTGACATTGTGCAGACCCATTCCAGCCATTCCGAGGATATCCGTGCAGAAATTGCCTACCTTTTCCACCGCAATTTTGAGCAGCTCACCCGAGAGATATGCTATTTGCGGCTGATTTCCGTGATGTCGCCTCTTCTGGGACTGCTGGGTACGATTTTAGGCATGGTGACGGTGTTCCAGACCATAGGCCAGAACGCCGCCCCGGATACGGCCCTTTTGGCCAACGGCATATGGGAAGCCCTCATAACCACCATCATGGGCCTGTGCGTGGCCATACCCGCACTCATGGTCTATTATTTTCTTATGCTACGCTTCAAGGGTTTTCATATAGAAGTGGTGGAATACAGCTATCGCGCGCTGGAATTCTGCCAGAAGAAAAAGGGCGCCAAGGGGTACGGACATGATGAAGTTGTTTGATTTTGATCTGGAAGAAGAGCCGAGCATAGATTTAACCCCGCTTATCGACACGATCTTCATGCTGCTCATCTTTTTTATCATGACAACAACCTTCAGCCGACCGGTTCTCGACATTCTTCTTCCTGCTTCCAGCGAGGCGGAGGCGTCCAAAGAACATCAGGAACAGATCATCTCCATCAAGGCGGACGGAAGCCTGCATTATGAGGGCAGGCAGATTGAAAAATCAAATCTGGACGCCGTGCTTTCGGAACGCCCGGAAGCACTGCTCAATCTGTACGTGGATCAGAAGGCCCCGTTCGAGGCCTTTGTGACCGTTGTGGATCTGGCTAAGGCAAAGAAGGGAGGCCGTTTTGTCATCAGCACTCAGCGTGGCGACGACCGTTAGTTACAGTCGTTGCACGGCACGGACGCTTTACGGCCTGGCAGCCCAGCGCCGCAGCAGGAATATGGCCGTTGTTGGTCTGTTTGCCGTGATGACGCTTACAATGGCGCTCTGCCTGGCCCTTCATGCGGAGCGAACCCTGAACCTGCCCGCCTTGCAGCCGCACAGGGTAGAGCTTGTGCAGCCGCAGTTTCGTTTTGTTTCGGAACAAAAAGCTGATACGTCGGAGGTGGAGAAAATCCTTACCGAGGAATCGTCCTTTGAAATCCCTGAGGAAATGGTTCCCAAGGCAGAGCCGGAGCCGCAAACCTTGCCTCCCGAACCCGAACCGGTAATCAAGCCCGAACCGCAAAAGGCGCCTGAGCTGAAGCCTGAGGTAAGACCTAAGCCCAAGCCCAAACCCGCAGTCAAAAAGCCCATCCCAAGGCCGGAGAGTACTCCTGAGGCCGTGCCCGCCCCCGCCAAAGCCGTTTCGGGAAGCGCCGTATCCATGCCCGGCGCGGGGGGGAATGTGGCCGCGGAAAGCAGGCGTTCAAGCGAAGTCTTGGCGGCCATACTTCAGATCGTGGAAAAGCATAAGCGCTACCCCAGGCAGGGCCGCCGCTCCGGGGCTGAGGGAACCTGCACTCTCGCGGTACAGATAGGGGCGGATGGTCGTGTGTTTTCCTGTACGCTTTTTGAGTCTTCCGGGCGTTCCGTACTCGACGCCGCGTCTAAAAAACTGGGGGAAAAACTGCTGAACCTGAACGTTGGTTCGCCGGGGAGTCTCAAGGTTTTGGTGCCAGTACACTACCGTCTGACAGATCGCTGAAAGTCTTTGTCCGTTGTTTGCTTTGCTATCTTGCAGCGAACTGTTCAGCGACCAAGAAAAAAAGGGAACCAGCGTGTGCCGACCGAGGGAATGTACCCGCTGGTAACGCATGAGCCTTACGGGAATCAAGAGCAGAGATGGACGGCAACAAAGCGCTAACGCCGTATCAGCCCGAAAAGAACTCCGCTAGCGGTATTTGCGCGCCAGTTCTTCTACTTCTTCCTTATTGCCAAGAACTCCCATGTCCTGAAACGTCTCCGTCGTATCTCTTATAAGTTTTTGGCGGTTGAGCCGGTACTCTTCCTGCCAGTTTTCCCAGAAGTCCTTAGTACGCAGATAGAGTACGAATTGTCCCCAGCGGCGAATGACGTGAGGAGGAACCACATGTTCAAGGGCGCAGGCCACAGCGTCGGACTGCTTTTCATCAAGTTGTAGCACATGCAGGAAGAACTCCCGAAAAATAATATGCCTGTGGGCGATGTCGTGGCCAATGCCGCGGCCTTCTTCAGTAAGGTGGATGAGACTGTAAGGCTCATATGTTACAAGACCCATACTTTTGAGGAGTTTAAGGGTGTTGGTTACAGTGGAGCGGCTCACCCCAGCGGCCTTGGCTATTGAACTGGCGCGCGTTGCGCCTTCTTTGGCCTCTTCCAGAAAAATAATTTCAAGGTAATTTTCCAGTACTGGGGAAAGAGGAATCCGTTCCCAAGGTTCTTTTTCGTCCATCATGCGCACCTCCGGCTTTTCAGCCAGTGTGCCGTTTTCGCAGGCCGTATTCAAGCCAATTTTTTTGCCGAAACAGGTACACGATCCAAAGAAAAGCGCAAATATCCCTTGCCATCGCCGCAGCATAAACGCCGATCGCGCCCCACCCAAGAGCGACTCCAAGGCCAAGAGCCAGAGGTATACCCACTATCCAGCAGGTAAGGACTCCCACTCGGCAAGAAAGGAGCGTGGCTCCGGCGCCGGAAAAAAAGGCGTTCAGTATGCCCGTCATGCCCACAAACGGGCCGGAGAGGCAGGCAAAGAGCAGAAAGAGCGCGGCCTGTTCCATCACTGGCGGCTCGCTGGAAAAGAGTCCGGTGACAGGGGCGCGCAAGAGCCAAAGAATAAGCGAGGGCGGAATAAGGGCAAGGCCGGTGATTGCGGCCATCCTGCGGCCAAAGGCGTAGAGAGCATCTCCTTTGCCGCCCCCTAGAAGGTAGCCTGAAAAAATAACAAGGGACATATTAAAGGCACCCAAGGGAAACATGAGAAGAGCATGCACACGGCTACCCACGCTCATGCCTGCCAGCATGGCGGTGCTTTCGGGCAAAAGACCGATGATGGCAAGGTTGACCAGACTCCCCGCCTGTGTGATGAGCTGTCCGGCGGCGGCAGGTAGCCCCACCTTGAAAAGATAGGGCATGGCGCGCTTATTCCACTTCCAGGGCGCAAAGGATTTTTTGCAAAGCAACGTGTAGCGGCGCGCAAGGGCAAGGTTGCTTGACAGGCCCAGCAGGGCGCAGGCAAAGGTCGTCCAGGCAATACCCGCCGCGCCGCAGGCCGGCAGGGCAAAATATCCCAGTCCAAAGCCAAGGTCACCCAAGATATTGGCCACAGTCATGAGCAGGAGCGTGAACAGAGGCAGAACCACCTTCTTATAAGCGCGAAAAATGGAATTCACCATGATGAGCATGTAGTAGAAGGGCAGCTGGCAGCAGTACGCGGTGAAAAATACAGAAAGCGAAGGCCGTATATCATTGGAAATGCGCATGGCCGTAAAGAGGAGCGGGGCAAAAAGCAGAGCCAGGCACGCGACCACCGTACCCATGACTGCGGAAAGGGTGACAATAAGCCCGGCGTAGCGGCTGGCCCGGAGTGGAAGTCCCGCACCCAGGGATTGACTCAACGTGGTCATGCAGCCGCTGGCAATAAGGGAAGTAACAAGCATGAGCAACGCAAAAATCTGTGCCACAACGCCAATGGCGGCCTGAACTTCCGCGCCCAGGTTACCTGCCGTCCAAACATCGGTCATGGAAAGAACAAGATGGCAAAGCATAAGCCCCATCTGGGGTAGGGTGAGGCAGAAGACTTCGCGACGCGCAGGCAGGGCGGCGGAAGGTTTTGACAAGACGGAAGATGGGGCAGATGCGATGTTCACACGGTATTCCCAAAAAAATGACAACGGAAAGGTAAACCCAAAAAATACGATTAGTCAAATAAAATTATAAGTATAAAACTCTATGTCGGATCAAACGGAGCGTGCCTTTTTTTACTTGAGATTTTTGCCCATATTTTGCCAGGCCGTTCAAGAAGTATCCCGGACAAAGCGACTCGCGCAAAAAAAGCGCCGGAGATTCCGGCGCTTTTGTGAGGGAACGAGGAGAAATGTTCAGACTATTTGCCCGCAACGCACAGTTTGCGCACCGGCGTGCCGTCCTGCTTCCAAATGCCAAAGCCGGTGAGGGCGCACAAAATGGAGAAGATGGGGACAAACCAGTTGAAGAAGGCGTAGGGCACAAAATCGTAGGCACTTACGCCGAGTACGCCGGCAATGTAGAAGGCGTGTACGCTCCACGGAACCAGCGGGCAGCCTATGGTGCCGGCGTCTTCACAGGTGCGGGAGAGTACAAGCTGGCTGATGTCGGCCTTTTTAAAGGAGTCCAAAAAGGCGCGGCCGGGTACGATGACGGCGAGCATCTGACTGCCGGT
The DNA here is from genome assembly GCA_964632155.1 of uncultured Mailhella sp. Classification (GTDB taxonomy): domain Bacteria; phylum Desulfobacterota; class Desulfovibrionia; order Desulfovibrionales; family Desulfovibrionaceae; genus Mailhella. The sequence goes on from CAZWBH010000029.1 coordinate 18,813, forward strand.
GCCTAGGTTGATGAGATAGGCGGCCGCCAGGGCGGAAGCCACCAGGCGTACGGCCGATTTGGCATCCTTTAAAATGGCTTCAAGCAAAACCTCAAGCACGCGGGAACGTTCAAGAATGCCGCCAAAGGCCATGCCGGAGCAGAGTAAAAGCACCGTGGGCATGATGCTCATGAGTCCCCCGCGGGAGAGGAGCGGATCCAGCTGGGTAATGCCCGTTTTGGAAACATAGCCTGTGGTCAGCATGGAGGCCAGTTTGTTGAAGGGGACTCCTTCAAATACAGCAATGACCATGGCGGAGAGAAGGCAGATGAGCAGGATGGGTAGCACGGGGTAGCGGCGGTAGGCCAGCGCGATCATGAGTACAGGCGGCAAAAAGGCCACCGGGCCAAGGCTGAAGTTCGCCTCAAGTCCAGCGAGTATGGCGTTCAAATTTTCAAGGGAGCTTCCCTGTTGCGCCGCTATGGAACTACCAATAAAGGTGTAGACCACGCCGGCCACAATAAAGGCGGGAATGGTTGTCCAGAGCATGGACATCACATGCGAGAACAGCGGCACTTCGCACACCGAGGCGGTGATATTGGTAGAGTCGGACACCGGAGACATCTTGTCGCCAAGGTAGGCGCCGGAAACAATGGCGCCAACCGTCATGTAGGCGGGGTAATCCAGCGCCTGTCCCACGCCCAGGAGCGCAACGCCAATGGTACCCATGGTGCCAAAAGACGTGCCCGTGGCCACGGAAGCCACGGAGCAGAGTACCATGGCTGAAAGCAGAAAATGCTCGGGTGCAATGAGCTTGAGGCCCCAGTAAATGATGGCCGGAATGGTTCCTGAGGCCAGCCACGCGGCAATGATCATGCCCACCATGGCCAGAATGGCTATGGCTATCTGGATACGGCCCAGGGACTCAAACATTCCCTGCTGCAGTTCTTCCCAGGTGTAACCGGTTTTGAGCGCCATGAGTGCGGCAAAGGCCACCGCGCCAAGGAGGGGCAAAACGGGGGGCCTTACGCCGACAACCAGTGTGCCGTACAGGATCATGGCCACGGGCAACACCAGCGAGAGCGTTGCCCACAAGAGCGAAGGTTTTTTACCTTTTGTTTCCATTGATTCCATGACTCATTCCTTTGGTAAACGTTTTCCTGCCGTACTCATAACCGAATTTTCAGGCAGGCTCAAGCAAAGTCTTTTTCTGAAAGTATCATCTTAGGAGTGAAATTCCATCTTCAATCGTTTGAATTTCATAATGTTTTTTTGAAAGGATCATCTCAAAGGTGACATTCTCCTTTTCCTTTTGTCTGGGGAAGTTTTCAAAGTTCAAGGGGAGTCGGCCTTCCTTCCTTCATATCCAGCAGACTCTTAATGCCGCAGTCCACCATGCTCACGATGGATTCCTCAGTATAGAAGGCCATGTGCTGGGTCAGCACCACATTGGGAAATTGGCGCAGATAGACCATATCCTTGTTTTTGAGAATGTCGGTTTTGCGGTCGGCGTGATAGATGCCCTGTTCGTGTTCAAACACATCCATGGCCAGGGCGCCAATTTTTTCAGATTCTATGCCTTCGGTGACGGCGTTAATATCCATGAGTTCGCCGCGCGCGGTATTGATGAGGATCACGCCGTCCTTCATCTTTGCCAGGCTGTTCCGGTTGACCATGCGCCTGGTTTCTGGCGTGTGGGGTACATGGAAGGTGATGATATCGCACTCCTTATACACGGTGTCCAGATCCACAAAGGAGACAAGGGAGGAGAGCGCCTTATTTACCGAGGGATTATAGGCCAGAATGCGGCCTCCAAAGCCGGAGAGGCAGCGTGCAACGGCGGCGCCGATGTTACCTGTGCCCACAATGCCCACAGTCTGTCTGTTCAGGCTGCGTCCCATAAGCCCCACCAGGGAGTAATCGTTGACGTTTTGTCGCCACATGGCCGGCTTGTAGCGGCGCAGTGCGAGCAGGATGAGCATGACAGTAAATTCCGCCACGGCATCGGGTGGGTAGAAGGCGTGACTTACCCGTAAACCAAGGCTTCGTGCCGCCGCAAGGTCAATATGATCCACGCCTATGGTGCGGGTGGAGATGTAGCGCGCTCCCAGTTTTGCCAGAGCCTCCAGCATGGGGCGATCAAGCCGACTACGCCCCAGTACGGAGACACCTTCCGCTCCTCTGGCCTTGGAAAGGGTTTGCGGCGAAAGCGCTTCCTCCACAAGAGTAAGGACAGCGGGCAGGCTGTGCGAAAGAACATTTAGTTCCAGCATTTCGTCACGGCTTACTTCAAAAACGGTAAGATTCATGCAGACATTCCATGGGGTGAAAGGGAAAGGCGTCAAAAAGGCAGAGCGTACCCGGAAGTCATGGCCTGGCGAACAGCGGCGACTTTTGCGGCTATGTCCGGCGCTCCCACAAGTTCGGATACCAGGGCGCAGCAGGCGGCCCCATGCGCGGCTACGGCGCCGATATTGTGTTCCTTGATCCCGCCGATGGCCACAAAGGGGAGGGAAATGTGGGCGACAACCCAGTCCAGATAGTCAAAGCCCACGGGCGCGCACACATCTTCCTTGGTTTGCGTGGCAAAAATGGGTCCAACGCCAATATAATCCGCTCCGGCTTTTACCGCGGCAAGGGCCTGCTCTGGCGCGTGGGTAGAAAGGCCGATGATTTTGTCCGAGCCAAGGAGCTTACGCACTTCCGGCACGGGGAGGTCGTCCTGCCCCACATGAACGCCATCGGCATCCACGAGCATGGCAATGTCAATATGGTCGTCAATGATAAAGCAGGCGTCGGAGTCCAGCGTGAGTTTGCGGAGTGCCTTGCATTCTTTCAGCATCACTCCGGCCTTGGCGTGTTTTTCCCGGTACTGGAGTATTTTTACGCCTGCGGAAAGCAGGGCGCGCGCCTGTTCTTCCACACTGCGCCCCAGGGCGAGGTGTGAATCGGTGAGCGCGTAGATATCTGTTTCTCCGGGAAGTATCCTTGGCATGATTCCCCCTTTAGCGTAGATTTTTGATGGTTCCCGTCAGTATCCATTCCAGGGCGGCATCGGCTTCCATGGCCGCGCACTGCATCACTCGCGGGGCCAGGGGCGGCTTGTCGGCAACATCGGTTGTAAAATCGCCAACCACGGTCATGCCCCGAAAGACGCGGCGCGACATGGCAAGTCCGCCCACGCCGCCTACGCCCGAGGCGCTGATGAGCGGCTTGCCCGCCCTCAGGGCATGGCTGGCAAAAAGAGCTTTGACTTCGGCCCTGTCCAGGGCCTCCAGCCAGAGATCAGCTAGGGGGAGAAGTTTGGGGATAGTTTCCTCATTCAGCCAGAGCTGCCGTGCGTCCACATAAAGTTCCGGGTCGAGTTCTCGGAGCTGCTCGGCCAGGGCCGCGACCTTTGGCATACCCACATGGCGCGGCAGGTAGTGCTGGCGATTGAGGTTGACGGCTTCCACGCAGTCGCCGTCTATAAGGAGAAGATGACCTACACCGCTACGTGCCAGCATCAAGGCCGCGTTGGAACCCAGTCCGCCCGCCCCGGCAATGCCCACATGGGTCGCCTGGAGCTTGCGGAGCTGTTCCTGGGTAAAAAAAGAAAGGAGTTCTTTGCGCATGAACATTCCCTCCTTGGAACGGCGTGCGGAAGTTTAGCGGTCGCAGTCTTCCCAGTCCTTGGCCACGGCCTGATAGCCCAGTGCAGCCAGGTCGCGGATCATCTCTTCCACGGAACGGTGATCAGAAATATCAAACTGCCCGGAGTTTCTGGCGTCTACCACGCGCCCGCCCACAGCGGTGGACACTCCGGCCGAGACGCGATTGACGCCAATGGGTACAAGGTGATTGCGCATCTCCGCGGATTCCCGGCTGGAAACGGTGATGCCGCAACGGGGCAAAAAGCAACGCAAAGCCGCCACGTACTGCACAAAGGTTTTGTCGTCAACTTCGTGTTTGACTTCAAACATCCCTTCATGCGGGCATATGCGGGGCACGGAAAGACCAATGTCTGTACCGGGGAAATGCTTTTGCAACCACCAGGCGTGCAGGCCCGTGCAGAAGGCGTCGTGCAAAAAGTCATCCAGCCCAAGTAGCGCTCCCACGCCCACGCCGTGCAAGCCTGCCCTGGCTGCCCGCCCGGGCGTGTTCAGGCGCCACAAATAATCGTGCTTGGGTCCGGCGGGGTGCAGCCACTCGTAAAGTTCCCGGTTGTACGTTTCCTGAAACATGGTCATGCTGTCCACGCCGTTTTCCATGAGCAACTTATATTCTTCCAAGGTCAGGGAATACACTTCCACGCTCACGGAGGCAAAGCGTGGCTTGATGCGGGCCGCCACCTCGGCAATGTACCGCGGCGAGGCTATCTTGCGGGCGTCTCCGGTGAGCAGGAGTATGTGCTGTATGCCGGCGTCCGCAAGGGCAAAGGCTTCCGCCGCCGCTTCGTCCACCGAAAGATGGCGGCGCTTCTGATGGTTTTCGGTATTAAAGCCGCAGTAGCGGCAGTGATTGGTGCAGATGTCGGAAATGTAGAGCGGCGAGAAGATATTCACCGAACGCCCAAAAAAGCGCAGAGTAAGTTCGCGGGAGCGCTGGGCTGTCTCTTCCAGAAAGGGCCTTGCTGCGGGGGAGAGCAGGGCCAGAAAGTCTTCGGGGTGAAGAACGTCCTTTTGCAGGGCCGCCAGAACGTCCCCGGCTGTGGCACAAGAGGCCATTTTTTCCCGGCGTTCTCTGGGCCAGAGTTCTAGGTATTCGTCAAAATGCGCCTCGCCCGGCGCAAAGGTATCGACAAGAAGAGGGTCGCTCATGGATAACTTATCTCAAAAGGGGCAGCAAACACGCTTGCGACGCACTTGCCTTTTTGAAGGTTTGCGAAAAGTCCGAGGGGAGCCTCGCGCTCGTTTTCTAGAGCATTTTTAGTTGGAAACTGTACCAGTTTCCAACCAGATACGCTGGCGTTGTCCTTCTTCCGATTCTCGTTCG
>CAZWBH010000030.1:0-23246 GCA_964632155.1 uncultured Mailhella sp.
ACTGGAACTGGCATTTTTCAACGTAGGTATCCTAGTCACCTGTGCACCTATACTGTATTTCTTCGCACCCGCTTTCTATACGTTTTCCGGAATGGAGATCGCAATGATCTACGGTGCGATTACCGCTATTTCTATCGGCGCGATGTTTGTTCTTCGCCTTGTCCAAAAGAAACAGTGGTAATTTTATCTGACTGGGTATCATAATGGTATCTTTTTAATGGTACGCCACATTTTATAATGTGGCGTATTTTACACTAGAGCAGTTTGAAAAATAAGTTGGAAAAACTGCTCGGCGCCCTGTAAGAGGCACCCGCGCAATAGTAAACGGAAAAGTTTACTTTTTTCTGCGGAGCGCCAAAGCGTATGGTTGGAAACTTGTATAGTTTCCAACTAAAAATGTTCTAAACAGAGGAGTAATTATGTTTACAGAAAACTATACGATTATCACATGCCCTGCTATACACACTATGGATGAACAATTACCTTCAGCTGAAGCTATATGCGTTTGTGGTGATAAAATAGCTGCAGTAGGTAGTTTGAAAGAAATATATTCCTTTGTGTCTGGATCCCCATACAAAGAAATAAATCTAGATCATGGCGCACTTCTTCCAGGATTTATAGATTCTCATAGTCATCTGTCTATGTTCGCGCAGTGCTGTGAACAGTTTTTTTGCGACACGCATTATGGAACCATTGAAGCCTTACTCCAGGCTTTTCAGCAATTTGCAACCCAAAAAAAAGACGAGGCATGGGTTATAGGGTACTGCTATGACGATACAGGCATGCAGGATGGAAGGCACCTCACTCGCCATGATCTCGACGCTGTGTGCGCAGATCGACCGGTGTTTGTCTCTCACATCACCAGTCATATGGGTTATGCCAACACCCTCGCATTGAAACTGTTGAACATTACGGCGGCAACCAAGGTGCAGGGTGGCGTAGTCGTACTTGGTAAAGATGGCGAACCGGAGGGCCTCCTCAAAGAGAATGCCTATTTTCAGGCTTTTCAGTCCATTCCAGCCTGTCCTCCGGAAAAATTGCCGGAAATGATTGAACATGCTATTGCCCTTTATAACAAAGAAGGGTTCACCATGTTTCAAGACGGCGGCATTGGTTTTAGTAGCGGGGCGCATGCAGTACTCCGTGCCTACAACCAGCTTGCCCGGGAAGGTCGAATGACCGCCCGCGGCTACCTGCACTTTTTGCCGTCTCTCATGGATGAGTTGCTGGAACTCGGCGTATGGAACATGTCGGTTTCCGACTATCTTTACTACGGTGGTGTCAAGTGTTTTGCCGATGGCTCCATCCAGTCTCTCACAGCGGTTTTGGGGAGTCCGTATTCCTGCTCTCCTGATTTTTACGGCGATTATGTGCAAACTCCGGAACAGATCGCTGCGCTGATCTCTCATTACCATTCGCTTGGGGTTCCTGTGGCTTTTCATGCCAACGGCGATCTAGCTATTGAATTTGTGATAAAGGGTTTTGAAAAAGCTCTGGATGGTAAGCTGAACACTGTCAAAGGAGATATGATTATCCATGTACAAATGGCAAGTGATGAGCAACTTGCTCGTATCCATGCTTGTGGGGTGACGCCGACGTTTTTTGTGCGTCATGTTCATGTATGGGGTGAACGTCATGTGAATATCTTTATTGGTGAAGAACGCGCGTCACGGCTTGATCCGTGCGGTTCGTGTGTTCGTATGGGTATTCCGTTCTCGCTACATGTAGATTCACCTGTACAGCCTGTTAATGCCCTTCACTCCATCCATACAGCTGTTAATCGGACAACGACAACGGGTCGCGTCCTTGGGCCGGATCAGCGGGTTTCTACTTTGGAAGCTTTGAAAGCGTATACCGTTTACGCCGCGAAGTGCTCTGGGCGGGATCATATCGTTGGACGCATAGCCCCAGGTTACTACGCCGACTTTGTCCAACTCTCTGAGGATCCGCTTGCCATGGCGCCCGAGCGTCTTGATCAGCTTTCGGTTGTGGCTACCATCTGCGGCGGTCGTATCGTATACCAAGCATAATCTTTTTGAGGGTGTTCATCTAAAGATAGATAACGCTTGGTCTTGATATTTTTCGAAAAGATTTCACTCCGCTATGTGTTGCCATAGGCGTAGTGTCAAATCTGCCATGTATGTTTTTTAGAAACAACTTTGGTTTCCGTGTAAACCGTCCTAACTGATGCAGTGTATTACTGTTATTTTGCTCTATTGTAATCGTATGAACTTTTCCTATAACGTGTCGATCTGGAGTTAATACTTCTGCAAACACTTGCCAAAATTTTTACATACAGGCATGTGCATCTTCTTGGAGGAAAAATTATCAAATTTCTATCTTTTTATCAAGACTCTCTCTTAATTTTCATGCGTTTGTCCTGGGCGTTCAAAAAAGCAGCGAAGGAGCCGATACAGGGGTAACATCCAGAGGTAAAAGGCAAAAGGAATGATGTCATGCCCCTGCTGGATTGTGACCGCCGCAAGGGAAAAGGCAATATTCCAGGGTAGCAGTGGGGAGATAAGCACAACGCTGTCTTCCAGGAAGAGTGCCAGGCGCCTTTTGTCCGGCTCTGTTGGGGCGCAGAGTTGTTGCGTCAGCAGAATGGCAAGAGTTTGATTACAGGCAAGAGCTGCGGTGCAGAAGCTGGTGATTACGGTGGAGGGATAGCTTCCAAGGCGCAGGGAGAGAGCGGCGTGCATATGCCGAAAATCTTCCAGGAGGCGGGAACGCTCAATGAGCAACGAATAAGAAGAAGACAGTAAGACAATACCTATGGCCACGGCCATGGATTTTATGCCGCCACCGTTTAGGAAGGTCAGCTCCGGTCTGGGATCGTTATAGCCGAAGAGAAGCGAGGAAACGAGTGCGGAGGGTACGGCATGCTGGGTAAATATGCTTGCCGCCACAGCGAAAAGAATGCTGACGAGGGCGGAAATCTTCACATCCACACGCAGAACACCTAGAAGAAGTACGGAGAGAGCGGGGAGTACAGTAAGAAAGCTGTATGGGAAGTGTTCGCGCAACATGGCGACAGGCGAAAACTCCACCGCGAGAATGGGAAACATCGGAGAAAGCGCCGCGTATGCCGCGCAGGTCAGGAGCAGGGGGAAAAAGGAGCTTCGGAACATGGCGTAAAGGTTGTCGTAGAGAGTGGTGCGGGTAATGGCGCAGACAAGCGCCGCGCTCGACGACATAGGTGAACAGCGGTCACCCACATAAATCCCGCTGAGAATGGCGCCTCCGGTAAGTATTTCGTTCACGCCTGTGGCCTTTGCCATGAGCATGCAGATTACACCCAAGGTACTGACGGTTCCCAGTGCCGTTCCAAGAAGCCAGCTTAACCCCGCGCAGATCAGAAAGCACCAAAGAAAAAAGAAATCGGGGTTAACAACGGAAAGTGATTGGACAAGAAGAAAGGGTATAGTGCCGCTTACGCGCCAAACTCCGGTAAGCATGCCAATGAAAATGAAGATGACGATAAGGTTGCGTACGCGTTTTATTCCTGCTAGGAGGAGGCGCAGAATTTCCGACCATGTTATGCCCGTACTCCTGGCATGAAGCGTAAAGCAAATAAGGCCGAAGGCCAGCGCATAGAGCAGAGGGAAGTTCCCGAAAACGCAAACAAGAATACCAAGGGCAAAAAGAGTGAGGGTAAAAAGTCGGGCCACCTGTTCCAAGTGCTCAAGAAAGGTATTCATGGCGGAAAATGCAAGGCGCTCAGGAGAACTCGTCGCTCAGGGCAACAATGGCGAGAGCGTGCCTGTCCGCAAGAGATAGGGCCTCTTCTTTGTCGAAGAAGAGGGTTTTTCCGGCATGTACGGCCAAGGCCGCGTAGCGGAACGAGACGAGATTACGGATGGTAGTGAGTCCTATGGAGGGGAGATCCACCCGTTCATCCTGCCCGGGTTTGGTCATTTTTAGCGCAACGCAGCCCCCGCCGCCCAGTTCTGCCCCGCGTTTGATGGTGGCGTCGGAGCCTTCCAGACATTCAACGGCCATGACCATACGCTGGCGCACAACCACGCACTGGCCGATGTCGTAGCTTCCCATGACGCGGGCAATGGGCCACCCGTAGCGAATATCCTTCCAAACTTCTTCCGAGGGGGAACGCTGGGTGAGTATACCGGCGGGGCAACGCAGGCCTGGGGCGAGGTCGGCGGAAGACACCACGGCAATACCGTCTTTTTCCACTTCGGCAATGATGGCACGGAGCAGAGCGTCATCCCCCATGCTTTTTAGTGTGAGCATAATTTTGGCGGCCCGCCAGTCCGGTCGAAAATCCAGGGCGTGTGGTTTGTTGATGGATCCTGCCATGCACACGCGTCGAACTTCATGTTCTTTGAAGAACTGTATCATGCGGTTGAGCTGGCCGAGGTGCAGGAGTTCGAACACATCGGCACTCTCTGCCGTGGCTTGATCAGTATGGCCCATAAAGCCGCAGATGATCACGCCCATGCCCGCTTTATGGGCATCCTGGGCCACAAGGCGGGGGAATTGGCCGCCTCCGGCTACGATACCGATGTTTTCCTTCATGTCCGCTCCGCCTGGGAAATGTATGTGAGAAGCATAGGCGCTTTTTGCATTACCCGCAAGTTTTCCCTCCCAAGAAAAACATCGCATATTTTTATTAGATGCATTCATCTTTGCGCGTATCTACATGTAGCCACACTTGCTCTTCTTGCCCAATCTCTATATATACATAGAATCTTAAACACACGGCGCGCGCCTGCCGAATTTCTGGAATGCCTACAAGGCTCCGAAGCACTCTGGCGTTCAGCAATAAGGAAAGCAACTTATGAATCTTGCTCATAAAATTATCACTTCTCATCTTCTTTCCGGAGAAATGGTTCCTGGTCAAGAAATCAGCCTTCATGTCGATCAAACACTCACACAGGATGCCACAGGCACTATGGCCTGGTTGCAGTTCGAGGCCCTGGATCTTGATTCGGTGAAAACAGAACTTTCCGTGAGCTATGTGGATCACAACACCTTGCAGATGGGTTTCAGAAATCCGGATGATCACCGCTTTCTACGAACAGCGGCGGCGCATTTTGGCGCGGTTTTCTCCCCTGCAGGTTCCGGTATCTGCCATCAGCTCCATTTGGAAAATTTCGCCAGACCAGGGCGCATACTGCTGGGTTCCGATAGCCATACACCCAACGCGGGCGGCATGGGTTGCCTCGCCATGGGAGCGGGTGGCCTTTCCGTGGCTTTGGCTATGGCCGGAAAGCCGTATTCCATCCCCATGCCAAAGGTCGTCAGAGTGTGGCTCACTGGTCGCCTCACCGGCTGGGCGCAGGCCAAGGATGTTATTTTGCATCTTTTGGGTCGTCTCAGTGTCAAGGGTGGAGTGGGTTGCATCTTTGAGTACGACGGCCCTGGCGTTGGTACGCTTTCCGTGCCCGAACGGGCCACTATCGCCAATATGGGCGCGGAACTGGGCGCCACATGTTCTCTTTTCCCCTCAGATGAACGCACTCGCGACTTTCTGCGCCAAATGGGGCGGGAAGAAGACTGGGAACCTCTGGTCGCCGATCCTAGCTCTGTCTACGACGGAGAGCTGGAAGTTGATCTTTCTTCTCTGGCACCTCTTGCGGCTCAGCCTCATATGCCTGATCGCGTGGTTCCGGTTGCCGACCTTGCCGGACTCAAGGTCAATCAGGTGGTCATGGGTTCCTGTACTAATTCTTCCTATGCTGATCTGCATCAGGTGACTGAAGTTCTGCGTGGGCGCAAAATGTGTTCGGAAGTCGATGTCTGCATGGCCCCGGGTTCCCGTCAGGTTCTCTCTATGCTCATCGAGGAAGGTTCGCTCGTCTCGCTTCTGGAAAGCGGCGTTCGGTTGCTTGAATGTGCCTGCGGCCCCTGCATTGGCATGGGTAGTTCCCCTGTTTCTGGCGGTGTGTCCGTGCGTACGTTCAACCGCAATTTCGAGGGCCGTAGTGGCACGCGCGATGCCCGCGTCTATTTGACCAGTCCCGTCACTGCTGCCCATTGTGCCATTCACGGTATGTTCACCGACCCTGCAACCTGGGGTGAAGCGCCCGTCTATCCAGAATTTCCGACACATGTCCCTAACGGGCGGCATCACTTCCTTTTTTCTGCGGCCACAAAAGCCGAAAGAAATGCCGTGAAGATACTGCGCGGCCCCAATATCGTGGCTCTCGAGCGTTTTGACGCCCTGCCTTCCGAACTGAAGGGCCTTGTCACCCTGAAGGTGGGCGATGACATCACCACCGACCACATCATGCCCGCCGGCGCGGAAATTACGGCGCTTCGTTCCAATATTCCCGCCATTTCTCGTTATGTGTTTAGTCGCACCGATGATCGCTTTGTGGAACGGCAGGATGCCGCCAAGTCCGCAGGCCTTGCCGGAATCATTGTGGCCGGAGAGAATTACGGTCAGGGATCTAGCCGTGAGCACGCCGCGCTTGCCCCTAGGCATCTTGGCGTACGTGTTTTACTGGCCAAATCCTTCGCTCGCATACACAGAGCCAACCTTATCAATTTTGGCATAATGCCGCTCAACTTCGTAGACCCTGCCGACTACGACAAGATCGAGCTTGGATCCAGTATTTACCTGAATACAGCGAGAATGGCGCCTGGCAAGGTTGCCGAAATCGCGGTCGAGGGAGTGGGAAGCGTTGCCGTGTGCAACGATCTTTCTCCCAAGGAATGGAAGGAACTCAGATCCGGCGGCACGCTCAACGCTTTTCGTTCTTCACAAATGGCGTAGAGGGCAAGGACGCTGGCGTTCCGCCTGCGGTGTTTAACCATAAAAAAAAGAGCAAGGAGTCGCCATGCTGGACGGCATTAGAGCCAATTCCCAGTCACTCTTCGTCAAGGTGGCCTTTGGCATCATCATTGTGGTCTTTGTTTTCTGGGGCATCGGTTCCTATACCGGACCCAAGGGGCTTGTGGCCTCTGTCAATGGAAAGAATATTACCGAAATGGAGTTTCAGCGTGCCTATGCCCAGATGGAAGAAAACGTGCGCCGCTCCAACCCCAATATCACCACGGAAATGATGGAAAGCCTGCACCTTGAGCAACAGGTGCTTCAGTCTCTCGTTCGGGAAAAGCTCATTGAGGAGGAAGCGGAACGCGCGGGCATTACCGTCAGCCCCTATGAACTGCGCGCCTTCCTTATGCAACTCCCTTACTTCCAGAAGGATGGCAAGTTTGATCAGGAAGTCTACAAAGCGCTTCTGGCGAACAACCGGACAACCCCGCAACAGTTTGAGGCCGAACAGACACGCATACTGCTCCCGGGCAAGATCCAGCGTCTTCTTATTGCCGGAATCTACGTGCGCCCCGAAGCGGTAAAGGCCATGTATACTTACGCTACGGAACAGCGCCGCGTGGAATACCTTTTCTTTCCAGCGGAACCTCACCTTGCCGCGTCCGCCCCTACCACCGAAGAAGTCGCCCAGGCGTACGAGAAGCAAAAAGACCGCTTCACAGTGCCTCCCATGGTCAATGTGGAATACATACGCCTTGATCCAGCGGACATGGGCGACCTTTCGAAGGTAAGCGATGAACAGCTTAAGGCCGCCTACGAGCAGCGCCTGGCCCAGTTCACTGAGCCGGAAAAGGTACACGCCCGTCACCTGCTCATCCGCGTTTCTTCTAACGCTTCGGACTCCGAGGTAAAAAAAGCGGAAGAGGATATCAAGGCTCTTGAGGCACGCATCCGCGGCGGCGAAAATTTTACGGAAGTGGTCAAGACACATGGGCAGGACGGCACTGCCGCGCAGGGCGGCGACTTGGGTTGGTTCGCGGCGGAACAGATGGTTCCAGAATTTTCCAAGGCCGCTTTTGCCCTCAAGCCAGGGGAGCTTTCCGCGCCTGTGCGCACGCAGTTTGGCTTCCATCTTATCCGTTGTGAAGAACGCCAAAATGCCAAAACGCATACTTTTGACGAAGTGAAGGACAAATTGCGCGCAGACCTTGCCACCGAGGCCGCTTCCCAGGGGCTTCAGGATAAGGCCGAAGCCGTTCTTGCGCAGGCACTGGCAGGGAAGTCTATGGAAGAAGCCGCACAATTTGCCGGATCTGCCGCTGTCAAGGCGGAAACCACAGGCCTTGCCCTTGCGGACGACTTGGGCAAGAAGCTCGGCCTGCGCGAAGCGGATATGTCTTCTCTTATGGCCACACCCGCGGGTACGGTTTTAGATACTCCACTCGCCTCCGGTGCGGCGTTACTCGTTGTAAAAGTTACGGAAAGTAAACCGCAGGCGGAAAAGCCTCTGGAGGAAGTGCGTGCAACTCTGGTTTCGGAACTGAGCAAACAGAAGGCCATTGACAAGGCCGTGGAAGACGCCCGCACGGCTCGTGCCGCTTTCCAGAACGAAAAACCTGCTGATGGCGCCGAGATCAAAACTTCCGAACCCTTTGGTCGTGGAGGTTCTCTAGAGGGGCTTGGCGGCGACGCCAGCCTTACCACCGCGGTATTTGCCGTTCCCGTTTTGGAGGATGCTTGGCTAAAAGACGCCTTTCGCGTGAACGACGGCGCCGTGTTGGTTAGGGTTGCCTCCATCGAACCCCCGGCCAACGCGGAATGGCAGGAGATGGAAGCAGCCCTTGTGGCCAATATGCAGGCGGAGCGGGCGAATATGATATTCCAGAACTATATTGAACGGCTTGCCTCTCAAGCCAGTATCAAGACTTATAATTCTCCGCTGTTGAGAGGACTGAACGGATAAAGATGCAGGGGAAGAGTTCGCTACAAGAGATATTTTGATAGAATTTTTTCTGTCAGATGTTATAAGGCAGCCTTGACTTCTCATAAGCAAACATAAAAAAAGTTTACAGGTAGACGTATCCGATTTGCTACCGGCAAGAAGGATACGCCTGTATTCCGGTTGCAATGGAGTAAAAGATGGAACACTCTTGTATGGTAGAGTTCAGACATATCTAACTTTCCCTGAAGAATGCAGAGTAATGGTTATGCTTAAAAAGCATATTTTATATCATTTATAAGTATTTGCTTTTTTGGTAGGGCACTATATTTAGGTTAAAAATCACAGGGGAGAGTACTGGTTATGGAGATCGTTGCGAACAAGACATTTGATGAAGAAAGAGCTCTGTACGGACTTAGACACGTTCATGTGCTAGATTGTACATTCACTGGTCCGGCCGATGGAGAAAGTGCTCTTAAGGAATGCGAAGACGTTACGGCTGAACGCTGTGTTTGCGACCTGCGCTATCCATTTTGGCATATACATGGATTGAAGATTCGAGACTGTGAAATTACGGAAAATGGTCGCGCGGCAGTCTGGTATTCGGATCACATTGAGATCACAAATTCTCGATTGCACGGCGTTAAAGCCCTGCGCGAGTGCCACGAAGTTTCGATAAAGGATTGTGACATTTTTTCTGGTGAGTTTGGCTGGTTTTCACGATATGTTCGCATGACTAAATGCACGGTAAAAGGCGATTACGTTATGTTTAACGCGCATAACCTGGAGTGTTCCGATATTCGCTTTTTGGGAAAATATAGTTTGCAATATATGCATGATTGCGTTTTTGAGCGTTGCGACATCACGAGTCGAGATGCCTTTTGGCATGTTCGTAACGTCATGGTTCGCAACTGCGCACTGAAAGGCGAGTTCCTTGGCTGGTATTCCGATCACCTGACACTGGAACATTGCCGTATTATCAGTTCTCAACCTCTTTGCTATTGCGAAAATTTGAAACTCATTGATTGTGAAGTAGTTGATTCCGACCTTTGTTTTGAAAAATCTGACATCGATGCTGTAATAACAACAAGTGTAGATAGCATCAAAAACCCTCGTTCTGGCAAAATAATTCTGCCTGCGGTGGATGAACTGATTCAGGATGAAACTTCTCATGCGGAAATTGTTCTTACAACGGTTTAATTTTGAGAGGGGGCAATCTTCTGATGATTTTCCTCAAGTTTTGCTTTTTATTTCAGATAGTTGAAGCGTGAATTTCATTGGAAACGTGAAGGTCTCCCTGTGATATCTCCCTTGACATCATTTCTGGTTTGTGGGTAATTATATATAAAATATGTCTTTTGGCACACCGACTTTTGAGTATAGCTGAGAGGAGGTTTTTCAGATGAAAAAGCTACTGACATTCGGCTTCGTACTGCTTCTCGTTGCTTTGGCTCTGCCGACTAGCGCTGCGCAGTTTATGAATATTCCAGCCGGATCCATTAAAATGGAAGCGACAAAGAATCCCGTCTTCTTTGATCATGGCGTTCATACTACGCAGGATTGTACAGTTTGCCACGAAAACATTCCCCTGCACTTCCCTCCGCTTGTTGTGGATACAGAAACGCAGTGTGCCGTATGTCATCATAAAGTTGCTGGAACCACTCCCAAGTTCAAGTGTGGCACTGAAGATTGCCATACTCCCAAGGATAAGCATGCTACGCGAAGCTATTATAAAATTATCCACGATCGCGATATCTATGGCAACAAGTATATTGGTGCTTCCTGTCTTGGTTGTCATTCAGTTGTTGCCCAAAAAAGCCCCGAAAAGAAGCAGGCACTTATCGGTTGTACGGGTTCTGCCTGCCACCCTAAGCAGGATTAGCATCCTTCCTTGAGCATGAGCAAAACTGATGCCTTTTGAATTCGTCCAAGCCCCCATAGTGGGGGCTTTTTATAGTATTCGATCTTCCCATGCCATTGTGCTACGTTGAGAATGGTAAGCTAGAAGGACATCTGCGTAGCTCTGTGTTTTATGGCTTGAACGTCAGTATGATAGAACACAAGATTCCGCTGTCTGCGCGAGGAAAACGATGAGAAACGAAACAAATTCTCAGGAACAGGTTGAGGATATTCTTGAGCTTCTGGATATTGTTGACTCACCGACAAATGCCTTGGAAGCTGAAAACACGGCAACGGAGTCTCCTGTAGATAAAGAAGGCAAAGCGAAAGACTCTAAGTTCATACCTCAGGGGCATTCCTGTTCTGAAAACAAGTCTGTCGTTTCAACTGTTCCCTTGGAAGGTCAGGAGTCAATAAAAGAGCCTGAAACAGAAAAAATTTTTGAAACTATGTCGACCGATGCAGAAGAAAGCGCGTTACATCAAGAGGAAAAAGTCGAATTTCCTTCTTCGCATGAAGTTGAGATTGACCTTGTTGCTGAAAGTTTATCCCCTTTGGAGCAGCCCGCGAGTGACGTTGTTGATACTCCTAATGCACCCAGCGGAGACAGTCTTTCAGATCATGGTAAGGAGCCTTGCCCCACAGAACAGATTGAGGAGGCTTTAAAGGCACCTTTCAAAAGAAAAATCCAGGAATTGGAAGAGAGGCTTCTTGCGACCGAAAAGGCCAGGGACGCCCTTGCCGCAAAGATAGAAGATCTTCAGCAACAAATGGTTGACACAGGAACACTCTTTTTTGAAGATGCCAGAGTTCGTTTGCATCTTGAAGAGCTGATCAGTCGTATGTTGGACGTCAGGGAAGGGGAAGTTGCCCCCGTTGTCCATCGCCTGGACTCCTTGGAAAACCGCATAAAAAGCTGGGAAGAGCAGATTGACAGGAAAATGATGGAAGCCGCCGCCCGCGTGATCCGTGAAGAAATCGCGACCATGAGGGCTGAAGGAAAAAATTTTGGCAGGGGCTAGCATTTGTCCAACGAGGGTTTCTTTGCGTTTTTTGCTACGTCCGGCATTATAATTTTGGAATTTGTATGTCCTCTTTCGTCGCAGGGCAGAATATAGAGGCACGTTGTTCATGGTGTGGTGATACCACGGGGTATGTCTTTGTGGCCTGTTTGGTGGTGAAGGTTGAATGCCGTGCCTGTGGCAATGTGTACGGGGCCGTTAATGGCAGATGCGTTGGCCTGCGCCTTGAAGGCGTCCATATGAATATGAGGGTCGGAAGAGGCAGGACGGAGTCCGTGGGCAATGCAACCCATGCTAACGCCTTGAACCAGAAAACAGAGGAAGAGCTTTGCGCAGTATTACATATCAATCGCGGTGGAAAAAGTGGCGCGAAAACAAGAAGAGGCCAAAAGGTGTTGGCGAGACGCTTATGTCAGAATGTTGCCCACCGCGTTCCGTACCTTGTATCGGATTCCTTTTCGGTAGATTCGCTTATTGTGTATACCTCGTGTTCGGCGTGGACGTTGTACTCGAACTTTTTTAACCAGATAAAAGGCGGACACTTTTTTCCGAAGTGGTAAAGCTTTGTATTGAGCCTGCTTAAATTTTCTTGCGGAACATTAACTTTTTACTTGCAATTCCACGCCTAAGCAGGCAACACTTTAGAAAGTGTTGCGGAGGTGTCATGTTTGTTGTTGCCAACCTTATCTTAACAGTAGCCGACCTTTTGAGCTTGGTCATCAATGTTTATACGTTTGTCATTATTGTGGCGGCGTTCCTCTCCTGGGTTAATCCCGATCCTTACAATCCCATCGTCCGTACCCTGCGTTCCATGACGGAGCCTGTCTTTGCCCGTATCCGCAAACACATCTCCTTTGTGGTGTTCAACGGGGTAGACCTTTCGCCCGTTGTGGCTCTTATTCTCCTTCAGTTGCTCAGTGGTGTGGTCGTGCAGTCACTGCGAGAACTGGCTCCTCGCGTGACCTCTATATAGTTCAAGAGGCCGTTGTCGTTTTTTTCTTTGTCACCCCAAAACAATGGAGTCTGCGCTATGGAAGAACGTGATATTAAAATCGTGGAACAGTATAGCGGCACTGATCCGGAACTGAAGGCTCTCTGGGAAGAACATATGCTGTTTGAGAAGCAACTGGAAAAGTACAAGGAAAAGGTCTACCTCACTCCCACGGAACAGCAGGAAGTTAAAATGCTCAAGAAGCAGAAACTCGAAGGTAAAACTCGCCTCGCGACTGCCTTAGATAAATACAAGAAGCAACCTGCTCCATCCGGTCGCGGATAAGTAAGGTAAAGGCCGCTTGCTTTGGCGCCGTCTTTGGCGTGAACATGCGGCACTTGTGCGTTTTGAATCCTCGCCCCGAACTTTTCTGGCGGGGATCGTTTAACTGTATTTCAGCGGTTTCCGGTCGTTCAGGATAGGCTGACACCTGTCTTCTATTCCATCTTCTTGGCTTTTCCACGATACGGAAGATTTGATTTGCAGGTATTGTCATGGCAAATGTACGTTCCTCGTATTCGGATAGCGTTGGCTTTTACGGCTGTGAAAGCCCGATTGAACTTGTTCGTCGTTTTGGTTCCCCCCTCTATGTCTATAATGAAAAAATTTTACGATCCCGTTGTCAGGATTTGCGCTCCCTTTCTTCCCTGCCAGGCTTTTGCGTCAATTATTCTGCCAAGGCCAACGCCAACCTTGCACTTCTGCGCATCATACGTTCGGAAGGCCTTGTGGTGGATGCCATGTCCCCAGGTGAACTGTATCTCGATGCGCTCGCCGGATTCACGCCGGAGGAAATTACCTACGTTTGCAATAACGTCAGTGCAGAAGAGTTGAAGAACGCCGCGGAACATGGTTGCGTGGTAAGCGTGGACTCTCTTTCCCAGCTGGAACTCTTTGGCAAAACGGTTCCCGGCTCGCGCGTCATGATACGCTTTAATCCAGGCATTGGTGCTGGTCACAGTGAAAAAGTCGTGACGGGAGGGAAGAAGACAAAGTTTGGCGTGGATCAAAACATGGTGCCTGAAGTGCGGGAAATCCTGGCGCGCTATGAACTCAAACTGGTAGGCCTGAACCAGCATATTGGCTCTCTCTTTATGGAGGTTGGGCCATATCTGGACGCCATGAACGTACTCCTTACACTGGCGGAAAACTTCCTGAATCAGGGTTACGAATTGGAAATACTCGACTTCGGTGGCGGCCTGGGCATACCATACCGCAAGTACGAAGGGCAACCGCGCATGGATATGGCGGAACTTGGCAAGACCATGCACGAACGCCTTTCCGTCTGGAGCGCGGCCACAGGATACACCGGGCGTTTTTTCATCGAACCCGGTCGTTTCGTCGTTGCCGAATGCGGCGTTGTGCTTGGGACGGTATACGCCACAAAAAACAACGGGCCGCACCTTTTTGTCGGTACGGACATTGGTTTCAATGTTCTCGCCCGTCCAATGCTTTATGATGCCTTCCATGATGTAGAAATTTTCCGCGAGAACGGTCAGCCTGATGAACAGATCTTGGAGCAGACCATCGTTGGCAATATTTGCGAATCTGGCGATATTCTGGCCAAGGACAGAATGTTGCCGCGCATGGAGGAAGGAGACGTGATTGCCATACTGGACGCCGGGGCGTACGGCTGGGTTATGGCGTCTTCCTATAATCTCCGCCCGCGCCCCGCCGAGGTTCTCATTGGGCTGGACGGTAAACCACGCCTTATTCGCCGCCGCGAAACTGTGGAGAATCTTGCTACTCTTCTTGTGGCGGACTGAACTCCCTGATTTATTGTTCCTGCCAGCTCTTACGTCCGTTTTTTTTCGGTGATGGATCGCGGGACATTTTCAGGCTGAAACTCCATACGTTTTTCCGTATGCGGGTACGCTTGCGATGACAAGAGAAAACTTGCCATCCGCTTATTTTGTCTTAAATTTTTGCTATGTTTCGTTCCCTGTTTTCCGTCTGTCTCTCCGCGCTCCGAGAAGTTCCCTTTGGCATCATTTGGGGGCTTGTGTGGCCACAGATGGTCATGCTCCTGTGTACCATTATCATCAATCTCACTGATATCTGGGCGGCGGGACAGATCTCCGCCGACATACAGGCGGCGGTGGGCATAGCGTTTCAGGTACAGGCCTTTCTCCTTGTTTTTGGCTGGGCAATGGGTTCGGGAAGCATGGCGGCAGTCACTCAGTCCATGGGCGGGGGGAAGATGGGCAGGGCGCAATACTATGTAGGCTTTGTCATCGTTGCGTCCATTGGTATCTCCCTTGGTGTTTCTGGCATGGTGTACTTCTTTCGCCATGGTGTGCTTGTTCTGTTGCAAACGCCGGAAAGCCTGATTCCCACTGCTGATTATATTATTGTCATCATGTTGCTGGGCCTCCCCGCTTATTATATCGCGCAAATAGCTGGAACGCTCTTTCGGGCCGCACGGCAAGTCATTGCTCCCCTCTTCGTGGTTATGCTTTCTTGTCTTCTCAACTTCTTTGGAGATATCTGCTTGGGCTTGGGCTGGTTCGGTTTTCCTGCCTTGGGCATGAAGGGTATTATCTGGACTAGCTTCTGTGCCAATATGGTTGCGGCGCTACTTTCCCTCTACTTCCTCAAGAGAGGAGGACTTTTTGCGGCGCATATAGTGCCGCCGTTTCGTTGGCTGTGCAAGGGCGCGCCCTATCTTTTCAAGGTGGCTATACCCGCAGGGTTTAGCAGTATGCTCTGGCAGGCCGGTTATCTTGTCATGTACGGCATTGCCGCTTCTTTGCCCGGAGGTGTAGATGCACTGGCCGGACTCACGGCGGGCAACCGTATTGAATCCTTGCTTTACATGCCTGCCAGCGCTTTTACAGTCACAGCCTCTATTCTTGTGGGAAACGCTTTGGGCGCCGGGGACAGGGCAGGAGCAAGACGGGTTGGGATAACGTTGTTTTTTCTTTCAGCACTTTCCATGAGTTCCGTGGCGGCCTGCATGTGGCCGTTCATCCCCAATCTTGCGCATTTTTTTTCCGGGGAGGCCACGGTACAGACGCAGATAGTCAACTATCTCTTTTTCAACATTTTGGCTGTTCCTTTCACCGTTTCTGGAATGGTACTCCACGGCGTGATGAACGGTGCGGGGGCCACCGTCTATTCCATGCTCGTGAACACCACTTGTATCTGGTTTGTGCGCCTGCCTGTGGGCTGGGTTTTGGCACATTTTGTCTTTCACGATGCCTACGGTGTGTATATGGCCATGTTCCTTTCCATGGTCATACAGACTTCGCTTATGGTTTGGGTATTCCTGAGCAAGGATTGGGCGCGTTTTGCCATGAACAGCCGACATACTGTAAAACACAGGGAGTAAGCATGAATCTTCCCCAGGGCTATACGCCCCTTACCGTTGAAATGGGCAGGGAGTACCGACAATACTTCGAAGCGCTTTCCAGCCCCACGGCGGATTTGACTTTTACCAATCTCTGGGGTTGGGCCGAATATTTCGGTCTTGGTCTTTCTTTTCGCCGGGACTCCTGCTGGGTTTGTCAAACCCGCCCCTACCTGGCCTTCTGGGTTCCAGTGGGGGACTGGGCCTCCTTGGAATGGGAGAAGCACCTCGAAATTCAGCGGGGAGTGGAACTTTTGCGCGTACCCGAGGCTTTAGCGGATTTGCTTGAAAAACGCCTCGCGGGAAGAGTGAAGTCTGTTTCCGACCGCGATCAGTGGGAATATCTTTATGATAGGCGGGAACTTGCTACGCTTCCCGGCGCCAGATTTCATAAAAAGAAAACACATGTGAATGGCTTTAGACGTCTCTACGGTGAAGACTATCGCCCACTGGACGCGGAGCACCCAGAACGCATTGAGGATGTACTTAACCTCCAGGAGGAATGGTGTCAGTGGCGAGATTGCGAAAACAGCCCCTCGTTGCGCGCGGAAAACGATGCCATCTTTCGGATTATTGGCAACTGGTCAAAGATGCCGGAACTAAGAGCCGGCGCCCTCTATGTGGACGGAAACATTGCCGCCTTTGCCGTGGGGGAGAAGGTGCGAGACATGATGGTGGTGCATTTTGAAAAGGCGCGAGCAGAGTTTAAAGGCGCGTATCAGGCCATCAATTATTCCTTTGTCAATAATTCCGCAAAGGATGTTTCGATTATCAACCGCGAGCAGGATGCAGGGGAATTTGGGTTGCGTTACGCCAAAGAAACCTATAATCCAACGGGTTTTTTGAAAAAATGTCGACTTGTCATAACCGGTGATGCGGGGTAATATAAAGAACACTGCTCGCAAAGGCGGTTTCCCGCAGGTGTATTTTTAATATTTCACTTCTGATGTTACTGGATAGTAAACGTATGAAAGTAGTTACTCGATTTGCCCCCAGCCCCACGGGTCACCTGCATATAGGCGGCGGTCGCACCGCCATTTTCTGCTGGCTTTTGGCGCGTCATTTTGGCGGAGAATTTCGTCTGCGTATTGAAGATACCGATGCCACACGATCAAAGCAGGAATACACGAATTCCATCCTTGCCTCCATGAAATGGCTTGGCCTGGACTGGGACGGTGAGCTCACCTATCAGAGTCAGCGCCTTGATGTGTACAATGCCGCCATTGACAGACTCCTGGAAACGGGGCACGCCTATTGGTGCGACTGCACGCCAGAAGAAGTGGAAGCCATGCGGGCCGTGGCCCGTGCCAAGGGCGAAAAGCCCCGTTACAACGGCAAATGCCGTAATCGTGGGCTTACGGCTGGCCCGGGCCGGGTTGTGCGCCTACGTGTGCCCGATGACGGCAGAGTTTCCTTCCACGATATGGTGAAAGGGCTTGTTTCTGTGGATGTTTTTGAACTGGACGACATGGTTTTGCGCCGCACGGACGGTATGCCTACCTATAATATGGCCGTGGTTGTTGATGACCACGATATGGGCGTCACCCATGTTATCCGTGGCGATGATCATGTTTCCAACACTCCCAAGCAGATCCTCATCTATCAGGCTCTGGGCTTTGAAGTCCCAATATTCGGGCATGTCCCCATGATTCTTGGGTCGGATCATCAAAAACTTTCCAAGCGTCATGGCGCGCGCGCTGTCATTGAGTACGAGCAGGACGGACTCCTCCCGCAGGCACTGGTGAATTATCTTGTGCGCCTTGGCTGGTCTCACGGCGATCAGGAAATTTTTTCCCTCAAGGAACTTGTTGAATTTTTTGACGGCACCAATCTAAATAGCGCGGCAGCAGCCTTTGACCCGGACAAACTGAAATGGCTCAACGCGCATTACCTGCGGCACACGCCCTTGCCGGAACTTGCGGTCATGACGGCGCCCTTCCTCAAAAAGCTGGGCTATGAGATCGCGCCTGAGAAGATAGAAAAACTGCTCCCCATGTATGTGGAGCGCGCCTCTGACCTTGCCGCGCTGGCTCAGGCCCTTATGGTGTATTTTACCCCTGCCGAGGAGCTTGCTATTGAAGACAAGGCCATGAAGGCGCTGAACGAAGACGGCAAGAAGCAGCTCCTCCTTCTGCACGACATATTGGCGGCGCTGCCGGATTTTACGGCGGAAGCCATAGACAGGCTTCTTCATGAATACGTGGAGAAGAATAGTCTGAAGTTCAAGCAGGTAGGGCCTCCTTTGCGCTCTGCACTCATTGGACTTGCGGGAGGGCCTTCTGTACACGACATCATGGAGGCTCTTGGCAGGGAAGAGAGCCTGAAGCGCATCAAAAGGGCCGCGGAATAAGACCGTATCTTCCCATCGAAACTACCTGTTTTACCAAGAAGCGCAGGGGAATCTTCATGCAACTGTACAATACCATGACGCGCCGCAAGGAGAATTTTGAACCACGCATCCCAGGCAAGGTAGGGATGTACGCCTGTGGAATCACGGCCTATGACCTTTGCCATATTGGCCATGCGCGTTCCGCGGTGGTTTTTGATGTCCTTGCCCGTTACCTGCACAGCAAGGGATATGAGGTAATCTTTGTCCGCAACTTTACCGATGTAGACGATAAAATCATTGCGCGTGCCCACCGCGAGGAAAAGACCAGCACGGAGATTGCTGAAACTTTTATCGCGGCTTTTCATGAGGATATGGATCGCCTCAATGTATGCCGCGCCGATGTGGAACCCAGAGCAACGGAATACATTAAGGATATGCAGGCACTCATTAAGCGCCTTTTGGACGGTGGGTACGCCTATGCCGTACCGTCGGGCGACGTGTATTTTCGCGTGCGTTGTTTCCAGGCCTACGGCAAGCTTTCCGGAAGAAACGTGAACGAACTGCGTGCCGGGGCGCGCATCGCCATAGGCGAAGAAAAGGAAGATCCGCTGGATTTTGCTCTCTGGAAGGCCGCCAAGCCCGGCGAACCCTTTTGGGAAAGCCCCTGGGGCAAGGGCCGCCCGGGGTGGCATCTGGAATGTTCGGCCATGAGCGAAAAGACACTTGACCTGCCTCTGGATATACACGGCGGCGGTCAGGATTTGATCTTCCCGCATCACGAGAACGAAATTGCCCAAAGCGAGGCCGCAACAGGCAAGGAGCTTGCCCGCTTCTGGGTGCATAACGGTTTTGTGCAGATCAATTCAGAAAAGATGTCCAAATCTTTGGGTAATTTCAAAACGATACGCGATATTCTGGAACAGCGCCAGCCGGAGGTTCTGCGCTTCTTCCTGCTGTGCAAGCATTACCGCAGCCCCCTAGACTTCAGCTTCGAAAGCATGGACGACGCCGAGCGTGCCCTAAAGCGTGTGTATGAATGCTTGCGAGACACCCAAAACGCATCCTTGCGAGAGCGCTGGAAGCCCGGGGCCGTGACAGACGACCTTGTTGAAGAGTATAACTTCCTGGAAAAGAGTTTTTTTGAGGACATGGACGATGATTTGAACACCGCTGGCGCACTGGGCCATGTTTTTGGCACGGTTCGCCTGATGAATCGTGTGCTGGAAGAAAAATCCCTGCGCGGCAGGGAAGGCGTCCGCGATTTACTGATCCGCTTCCATGCGTTTGCACGGCAGTGGGTCGACATTCTTGGGGTTTTTGGGGCGGATCCATCCGCCTTTTTGGAAGAACTTAGGAACACAAAAGCCGCGCGGAATGGTGTGGATGTAAGCAAGGTTAATAAACTCCTTTCCGAGCGTGCGGAAGCCCGAGCCGCGAAAGATTTTGCCCGCGCTGATGCCGCGCGGGATGCTCTTTCCGCCATGGGAGTTCAGGTGAAAGATACCCCTGCTGGCGCCGTTTGGGATATCGCCTGAAAACCTTCAGGTCTTTGTGAAGCGAGGGTAGCGGGAGGCTTCATGCTTCGCCCTTTCATAGCCGCCATTTGCATATTGGGACTGCTTCTTCCCCATCCTTCGTTTGCGGCGCTGTTTGGCGAGTTTACGCTTCAGGATGAGATGAAGATGGGGCGGGAATTTTCCGTCCTTGTTTCTTCAACCATGCCTCTGGCCGATGACCCCGAAATACGCGATTACGCGCAGTCCATTGTAAACCGTGTGATTTCTGTTTTGCCTCCGCAACCGTACAAGTTCTCTGTGCAGGTGGTACTCCACGATTCTTTAAACGCCTTTGCCGCGCCTGGTGGCTTTGTATTTGTCTATTCCGGACTCTTGATGCAACTCAGGCACGAATCCGAACTTGCGGGAGTTCTTTCTCACGAAATTGCCCATGTGATCCAGCGGCATATTGCAGGGCGTATAGAGCGGGGAAGGGTTATGTCTTTAGCTTCCCTTGCCGGTATGCTGGCTGGGCTGGCCGCTGGACTCGCCGGGGGCGCGGATGCCGGCGGGGCGCTCATGGCCGGTTCCATGGCGGCAACTACGGCAACTATGCTCAATTACAGCAGAGTTGACGAAGATGACGCCGACCGTTTTGGTATGCAATACCTTGTCAAAGCCGGATACCATCCCAAAGGGATGGGCGGCGCCTTTGAAGTGCTTAAATCACAGGAATGGGGGCATAGTGGGAGTATGCCCACCTATCTTTCCACTCACCCTGATTTGAACCTGCGCCTCGCGCGCATCCGAACAGAACTCCAGTCTTTCCCCAAATCCATACTTTCGCGTAAGGAAGACGACACGCGTTTTCACCGCATACAGACATTGCTCTGGGCGCGCTACGGCGACCCGGATCAGGCGGAACGCTTCTTTGCGGCGAGAGGCAAAACAGCCATATCCTTTTTAGGGAAGGCCATGCTTGCCGCACGCAATAATCGTGTGAAAGAGGCGGAAGAATATTTTGCTTTCGCCTTGAAATATGCCCCCCAGGATGAGCTTGTTCTGCGTGAAGCAGGCATTTTTGAATACAGCAAGGGAGACGCGGGGCGCGCACAGAAGCACCTCGAAGAAGCTCTGCGTTTGGTTCCCAAGGATTACTACGCCCTTTTTTACTACGCGCGCATCCTTGATGAATCCGGAAAGAGTGAAAGTGCTCAACAGCATTACAGAGAAGTTTTGCGCTTTGTTCCGGAAGACAGAGAAGTGCATACCGTGTACGGACATTCTCTTGGGGCAAGTCGGAAGTTGAGCGAGGGGTATCTGCACCTTGCCTACGCTGCATTGTAC
The DNA here is from genome assembly GCA_964632155.1 of uncultured Mailhella sp. Lineage (GTDB taxonomy): Bacteria > Desulfobacterota > Desulfovibrionia > Desulfovibrionales > Desulfovibrionaceae > Mailhella. Next base: position 21,115 of record CAZWBH010000030.1, read on the forward strand.
GGCGGCAATACGCGCAAGGCCAAAAATCTTGCGGAAAAGGCCAAGAGAGCGGCGAACACCGTTGAGGAAAAAGAAGCAGTAAAGAAATACGAAGGCATTGCCCTCGAACGTGAAAAAATCATGAAAAAAGCCCAATGAGGGAAGGGAGAAAGCATGGAAATACATGGGACAACAATCCTTGCCGTGCGCAATGAACGTGGCGTTGCCATTGGAGGAGACGGCCAGGTAACCATGGGGCAAGCCATGGTGATGAAGCATACGGCCCGTAAGGTGCGCCGCTTGTACCGCGGGCAGGTCATAGCGGGTTTTGCCGGCGCCACGGCCGATGCCTTTACTCTGTTTGAACGCTTTGAAGCAAAACTTGAAGAATTTGGGGGAAATCTCCTCCGCGCAGCCGTGGAACTTGCCAAGGACTGGCGCCAAGACAAATATCTCCGCAAATTGGAGGCTCTGCTCCTTGTTGCCAACCTTGAACGCACACTTATACTCACAGGAACGGGTGATGTCATAGAGCCAGATGATGGGGTGGCAGCCATTGGTTCAGGCGGATCTTACGCCCTGGCCGCGGCAAGAGCGCTCCTTCGGCACACTTCTCTGGAGCCTGCCGAGGTCGTGCGTGAATCCATGAGCATTGCGGCGGATATCTGCGTATTCACCAATTCATACCTGATCATGGAGACTCTAGAAAAATAAACAAGGGGCTAACTTAACCTTTTGTGCGGGAAGGAGAGGAGCAGGAGGCTCCATTTTTGTTCATTGAGCGTTTGTCAGGGGGAGGGAGACGGAGAGCGGCACGGTTTCATGATTGCGGCTAGTTCAGATACGTAGCGTGCTATCCAAGATGCTCCGGCCTCTTCCAATTCTTCTCTTGTGCCAAAGCTGTCGAGCATGCCGAGGGTGGGAATGCGGTGCTTTGCCGCCCCCAAGGACATTATGTCTTCTGTCCCCAATCATGAAGCGCGTTTTCTGCCACAGGGCGGTCAAGGCGTTCCAGGGCATATGCAAGAACGCTCTTCTTTTCCACGCGGGTCTCGGCAATATCGCTTCCCACAATAAGCTGAAAGTTCCCGGCCATGCCAAAGTGTTCAAGAATGCGGCGGGCATACGTTTCCGGTTTGGAAGTGGCAAGGATGAGCGTGCGTCCCTTTTCTGCCCAGGAATTCAGAAGTTCGGGGATGCCAGGATAGGGGTGATTTTCAAAGGCTCCGCGGTTGGCGTCGTATTTCTGAAATACGTTCACAGCCTTATAGGCTTTTTTTTGCTGAAGCCGTAGTGTTCCATGAAGGAGCGGTAAAGCGGCGGGCCGATAAAGCGATGAAGTTTTTGCAGTATCACCTTCCTGAAGGCCAAATCGTTCAAGCGTGGATAAAATTCCTCTGGTGATGCCTTTCGAAGAATCCGTGAGCGTGCCGTCCAAGTCCAGAAACAGGAACTCGGCAAGGGAAGGGTAGACAAGAGACAAGGGTATTCTTTCATGCGTTATTGGCAGAGGAAAGGGAAGCTCAGGACGCCAGCCAGGAGACCAGTGCCCAGCAACAGAACCAAGAGAGAAATTGAAGGATCAAAGGGGGAAGGGGGCGCCCCATTATAATGGCCTGAACGTTAATAAGAACGGTCAGAACCCTGGCGATACAAGCAAAGACAAGGAAGCCGATAAAGGCAAGAACGCCATAGCTCAAGCCCATGGCAAAGGCCAGGCCAATGGTAATGAGGCTCATCTGACAGGAAGGCAGAAGCGGATTATTGTGGCTTTGGGTAAACACCATATGCCGATAGAAGCTCCGATTTTCTCTTTGGTGTGAATCCTCCTTGTTTTCGTCATTTATAATTTCAGGGTCAATAACTGTGCGAGGTCGTATAACACTTTGCCCGCAGTCAGGGCAGGCAGGGCTGTCATCTGGAATATGGGCATGGCAATTGGGGCAGTTCATGACGAGTCCTTGAAGAGAGAAGTGAGCGGGAATTTTGTATTTCCTTTGTGCATGCGTTTTTACAGGTGGGAAGTGGAACTGCGGAACAACGTTTTGTCATTCCAGAATAATTTAGCGGAAATTGGTAATGATTCAAATAAAAAGTTCTAGAGAGTGTCTACACGAGTTACGCTAAAATTCTAAGCCAAAGGGCAATACAGC
>CAZWBH010000031.1:0-23053 GCA_964632155.1 uncultured Mailhella sp.
AAGAAAAAATATCATGTTTTTATAATTATATCAAGATATTAATTGCATTTTGCCGCGCAACGGTCTCTGTATTATAAAGGAACAATATTATAATAAAAGTTGCTCCATTTCCCTTCAGCTGGAGCAGCTTTCAGTGCATATGTTCTCCACGCCTGACGCGAAAGACGATGGCCCAGAGCATGACGGCAAAATAAATAAAAATACAGCTCACTCCAACAAAACCCTGAGTTGTGGAATGCATGGCGCTGCTGATAAGTTCGAACATGGTTCCCTCCATTTCCGCGCTTGGGTTTCGGACTCTGTCCGGATGAGCGATACCGTGTAAAAATATCCCGCCGGAAAGAAAAATGTCAAGACGCCTGCACACAGTAATGACTTGCGGAAAATTTTGCCTTTTTCCCGTTCGCTGCCTATAGTGGAAGCATTGTTTTACCGGAAAAGGAGAAGACCATGCCCTGCAGAAAAGGCGATGAACTGGAACTGTCGCTCTGCGGTTTTTCCCCGGACGGGCGCGCCGTGGGACGCACAAACGAGGGTATGACGGTTTTCGTTCAGGGAGCGCTTGCCGGACAGAGAGTGCGCGTTCGTCTTTTTTCTGTCAAAAAGCGTATGGCCGAAGGAGAATTTACGGCGCTTCTCGAGTCGTCTGCAGAAGAGCGCCCGGCGCTCTGCCCCCACGCGGCACTCTGCGGCGGATGCCCGTGGCAGAGCCTTCCCCTCAATGTTCAACACCGCTGGAAACGGCGCCTTGTCCATGATGCGCTGACGCACATTGGTCGACTGAAAATTTCTGAAGAACTTGTCCAGCCCGTACTCTCCGCATCGCGGGAATGGGGCTACCGCAATAAAATGGAATTTGCCTTTGGCACGAACAGCGCCGGAAAAACCATTCTGGGTCTGCGCGCCAGGGGTTCTCGTACCCTTGTGGAGGTGACGGCCTGTATGCTACAGACCCCGCGCACCATGGCCGCGCTTCAGGCTCTGCGCGAACTCTGCCAAAAGGTCGGACTCCGTGCCGCCCCCGACAGGCGCCGTGAACAACACGCCGCCGGACAAAGCGAAATACTCCGTTTTACCGTTATCCGCGAGCCACGGCACGGCGCCTGTCTTGTGGAACTCATTACCCTGCCCGCCCCGCGCGCGACGCAAAAAATCCGCGCCCTGGGTGAAGCGCTTCTTTCCGGGCCATGGGGAATCACCGGCTTTGTCCATAGCGTACGCGCCGCGCAGAGTCCCGTTGCCTTCGGGGAGAAGACGGTACTCATCCTTGGCGAGGGCGAACTTACGGAAGTACTCTCACTTCAGGGGCGAAACGTTTCCTTTCGCCTGAATCATCAGTCCTTCTTTCAGGTGAACAGCGCCGCCGCGGAAGTCCTCTACGAAACCGCCGCAAACGAGGCTTCCCGCCTCTTCTCCGCCGCCTCAAACGGCAAATGGGGAAGGTCGTGCTGGGATATTTACTGCGGTGTGGGCGGCCTTGCGCTGACGCTTTCCCCACATTTTGATGTGGTTCTGGGGCTGGAAATCGGCGCTCGAGCCGCGTCCATGGCCTCGGCCAACGCCGCGGCTTTGAAGGAATGCGCGGCCTTTCTCTTTGAAGCGGGGGATGCCGCCGCGCTGGAGGACTGGTTTCAGCGCTTTGAGGAACCGGAACTTGTGCTTGCGGATCCGCCGCGCTCCGGCATGGACGTCCGCGCCGTGCAGGCACTCCTCAGGCATAAGCCGCCGCGCCTGCTCCTTGTTTCCTGCAATCCGGCAACCCTTGCCCGTGATCTCGCCCTGCTTGACCCCGTCTATGAAATCCGCTCCGTTCGCCCTGTTGACCTCTTCCCCCAGACCCCGCATATAGAGACGCTTGTTCTTCTTTCAAGGAGATCTTTCCCGTCAAAAAAGCGCGAAGCGGCTTTTCCTTGATGATCCGATCCGGCTTTCCGAAGGGCGCAGCTTATAGAAAAATGAGACCCGGAATTAATTAAGCCCTTCGACAGAGAGCAACGACCTGCTTGCCGGAAGCGAGAGAATCGCCTTCCTGAGAACTTTTTTAATTCCAATATGTTATGTGAAATTTCCCATCAAGAAAACAACTGTTTCTTTCTGACTTGCTTCTTGATTACTTTCTTGCTCAAGGGCACAATCTTCCCAGATATGCTTCGTGAATTCGTTCAAGAAGTTCCGGGGGGCAACGTTCCTTCCGCCATATCGTCTGAACCATGACCTTTAGAAAAGTTCCCAAAAAAGAAACCGCATGACGCTTTTTCCCGCTGAACGGCAAGGCATCTTTCGGCAATTCAGGGAAGCGCGGTACGGAGAGAAGAAATGATAGAAGAGTCGAGCGGAGATTTCTTTCAGCGATTGCGGGGTTTCTACTACACGGCGCACACCGGTAGCATACGAAAGGCCGCCCAGCTTATGAACCGCAACCCTTCAACCATAAGCTGGCAGATAAGGCAGCTTGAGCAGGAGCTGAACACTGTCTTGTTTGAACGGTATATGAAAAGGCTGCGCATTACACCTGAGGGAGAAAGGCTACTTGCCTGGACCATCTCCACCTTTGAGCTTTTGCGCGGCATGAAGTCCGACATCAGTTCGCCTTCGGGGGTACTGCGCGGAACCATCAGCATTTCCAGTAACCTGCCCTTTTCGGCGCTTGTTGTGCGCATTATCGCCGCCTTCCGCAAAGATCACCCCGAGGTGCGCATCAAGATACGCCGCGCCCTGCCCTATGAAACGGTAGAGGATGTGTCCAGCTCGCGCGTGGACTTCGGGCTTACCGGCGTCACGCGCGAGGTACCCAATTGCCGCATGGAAGAACTCTTTACCTCTCAGCCTTTGCTCATTGCGCGGGAAGATAACGATTTTGGCCTGCCCGACAAACCCGCGAAGGAAGATCTGGCCCGCCTGCCTTTTATTTCTTTTCTTGCAGAAAACATGGACGACAACAGCGACGACCCGTATTTTGACACCGTGCTGGATTCCCTTTCTCACCCCATGCACACGGTACTCAGCGTGAACAACTATCACCTTATGCTCAGGTATGTGAAGCAGGGCATGGGCGTGGCCGTCATGGACGAACTGTGCCTTGTTGCCAGCAAGTACGGCAACCTGGGCGAAGGCCTGCGCGCCTACCCTCTAAAAGGCCTGCTACCTCCGGTGCATAACGGCATACTGACCAGGCATAACAAGCATCTTAGTCCGCAGGCCGCGGCGCTCATTGCAAGGATGCGGGAGGAACTCAAGGACGGCCTCTCCAAAATTCAGGAACTAGCGCGTTAGGCGGACTTGATTTTTTAATGAGCTGAAGATAAATTTCGCGGCCCACCCAGGCGTCGGTGGCGGCGTATTTGATCTGTTGCGCGGTGAGTTCCGGATTTTCCCAGTTGGAACACCGCGCCCCCTTGCTGATGCGGAAACCGAGAAGACTGGCGGCCAGAGTGCGCAAACCCTGGGCCTGGATGCCGCGGGCGCGCGCCATGACGGCAAGATCTACCGTGCCTCCGGATTGAAACGGACGAATGCGGGTGAGGGCCTTCATGTCATCGTTTATGGCCACGCCCGCCTTGCAAATGAAAGCGGTGGCCAGAAGAGCCGCCATGCGTTCATTGAAGGGGATATGAACAAGTTGAATGAGGTATACCGTCCTGGCAGTGGCCAGCTGTATAAGGGCGGGAGGAAAACTTTTCCCCCTGGCAAAGGCGGGGCGGGTTTCGGTATCAAAACCCAGCACTTTTTGCCTGCAAAGATCGCTGAGTGCCGCGTCCAAAGATTTTTCATTCCGCACAAGGCATACGGGGCCTTCCCAGGCACGGATCGGAAGCGCGTTGATTTCTTCCTTGCTCAAGGTCGGTACGAGGGGAGGTTCTGGCTCTGAGGATACACCATTGGAGGAAGGTTTGCGAACACTGAAAAGAGGGCTGGGGGAAGCTGCGCAAAAAGACATAGGTTGAACCTACCCCAAAAGCCTCCGGGGCGCAAGCGCGTTACTTGCCGATACAGAAGTTCTCGAAGATACTGTTCAGCGTCTCTTCCGTGGTATTCAGGCCAGTGATATCCGCGAGGTGCGCGGAGGCCTCCTCCAGATAAAGAGCGCAGAGATCCGGCGGAACGGATGCGCCTATGGCTTCTTCGAGCTTCTCAAGAGCGGAGAGCGCCAGTCGAAGTTTGCCCGTCTGCCGAAAGTTCGGGGCAATGTCGCCCTCGGAAAGCGTGCCCGCGGCAAGGCATATTTTGCGGATTTCCTGAGCAAGCGCTTCCAGTCCTTCTCCTTCAAGAGCGGATGCGGGCAAAAGCGGCGTGCCAAAAAAAGAATCGACGCCCGCGGGCAAGGGGGCTTTGTCCACCTTGTTCCACACCGCGAGGCATCGTTCTCTGCCCCGTTCTTCAAGAAGCTCCTTTTCCGCGCAAAAAGGCTCAAGGGGGCTGTCTCCCTGCGCCGCCAGAGAGCCGTCGAGTACAAGCAGAAGGCAGTCCGCTGCCAGAGCGAGTTTCCTTCCCCGACGTATGCCTTCCCGTTCAATGCCGTCTTCGCTCTCTTGCCGAAGTCCGGCGGTGTCTGTCAGTCTGACGGGCAGCCCGGCGAGTACGGTTTGCTCTTCAAGGTAATCGCGGGTGGTGCCGGGAGTTTCTGTAACTATGGCCCGCGGTCGGCCCAGAAAGGCGTTCATGAGACTGGACTTTCCGGCGTTGACCTGCCCGGCAAGCACAACAAGCGCGCCTTCCCTCCAGGAACGGGCGCGTTCGTAACCTGCGAGGAGCTTTTGCAGACCCTCGATCACTTCTTGGTTAATGGCCATAAATTCCCGCGGCGGAAGGCACTGCCCTTCTTCCTCCGGAAAGTCAATGGCTAGGCAGACGCGCTGGCGCAAATATTCCAGCCTTTCGCGCAGATCGGAAACCCTGCGCCCCAGAAGCCCCTCAAGTTTGGCCGAGGCCAGGCGTACGCCTTCCGGCGAGGGAGCAGCGATGAGTTCGGCCACAGCCTCCGCCTGAGAAAGATCCATGCGGCCATTGAGAAAGGCCCTGCGGGTGAACTCTCCTCTTTCGGCCATGCGCGCCCCTTGAGAAAGCGCGGAATCCAGCAGCGCCGAGAGTACGGCCATCCCGCCGTGGCCCTGTATTTCGGCGCAGTCTTCGCCCGTAAAGGAATGCGGAGCGGGGAAAAACACCGCCAGCACCTCATCAACCTTTCGACCGTCGGCGTCGAGGGCATGGCCGTGATGGAGCATACGGGGCGTAAAGTCTCGAAAGGCGGGCGAGGAAGCGCAAAACAGGGAGGATAAAATGGCCTTGGACTTTGGCCCTGAGATTCGTATCACCCCCACGCCCCCAGCGCCTGGCGCTGTGGCTATGGCGGCTATGGTGTCCCCTTTTTGCACGATCATTTTTTGCGCTCCGTCTCAATGAGTGCGGTCAGCGCCGGATCGTTGGAAAGGGGCGCGGCCTTTTCAAACTGTTCCCGCGCCCGTTCTTCCTGCTGAAGATGGTAGCGGAGTATGACCCCAAGGCTGTAGCGCGTGCGCGCGTCGTCTTTGAGGGAGAGGGAACGCTCCAGGGCGTGCGCGGCGTCTTCCCACTGCCCGGATTGGGCAAGCTGTACTCCGGTAAGGTACGGTGGGCGCGGATCCGAGGGAGCGGTCACGGCGGCGCGCTCCAGCATGGCCAGCGCGCCTTTACTGTCGCCCTGCGAGGCTAACAGCTGAGCCATGTTGAGCATGACATCCACGTTATGGGGATTCCGTTCCAGAAGCCCCAACGAAGATTCGGCAGGCATGGAGGGAGCGGCAATCTGGCGAACCAGAGGATGATCCCCCATGCGGTAGACAAGGGAGCAGACAAAAAGCGCCGCAAGGCCGAGAGAGACGGCAACGAGTACAAACCGGCGGATGCGGTCAGTCATGAGCGTTCTCCCATTGACGAAGGCGATTTTCCAACCGCTTCTGCGCGCGGGCCAAAAAGGCTATATACAGGCCCAGGCCTATCCAGAATGCGGCGTTTGCCGCCATGAGCCAGTTGATTGCAGACATAGCGATCTCCAGGGGCGGAAGGTTCTATCTTTTATGATGACCGTCCGTTTCATCCATCATTTGTTCAAACATCATGACATCAAGACTCCTGGTCAGGCGCAACTGCCTCCAGCGGAGCAGAAGCAGGGCCAGCCAGACAAGGCCGAAGGCCGCCGTGCAGGCAAACGCGGTAAGTGCCATTTCCGGCTCCAAGCCTCCGCCCCTGGCCACGAACACCGCGGGATGGATGGAACGCCACAGCCTTGCGGAAAGGAAGACCAGCGGCACGTCCAAAAATCCGACAATGGCGACCACCGAACACAGGGCGGCGCGGCGCGCTTCTGGCAAGGGCATGGAGCGCAGGGCCAAATAACCCGCGTAGATAAACCAGAGTACAAGAAAGGTGCTGAGCCTTGGATCCCACGTCCACCAGACGCCCCAGGAATGGCGCGCCCAAAGGGAGCCTGTGACAAGAGTCAGGGTACAGGAAAGTATGCCGGTTTCCACGGCCGCGGCGGCAAGCAAATCGTGCTTCTGGTCGCGGCGGCGCAGATAGAGAGCGCTAGAGGCGCAGGCCAAGCCAAAGCTGACCAGCCCCCACCAAGCCAGAGGCAAATGCAGGTAGAAAATTTTCTGAACCATGCCCATAATCTGCTCTTCAGGGGCGTACCCGTAGACAAGCCACTGGCAGACAGCCATGGCAAGGGCACCGCACAGGGCAAGGAGAGCGAGGCGGGAACGAAACATCAGTCTTCTCCGCTGTAGATGTAGGGAAAAAAGACAAGCCCCGCGGCAAGAAAAAGGGCGTCGAAGGAGGCGGCCAGCCCGATCCAGCGCCAGGACTCAAGACCGGTCTCAGAGGATAGCCCCATGGACACCAGGCGTACCCCGGCGAGCAGCAGGGGCACGAGCAGAGGAAAAAGCACCAGGGAAAGCAAGGATTCGCGACCGGACTGGCCGACAGAAAGCGCCCCCAACAGAGAACCCGAAGCCGCCATACCAATGTCGCCAAGAACGATGCCCAGAAGCGCCCTGTCCCACCCGGCACCAAGGTGTTGCCCTAGGAAGACAAAGACGGCGGGCACAAAGACGCCTTGCGCCAAAAAAAGAAGTAGCGCTCCTGCCAGAGCCTTGCCCAACCAGATAGCCTGCATCGGAGAAGGCAAAAGCAAAAGCCCAAGCCTGGCCTGCCCGCGTTCTTCCAGGGCGTAGAGCATATTGAACAGAAGCACCTGGCAAAAGGCCGAAGCCAGCCAGAACATGGCTGCTGCCGCCTGCGGGCTGAGCGTATCGCCGACGTCCAGAGAGAGGCTGAAGAGAAAGACCAGTAAAAGGCCGAGCAGGAGCGCCTGCACAAGGCCGGCGCCGCGCAGGAGCGCCAGGCGAAGATCCTTGGCGCAGAGAGCAAGGGCGCACTTCAGCATGAAAAAGCCCCCTCTTCGCGGAGCGTGCGGTCGCGCAGAACAAACAGGCGGTCGGCATGACGGGAATCTTCTTCCACGTTGTGACTGATCCAGAGTATGGCCGCGCCCCGCTCCCGCGCCGCCAGCATTTCGTCAAGAAGCATACGGCGCGATTCCATATCCAGTCCGGTGGCGGGTTCATCCAGCAGTATGAGTTCAGGTTCGGGGAGTAGCATACGGGCTAAATTCAGGCGTTGGGCCATGCCACGAGAAAAGACGCCCGCCTTTTCCTGAGCGTGACGGGCAAGACCTGCGGCGGCAAGTTTGGCCTGCGCGCGTTCGAAAGCACGCGTCAGACCTGTGGCTCGCGCCCAGAAAAGCAGGTTCTCCAAAGCTGTCATGCCCGGATAGAGAAAGGGCGTATGCGCCATATACCCTAATTTTTCTACGGGAGTTTGCCGTTCCACGCGTCCGGCATCGGGCTGAGTCAAACCGGCCATAATGCGCATAAGCGTGGATTTTCCCACGCCGTTAGGGCCGGAAAGCAGGGAAAGCGTCCCCGGCATAAGCGCAAGGCTCACATGGCGAAACAGCAACCTTGGGCCAAAGGCCTTGGCTATGCCCGCAAGCTCCAGCAGGGGTTTGGGGTTCATGTCAGTCGTCACCCTTCCCACCGCCTTCACCTTCTTCGCCGCTTCCAAGGGCTGCGGGGCGGCGTCTGCGACTCAGGCCAAGGAGCGGGGCAAGGGACATGAGAGCACCGCCTGCCCACAGCCAGTTGACAAGAGGGTTGGCACTCATGCGGAGTACGGCCTTTCCCTCATGCAGGCCCAGAAGCGTTACATAGAATTCCGTGCCAAGGCTGGGGTAGGTTGTCGCTTCAGAAAAGGCGCGCTGAAATTTATCGTAAAGGCGACGTTGAGGAAGAACCACGGCAACGTCCTTCCCCTCCCGCGAAAGCTGAAGTTCTGCCTCAATAAAGGCGTAATTGACGCCGCGCCCTTCGTTCAGGCCCGTGAGCGTCACTGTCCATGATCCTGCCTGCGCCACGCCCTGCGGGGCAAGTTCCACTTCCACTTCCTGCTTGTACGGGCCGGAAAAGGCTATGGCAAGGGCCATGATAGCCGCGCTGGCGTGTACAAGGCAGGCCATGACGGAAGGACTCCAAGCGCGTGTGGAGCGTTCGGCAAAGCGCATGACCATGCCAACGATCACGGCAATGGAAAGAGAGGCCGCCATGAGGGGAAGGGCCTTTGTCACGCCGTTCATCCAGAGTACGGCGAGCGCAGTGCCAAAGGCCAAAAGACAAGACAAAAGCTTTCTTCCGGGGCGAAAGCCGCCCTGCCATCGCAACCATGGGCAGACAAGGAGCAACGCGAGGAGTACCGTAAACAGGGGCAGACAGACCTGATTGTAGAAGTTGGCGCTCAGCCCGAGGGGACGATCAACCCAGAGGCGGCTGATCACCGGCCAGAGCGTGGCAAGGAACACGATAAGCGCCAGGGCGACGAGCAGCCAGACCGTCATGACCACGAAGCCCTCGCGCGTTTCCAGCCCGCCCAGCGCAGCGGCGCGCGCGTCTCGGGCGCGGAAGGCAATGAAGAAAACAAGGGCGAGAGAGACGAGGACAAAGAGAAGAAGAGGCGTTCCCACGCCGCCGTCGCCAAAGGCGTGGACGGAATTCACCACGTTGCCGCGCACAAGGTAGGTGGCAAAGAAGGCGGAGACCGTGGTCAGACCCATGAGAAAAATGTTCACCCTGTGCAGCTTGCCGCGGCGCAATTCCAAAAGGCCGGTGTGTAGCGCCGCGGTACCGATGAGCCAGGGCAGAAGGGAAGCGTTTTCCACAGGATCCCAGGCCCAGTAGCCGCCCCAGCCGAGTTCCATGTAGGCCCACCAGCCGCCAAGCACTATGCCCGCCGTGAGAAAGAGCCAGCCTGTAAGGGTGAAGGGCCGGGCCGCTTCCAGCCAGTGCATAGCGTCTTTTTGGGAAGACAGCGCCTGCGCGAGCGCCAGGCACCCGGGAATGACAAAGCCGCCGTAACCCAAAAAGAGTAGCGGCGGGTGGAAGATCATACCAGGGTTCTGGAGCAGAGGGTTGAGTCCGCCGCCGTCCGCGGGAACGGGAGTGACGCAGAGGAAGGGATTGCTCCAGGTGGTGAGCAAAAAACCAAAAAAGGCCATAACGGCCAGAAAGAAAAGCAGAAACCAGCTTCGCGTTTCTTCGGAAAGACGGCGATAGGTAGGCGTGAACAAAAAGGCCGTGCCGCACGCCGAGACCATGAGCGCCCAGAAGAGCAGAGAGCCGGCCTGCCCCGCCCAGAACGCCGTGACCCGGTAGAAGAGGGGGAGTGCCCGTTCCGTATAACTGGCAACGTATTCAACCATGAAGTCGCTTGCGGCCAGAGCGTATAAAAGCACGGCAGAGGCGGCCATGAGGCATAGACTGCCAAAGAACTGAGTGCGTTCCATCCAGCGCAATTCGGTTGTTCGCCCCTGCCAGAGCTGGGCCGCGCCGATGGCCGAACCCGCAAGAGAAAGAAGAACGGCGGCGAGCAAGCAGATGTAGGCGGCAAGATACATGGTTTCTCCAAAAAATTCTCGCCTCAGAGAGGCAAGGGCATCATCGGGAAGGTTTTGGCGTCAGACCTTTTCCCTGTTTGCCTTTTCGTACTTGGACGGGCACTTGGTCATGAGTGTTTTGGCAGCAAAGTCCGCGCCTTCCATGCGGCCTTCCACAATGATCTCTGCGCCTTGTTCGAAGGTGTCGGGTAAGACTCCGCGGTAATGTACGCGGATGCCTTTTTCAGGGTGTTCCAGATCGACCAGAGTGAAATCCGCGCCAAGACCGTTTTCGGATTCAACGATATCATCGGAAGCGACTCCGAAGAGCCGTGCCGCCTTGAGTTGTCCCGCGGGAATTTCCAGGGCTTCGGAAACATTGAGATGGTAGACGGCGCCTTCGGACAAGGCGAACCAGGCCATGAAAGCCACACTTCCCGCAAAGAGGAGAAAGGCCAGAATATAGATGCCAGGTTTTTTTGAAGCCATACTGTCTCCTTGTTGTAGGAGGAAAAGTATTGCCGGGCGGGCTTTCTTTCTGTGATCGCGCTCACAGCGCGAAACGGGAACGGCGCCTGAGCCTTTTCATCGGAGGAATTTTGCCAGATTTACAGGCTTAGTGCAAGGAAGAATCGTTCCTGTTTTCCGCGGGGGGAGTGGGCGCCTGTTGCGCCACGGCCCGTGCGCGGCGTTCCCTTGCGGCTTCGCGCATATCGGTTACCACGTCGCTCTCGTCGATGATTTCCCTGCCGAGCATTTCTTCCATGACGTCTTCCAGCGAAACGACGCCCGCCAGCCCGCCGAATTCATCAAGCACGGCAAAGAGGTGCTGGTGGCGCTCCAGAAATTCCGCGAGTACCTTGTCGAGAGTGAGGGATTCAAGAACAAAATGTATGGGACGCATGATTTCGGCCAGTGTTTTGTGTCCGCGCTTGTCATCGCGCTGCATGACCACATCCCGGCGCAGAACCAGGCCTACCACGTCTTCATTGTCCCTCGCGTAAACGGGAACGCGGCTGAAATGCCAGAAGGAAGGGTTGTTGCAGGCCTGCTCCACCGTGTACTTTTCGGGCAGGGAGAATACTACGGTGCGTGGTGTCATGACGTCGTGTACGTGTTTCTGATCCAGAGAAAGGACGTTGCGGATGGTGATTTCCTCGTAGCCCTGTATGGTTCCCGCCTGACGCGAGATGCGGGCCATGGCCTTGATGTCGTCTTCCGTGGCCTCAGGGGTGCCGGACTTTGGGGTGATGGCGCGGGTGATCATGCCCGAAAGCCAGGTCATGGGCCTGAGCAGGATGGTAAGCGCATAGAGAGGCCAGGCAAGGATCCTGCCGAGCTTTTCGGGGTAGGATACGCCCAGGGTCTTGGGAACAATTTCACCGAAAAGCAGAACGAGTACGGTAAACAAGGCCGCGAAGGCCGGGCTTTTGTCTTCTCCCAGGGCGGAAGCGGCCAGCGCTCCGGCGATGGAGGCGCCTGCCGTGTTGGCGATGGTGTTTGTGGTGAGAATGGCGGAGATGGGTTGATCAACGTTGGAGCGCAGGCTGTGAAGCAAACTCCCCGTTCTTGAACCGTCTTCCCGCATCTTTTCGAGCGCCGTCCACGAGAGGGAATAAAGCATGGCCTCCAGCATGGAACAGAGTGCGGAGACGGACAGGGCCAGGGCAACAGTGATAAAGAGTGCGGTCATGATTCTGCACAGGGTTGAAGGAAAGAGAAAACATCATAGACGAAGCGGCGTGAAACGGCAATGCCCGGGAGCGGGATCCGTTATTCGCAAAAAACAGGGAGTGAGTGGCCGAAACGGAGAAAAAGAGAAAATTTGCATGGAGTCAGCTCAGGAGAATGATACATCCCTATGAAAAAAACGGGCTTCATTTTCAAAAGATTTAAATGCCAGCATATTAACGTAATACTTCTTTAAATTTTTCATGTACTGCGGCGACAAAACCCAAACAAAAAGAAATCATTGGTATCCTAAAGCAGGGGCATGGCTATGAGACTCAACAGAAACTTAAATCAATATTGTGTGCAGTTATCTAAGTTTTTTAGTGTCTGGACAGAGAAAAACCCACTTAAAAATCAAGTTACCATAAAAGTGTGTGGTTTTTGTGACAAGGACTTAGTTGAAAAACAGCCAATAGCTTGGTAAAATAAACGTAGGAGGAAAACCTTTAACCGTTCTTTGGGGGGACATTATGATTACGAAACAAGGGCAAAACGTTCTCACTGCGGAACTTGAGAAAGTAGCGGCAATAGACCTATTAAACCAGTGATAAGGATGTAACTATGCAACCAACAGACCGCATAATGGAACTCATTGATCCAAGGAAAAAACCTATAAAGGTAACCATAGTAAACCCTTGGATGGTGGAGATCAGTTTTATTAGCCCATACCGTCCCCGACGTAACCAGCAGAAGCTGTACTTTGGTATTCACCGTTACTACCTGAAACGTATGGGACTTGGGGAAAGGATAACGAGCGCAGGAATAAAAAACAGAAAAAATCTCGTTATAAACGATAAATTTGACACTTCTTTACCTAGACTTATCGCCTGGCAGCACAAAAACTTCAAAGATTATAACCGTACATGTGAAGAGGATTTTGGGCAAGCTAAAGAATATATAGTTGGTATGACTATCTATCCAAGCGGGCGTTTGAATTTCATGTGGACATGGGAAGTTCTTGGTATCATAGAAAAAAGAATTGTCCTTGCTTGTGGATACGAAACCATAATGGAGATGAATGAAAAAGAGCTGGAAGTTGCAAAAAGAGATTGCGCTCACCCGGGTAACGAACCTTTGAGTTTTGGCCCGCGACATCTCTGTTTCGTGGATGACGCATCTAAAGAAGATGAGTACTATGAAGAAGACCTAAATCTCTTTGATTGGGATGTTGGCGTTATAGCTTACCGAGTTATGAAAGAAGGCTGGTCAGCCTGGCCTTACAAAGGAAAAACCGTATGAGAACTTCAAAAGCTGACCTATGCGTTTTTATGGCGCAACGTATGCTCGACCTTCGATACCATAATCGTAAAAGGTTTCCGCTCCTGCGGTTCCTGCTACGACCAAGTAGCGGTAAAAGCGCCACTGGGAAAATTCTCGGTGGCGCTCATTTTTTAGCTGTAACGAACCAAGCTTTATTAGACCCCCTCGTGTCGTCCTGCGATGCACGAACCCTGGATCCTGGCGGAGTCGGCCCCTTATATAAGTGGAACGACCGCAAGTCTGATCAAGCTTGCGGCCTTATATTTTGTTAGCAAGTGCTATCACCCTTTAGCACTTAATAGAAAAACTAATACGGTGGCTTCATTATGTAAAATAAATGCAACCATATAACCATAGACATAAGCACTGCTGCGATGAATCCTAAACAGAAATAAATCATTGGTACCCCAATTTCTCCATTAGCTTCGGCCAAACATGACTGTCAACAAAAACATACTCAGCCTTCCAGTCCACCGAGAAAACCTTTTTCAGCTCTTCAAACGGCACAGCCATAGCCATGCCCTTGTAGACCAGCTGGTCTTTTTCCGTGGACACCTTTACCAGCCAAATATTACCCTCGTCCGCCTGCCCTGACCTTCCCGTCAGAACTTCCCATTGCGTAAAAAGCTGTAACAGGGTAAGAAGGAAAACGTCCTTACGTTGCGGGATCCTGCCCCGCAAAATTCAAGAATGGAGAATTTATGCTTACAACCATCGCCTACGCCGCCGGATCCTCGGGCGCGGCTCCCGCCGAAGGCCCCATGGGCGCCCTCGCCTCCTTCGTTCCTCTTATCCTCATGTTCGCGGTATTCTATTTTCTGCTCATCCGCCCCCAGCAGAAACGCAACAAGGAACACAAGGCCATGCTGTCCTCACTGGGCAAGGGATCCTATATCATCACCTCCGGCGGCCTGCTTGGTCGTATTGTGGATGTGGAAGGCGACATCCTCGTTGTGGATCTTGGCGATACCAAGGTACGCGTGCCCCGCGGCTTCATCAGCAGTACTTACGACCCCAAGGCGCTCAACAAGGCCGCCGAAGAAGTTCCCGCTGAAAAGAAATAGCCCTTTTCCGCCCTTTTTCAGGCTCCCGCGCCCTGCGCATTCAAGGCGCGGCGGTCTTTTGTGTTTTTCTTAGACATGCATTTTCCAAGGATCTTCTCATGAAAGCTCTGCGCTTACGCCTGGCCTTCTCCGTTGTGGCTCTCTTTGGCGTTCTGATGTATGCCCTCCCCAATCTGCCCTTTTTTGGCGCTTCCCCTCTTGGTTCGCTTATCCAGAACCGCATTAACCTGGGCCTGGATTTGAAGGGCGGCATGAACCTGACCCTGGGCGTTGATGTGGACAAGGCCATACAAAACGCCCTTTCCGTGACCGGTCAGGATCTGCGCGCCCGCGCGACGGAAGAAAGGATTTCCCTGATCAAACCCCGCCTAAACGGCAACGGCAATCTGGAAGTTATTCTGCCCCGCACAAACCAGGCCGGAGCCTTTGAAAAAATGGTGGCCAGGTGGTTCCCCAACCTGCATCAGACAAGTGTCGACGATACGGCCTCGGGGCGTACCTACGTTTATGATCTTTCCGCGCCCGCGCGCCAGCAGACGGAAGACATGACCATGGATCAGGTAGTTCGCACCATACGCAACAGAATCGACCAGTTTGGCGTGGCGGAACCCGACATTCGCAAACAGTCCGATAATCAGGTGCAGGTACAGCTCCCGGGCATGACGGATTCTGAACGCGCGGTACAGATTATCGGCCAGACGGCGCATCTGGAATTTCACCTGGTGCGCGATGATGTGGACTCTGGCGCTCTCATGCTTCCCGCGGGAACGGCCCGCTTCCCCTTTGTCACCACCGACCGTCTGGGCGAAGAGCATGAAAGTTCCATTGTGCTGGACAGTGAAGCCCTCATGGGCGGCGAGGACATTACCAACGCGCGCCCGGCCTTCAATGAGTTTGGTCAGTCCTATGTGGCGCTGGAGTTCAATAACCGCGGTGCCAACAACTTTGAGCGCATCACCGGCGAACACATTAAAAAGCGCATGGCCATAGTGCTGGACGGCAAGGTCTATTCCGCCCCGGTTATCCAGGATCGCATCGCCGGCGGTCGCGCCTCCATCACCGGCAATTTCACCACGGAAGAGGCGCAGGATCTGGCCATTGTTTTGCGCGCAGGTTCTCTGCCCACGCCCGTTTCCATTTTGGAAGAACGCACCGTTGGCCCGTCGCTGGGTCGCGAATCCATAGAAAGCGGCATCAAGGCCTCCCTTGTAGGCGCGGCGGCCGTATTCATCATCATGCCCGTGTATTACGGGCTTTCCGGCATTATTGCCGACCTCATGCTTTGCTTTACCCTGACCATACTCATGGCCGGCATGACGCTCTTTGGCGCCACGCTCACTCTTCCCGGCATCGCGGGTATTGTACTCACCATTGGCATGTCTGTAGACGCCAACGTGCTTATCTTTGAACGCATACGCGAAGAACTCAAGCTGGGGCTTACCGCCCTTGAAGCCGTGGAAGCCGGCTTCAGCCGCGCCAGCATCTCCATCACCGACTCGAACCTGACCACGCTCATCACCGCGGCCATACTTTACCAGTTCGGCACCGGACCCATCCGTGGTTTTGCCGTCACGCTGTCCCTTGGCATCATGGCATCCATGTTCACCGCCATTTTCGTTTCGCGCGTTATTTTTGAACTCTGGATGCAGGCCAATGGCGGCCGGAAGATCAGCGTTTAGGCAGGAGGTCTTGTATGTCTTTTTCCTTACTTTCCCGTCAGACCAGCATAGACTTCGCCGGCTTTCGCCGCATCGCCTACGGCATCTCTCTTGTTCTTATCCTTATCGGCCTTGCCGCCATCGCCTGGAACGGCGGACTCCGCTACGGCGTTGACTTTGCCGGCGGCGTCATGGTGCAGGTACAGTTCGAAAGACCCATTCCCGATGAACAGGTGAAGAATGCCCTGGGGAACGTGAATCTTCACGGTCTCACCGTTCAGCAGGTGGGTGCCGAAGACCGCGACTACCTTCTGCGCTTTTCCGCCGCTGAAGCCGCGGACAACCAGAACCTTCGGCACAATGTCTCCGAAGCCTTGAAGTCCAGCATACCGGACAATGAATCTTCCATTGTCCGTCTGGAATCCGTTGGACCCAAAGTTGGCAACGACTTGCGCAACATGGCCATTGAGGCTCTGTTCTACGCCGTTCTGCTCATCACCGTTTACATCTCCGGTCGTTTCGAACACAGCTGGTTCATGGCTGGAGCCATGGCCGCGGTCATGTGGGCGGCTGTTTCCGGCGCGGGTTATCTTGGTTTCAACCGCCTCTGGGGTGTGGCCATAGGTCTTGTGGTCACTCTGCTCTGTTGCTGGCGGCTCAAGCTGAACTTTGCCCTGGGCGCCATCATCGCACTCATACACGACGTACTCATCACCCTCGGTCTCCTCACCCTTGTGGGCGTGGAGATTGACCTCAACGTCATTGCCGCGCTCCTCACCCTTGTGGGCTATTCCATCAACGACACCATCGTTGTTTACGACCGCATCCGCGAGAATCTGCGCGCCATTCCGGAAAAAGGATCTAAGCCTTCCATGGCCGAAATCATCAATAAATCCGTCAACCAGACTCTGGCCAGAACCATCATGACCTCTTCCACCACGGTGCTGGCCAGCTTTGCCCTCTTCATTCTGGGCGGTAGCGTCATCCACGACTTTGCCTTCACCATTACCATGGGCGTCATCTTCGGTACATGGTCTTCCATCTTTATGGCCTCGCCCATACTCATCGCCTTTGGCGACGTTGCGCTCTATCAGCGCAAGGCCGTCAAAAAAGACGACTACGAGCGCCCGGGCGAACACGGCATTGTTTAGTGATAGCCGCTGAAACAGCTTCGAAAGAATTCCCCTCTGAAGGCCCCTTTCCCTTGATGGTTTGGAGCTTTTCATGCCTCTCCGCACCCTTTTCCTTCCCTGACGCGGAAAACGCCGCCTTTTTAAACGCGTTGAAAACATTCTGCTTCCAGGGTGACGCTTTTGGGCATTAATGTTCTGGACTTCTATAAAAAAACAGTATAAAAAACCCTCTCGCCTATGGAACAGCAACACGGCATACTGGTACTTAACAAGCCTGGCGGACTGAGTTCAGCACAGTGCCTGTCTCGTATCAAACGTCTGGGGCAAAAAAAAATAGGTCATGCGGGAACCCTGGATCCCATGGCCACAGGCGTGCTTCTGGTATTGCTCGGCAACGCCACCAAACTCTCCGGATATCTTCTGGAGGGCGGAAGAAAGATCTATGCCGGAACATTAAGGCTGGGTCTGCGCACCGATACCTGGGATGTCGAAGGTGCCATAGTTGCTGAAACTCCCCTGGACAAGAACGCGCTTGCTCACGGTTCTCCGCTGGAGCAGGCCGCGCGAAGGGAAGTGGCTGCCTGGCCCGAGATGACGGAACAGTCCGTTCCGCCATACTCCGCCGCAAAGCATCATGGGCAGCCCCTTTACCGACTGGCCCGTGCCGGCAGAGAAGTGCCGGAAAAGGTAAAGGCAATACATATTTCGCACGCCGAGGTTCAATGGGTGAATCTGCCGGACGTGCGGTTCCGGGTAACGTGCAGTTCTGGCTCCTATATTCGATCCCTGGCCCACAGCTTGGGGATGCGACTTGGGTGCGGAGCCATACTCACGGAACTGACCCGGGAATACAGCCACCCGTTTGGTCTGGATCTCGCCCGCACGCTGGACGACGTCCTGGCTGAGCCTGAAAAATTGCCGCAATGGCTGATGCCCATACGCGCCGCTCTGCCGGGCTGGAAAATTCTTTCCGTCAACGTCAGGCAGGAAACCGATGTCCGTAATGGCATCGCCATACCCCATCTTCCCGGCTTCGGGACGTTCCGGCCCGGGGAACGCGCGCTTATCGAGGCGTGCGGCGGGGAGGCGCTGGCTCTGGCCGAGGCCCGCATGGACAGGGATCGTCCTGTCTGGACTGTACTGCGGGGGCTTTTTACCCCATAAACCTCTGGCATTCGCCAGAGAGGAGGATACCGCTGTGGCTATGGATTCCACTCAGAAGCAGGCTGTTATTGCCCAGTACGCCAGGCATGAAGGCGATACCGGTTCCGCCGAAGTGCAGATCGCTCTGCTTACCACCCGCATCAATGGCCTGGCCGAACATTTCAAGGCCAACAAAAAGGACTTCCACTCCCGTACCGGCCTTTTGAAGCTCGTTGGCAAACGCCGCAATCTTTTGAATTATTTGAAAAAAACTGACATACAATCCTACCGCGCACTCATCGAGAAACTTGGACTGCGCAAGTAGTATTCCAAAAGGCAAGGGGGGCAGGAAGCAACTGTTCCCCCTGCTTTTTTTTGGCCTTCCGTCTTTCCAACAACCTTCAAAGCGAGGAAGGAGCATCCGCGAAAAGCGGCGTGAACGGACTTCCCGGATCTCGTCCCTTTCCTCGGACTCTCCTTCCCTCTGGAGAAAATATGGGTCTGCTCACAAATACTCGTGTCACCGCCAAAGCCGGCGGCAAGGAAATTATTCTGGAAACAGGCCGCGTGGCCCGTCAGGCCAACGGCGCCGTTTGGATTCAGTGCCGCGGAACAGTGGCTCTTGTCACCATCTGCGAGGCCAAACTGGATACTCCCAGGGACTTTTTTCCTCTTACCGTGGAATACGCCGAACGCATGTACGCGGCGGGGCGCATCCCGGGGAACTTTTTCCGCCGCGAAATCGGTCGCCCCAGCGATCATGAAACCCTGGTGGCACGGCTCATCGACCGCCCCATCCGCCCGCTCTTCCCCAAAGGCTACGGCAATGAAGTTCAGGTGCTGGCAACGGTTCTTTCCGCGGACGGCGAGAATGACCCCGATGTTCTGTGCATCACGGCCGCTTCAGCCGCTGCCTGCCTTTCCTCCATCCCCTTTGCCGGGCCTGTGGCGGGCGCACGCCTTGGCCGCGTGGAGGGGCAGTTTGTGCTGAATCCCACCGCGGAAGAACTCAGGCGTTCCGACATGGACATCGTCCTGGCCGCCTCCCGCGACGCCGTGGTCATGGTGGAAGGCGAGGCAAAGCTGGTCAAGGAAGAGGATCTCATCGAAGGGCTGAATTGGGCGCACAAGGCCATCCAACCTCTCATCAACGCGCAGGAAGAACTGGTCAAACTGGCGGGCAAGGCCAAGAGCGAATTTGTCCCTAAGGAAGACGACCCGGAACTTTTTGCCTATGTGGAAAAACTTGCCCTTGAATCCGGCATGGAAGACGCCCTGCGCACCGCGGATAAAATGCTCCGCAAAGACGCCCGCAAAGCCGTCAAGGATAAGGTGAAGGCCCTTATGGCCGCGGATGAGCGCTACGGCGAAAACGCCGAAGCCCAGGCGGCCATTGGCGAAGTGCTTGAGCACCTGGAAAAGAAACTCGTGCGGCAACGTGTACTCAACGAAGGCACGCGCATTGATAACCGCGACACCAAAACCGTGCGCCCCATCGAAATAGAGACCGCCGTCCTGCCCCGCGCCCACGGGTCCGTGATCTTCGCCCGCGGCGAGACCAAGACCATTGCCGTCGCTACTCTGGGTAGCTCAGCCGATGAACAGAAGGTGGATACCCTGAGCGGCGATGAAAACAAGCGTTTCATGCTGCACTACAACTTCCCACCCTTTACGGTGGGCGAAGTCAAGCCCGTGCGCGTATCCCGCCGCGAGATAGGCCACGGGCACCTTGCGGAGCGGGCACTCAAGGCCGTTCTTCCTTCACCGGAATCTTTCCCCTATACCATCCGTGTCGTCTCCGATACCGTGGAGTCCAACGGATCATCCTCCATGGCCGCGGTGTGTGGCGGCTGTCTTTCCCTCATGGACGCCGGCGTACCCATCTCCGCTCCCGTGGCCGGTGTGGCCATGGGGCTTATCAAAGACGGAGACAGCTATACCGTGCTGACCGACATACTCGGCGATGAGGACGCCCTGGGCGACATGGACTTCAAGATCGCCGGCACGGCCGAAGGCATCAGCGCCATACAGATGGACATCAAGATCAACGGCCTGCCCACTGAGGTCATGGCCCGCGCCATGGCTCAGGCCAGGGAGGCCCGCCTGCACATTCTTGACGTCATGGCCCGTGCCATGCCTGCGTGCAAGGAACTTTCTCCATACGCTCCCCAGCATGAGGAAGTGTTCGTGAACCCCGAGGTCATACGCATGATCATCGGCCCGGGAGGCAAGAATATTAAAGCCATCACCAGCGCCACAGGCGCGGCCATCGACATTGAGGATTCCGGACGCGTCTCCATCTTTGCCCCCACACAGGATTCCCTGAAAACCGCCAGGGAAATGGTACTCTACTATGACCAGCACGCGGAAATCGGGAAGAACTATGTCGCCAAGGTAAAGCGCGTTCTGGAAATCGGAGCCATTGTGGAAATTCTGCCTAATCTTGAAGCGCTCGTACACATTTCCCAGCTGGACACCAAGCGCGTGGAAAAGACCGAGGACGTGGCACGCCCGGGTGAAGACATGAAGGTCAAGGTCATTGAGATCAACGGCGACCGTATCCGCGCTAGCCGCAAGGCCGTTCTCCTTGAGGAAAAGGGTGTGGACTGGAGATCCGGCGATGCCAGCCGCCCTGTCCGTCACGACAGGGGAGACAGTGATACGAACCGGCGCGCGGAACGCAGGGCGGAACGCCGTCCCCACAAGGAACGCAAAGAAAGCAACTTCTCATAAAGAACCTAAGGGGGGCGTTCCCCCCTTTTTTCGCGTGCAAACGGAGGAGAATACCATGATTCGCCGGGGAACTCTCGAGGATCTCATAGCGATTGAAGAGTCCTACAACGAACATTTTGCCTATGAAAGCGAACACGGCGCCTTCACCGTTTTCAAAAAAGGCGTGTATCCCACAAAGAAAGACGCCGAACAGGCCCTCCTTGCCGGAAATTTGTATGTCAGCGAGGAAAACGGCGAAATCGCGGGGAGCATCATTGCCGATGAAAACCAGCCTGAGGAATATCAGAAAATTCCCTGGAGCCTCCCCATGGCACGCGTCATGGTCATTCATCTTCTCATGGTGCGCCCGAAATGGAAGGGCAGGCACATAGGCTCTTCCTTGGTACGCTTTCTTGAGGCACAGGCAGGACTGCGCAACTGCAAGGCCATCCGGCTTGACACAGGATCACAGAATATTCCCGCTGTTTCGCTGTATCAGAATCTGGGCTTTCGCACGGTTGCCTCTGCGGCGATGAAAGTCGGGGGACTTATCGATCACCCGAAGCATCTCTTCCTTGAAAAAAATCTGTAAAGGATGCACCCACCGCATTGTGAAGAATTTGAAACAGGGAGAAGTTACCAGCTGTTTTCTCAATAAAATCAGGGGCGCGGGCGATACTTTAAAGATTTTGCCGAGTCCGTCCTGAAGCGGGAGAAAGCCGTTGAAAAAGGGCGGACATTCTCAGGCGGTCAGACTTGACTTTTCAAAAACAGTCATCGCTTTTTTGCGCCTTCCCACCGCATCGCTGAAAGCCTGCCAAACTTGACGCCATCCCTCTGATGACAGACCGGAGTCTGCAAAGAAAGGGAACATAATCAGGCACGCGTTGAGCGCCGTTGGAAGGCGATGCCACGCTGACAAGGGTTGCGCAAACGGTAAAAAAGAAAGAAGGAAATGGACAGTGATGCGCGGAACCGCGTCTCATTATGTAGTGATGGACGATCTGCCGGACTGCTTTCCGGCGTACATGCGTTTATCCGCCAAAGAGACCAGTGCGGCACAGGAAGGGGGAATGTTTTGCGCTTCAAGTTCGCCGATATGCGCGCAACCTACCGTAAAGGAGAAGGGAATATTCTGGCCGCTGTCCAGCAAAATGCTTTTACGCATGGATCTGTCCAGCGCCTTGATGTGCTGGCAGAATTCCTCATAGTTGCCCGCCAGCGCCGTAATGATAAACTCATCGCCGCCATAGCGGGTAATAAAACTGTGCTTGCGGACGTCAAAGTATTTCATCCAGAAATGGGCGCAACTTTTCAGGACTTCGTCGCCTATGGTATGCCCGTAGGTATCGTTGATGTCCTTGAATTCATCCAGATCCACAAGCGCCACACACAGTTCTAGGCGGTTGTTCTGACCCTCCAGCAAAAAATGCTGGAAAAGGGTATCCATATAATGACGGCTGTAGCAATTCGTAAGAGGGTCTCGCAGAAGGCGGGAATTTTCTTCCTGAAGGCGCCGGATCTGGTCAAGGGCATACTCCTGTTCGCCAAGCCACGCCATGCAGGTAAGCTCCATAACAAGTTCCAGGGTAAAGGGGCGTCCATCCATTTGAACGTACTTGGAAATGACAATATAGGTGCGATTGCCCGCATTCTCTAGCCGGGAATTGCATCCGCGCGTGGCGATTACTTCCCGAGGGGCGCAGTTTTCGCATTCTCCGGTATGATTCCACAAAAGACCGCAGTATCCGTTGCAAACAATGCCTGATTCGCCTATGTGATAGCTCTGACACTCTTCCGGAGAAACAAGCCGTATGATATTGAACGTCTGACGAAGGGTCTCCACTTCCTTGAGAAGTTCGGGAAAAGAGTAGATGTATTTTTTAGGATATGAACGCACGCAACCGCCCTCCTGCCATTTATGCAAAACATATAAAGGAGACAAGGGTGAAGTCAAGGCGTTTCCAGAATGGGAAATACCCTTCAGAAATGAAATTCTGAAAGCAATTATCTGAAAATTTTGATGCTTTTTCTGTGAAAATTATCTCAAGGACGAACTCTCCCGGAATGGGAAAAATTCATGCGTTCAATGAACTTTGCGCTTCGGCCCTTGGGAATCCAAAACGAACTTTTCGGAACTCACCCAAAAGCGTCTCTTTCCCGCAACGTCGCTTGCCGAACAACCGGAACATCTTTGTTCCGTCAAATCCAGAACGAAGAAAAACCCGGAAGCCAGATAAACAGGAGCAGGAAAGATGCAATGTACCCGAACGGCTCTTTCGCGGAATATTACCCC
Source organism: uncultured Mailhella sp. (assembly GCA_964632155.1). Taxonomy (GTDB): domain Bacteria; phylum Desulfobacterota; class Desulfovibrionia; order Desulfovibrionales; family Desulfovibrionaceae; genus Mailhella. Next base: position 22,962 of record CAZWBH010000031.1, read on the forward strand.
TTTATGATGAGCTTTTTGCACCATGATTTCAGCGCCTGGAAGGGTTTTGTGGACTTCCAGGCGGCGGAGTTCTGAATGACGTTGAGCTTCTT